>CAJUFS010000008.1 GCA_910585575.1 uncultured Adlercreutzia sp. | reverse complement strand
CCGACGCCACCGCCCATGCGGTTCGAGGCCAAGTGGGCCCACATGCCGCGCAGGCGGGGGTACAGGTACTGGTTCTGGGCCAGGCGCACCTGCAGACGACCCTCTTTCGAGGTGGCGTGCAGGGCGAAGATGTCGAGGATGAGGGCGGTGCGGTCAATGACCTTCACTGACTTGTCCATGATTTTCTCAAGGTTGGCCTGCTGGGACGGCGTGAGCTCATCGTCGAAAACGACGAGATCGGCCTCGTGGGCACGAGCCAATTCGGCAATTTCCTCGGCCTTGCCCGAACCTACGAACGTACGGGGATTGGGAGCGTCGAGCTTTTGCGTCGTGAAGGCCACCGTATCGGCGCCGGCGGTGTCGGCAAGACGCTCGAGCTCGGCCATGGATGAGCCCAGGGGCCATTCAAGACCCGGACGATCCACGCCCACCAGCACAGCGCGCTCGCGGCGCTCTTCGGCCAGAGTGGCCGGTCCTTTTTGAATAACGGAAGAGTATTCAGTCATAGTCCATGCTCCTTCTCTTGTAACGACGGGAATACCAAATGAAGCGGTTGGTGAAAGTCGTTACAGGCGCATGGGCATCACTCCTCGATCGGCACCAAAAGGGTGCGGGACAAGTGTTCCGTATAATAGCACAACCCGCGGAAAAGGCCAGTTCTCTCATACGGGAAGCGCTGACCTATCGAGCTGCGCGAGGATTTCCCGGCTCATGCGCTGGATGTCTCCATCATCGGCGTCGATCCAGTGTATTCGGCTATCTCGTCGGAACCAGGTGCGTTGGCGCTTTGCGTAGCGGCGTGTGGCTTGCTTGATGCTCTCAACGGCTTCGTCCAGCGTGCAGCGCCCTTCAAGCGCTTCGACAATCTCCTTGTAGCCGATGGCCTGGGGCGCCGTGACTCCTTGGCGAAAGCCGTCTGCTAACAGCCCCTTGACCTCGTTGAGCAAACCTTGCTCCATCATGGCGTCGACGCGGCGGTTGATGCGCTCATTGAGGATAGCGGGATCAACCGCTAGTCCGAACTGCACCGAGGGAAGATAGGACGGAATATGGGACAGCTGCTCCTTTTGCCGCGCGTAGGAGCCCCCCTCTTCCAGCAGCTCGAAGGCGCGCACTACGCGGCGCACGTTGTTGGGATGCACTACCGCGGCGCTTTCCGGGTCGCGTTCCTGCAGGAGGCGCCACAGGGCCTCGTTGCCGTGGGTCGCGGCGTAGGCGGTATAGCGATCGCGCACCGGATTGGCCACCTGATCGCCAGTGGGAAATTGGTAATCGTCGATAACGGCGCGCACATAGAGCCCGGTGCCGCCGCACAGGACAGCCGGGGTTCCCTGATCGTCGAGCTTTTCAATGCAGGTGCGACCGTACTCTTGAAAGAGCGCGGCGCTATAGGGTTCTCCGGGGTTGCGCAGGTCGAAGCCGTAGTGCGGCACAAGGCGCTCGCGGACGGGGAGCTTACCGGTGCCGATGTCCATGCCGCGATAGAGTTGCATGGAGTCAGCACTGATCACGGCGCCGTCTAGCGCAAGGGCCACCTGCTGGGCCACGTCGGTCTTGCCGCTGGCCGTGGGACCGACAAGGGCGATAACAGGCGTCTTAAGCGTTTTCATCGGCCACCGTGCCGGCCAGGTACCAAGTGCGTGCTTCGTCGATGGTCACGGGTACCGTCGTGCCGATAAGGTCATCGATGGCGACGCCCAAGGGCAGCGGCGCGTGCACCGTTTGGTTTTTCGGGCTGCGTCCCGCCAGAATGCCGTCGTCGCGCTTGGAAGTGCCCTCCACGAGCACGGGCACTGTTCTCCCCTGCTCGCTCTGGTTGGCCTCGAAAGCCTTGCGCTGCACCAAGTCGACCAAGCGATCGAAGCGATCCTGAATGACCTCGCGCGGAGTGTCGTCTTCCATCTCGGCGGCCGGTGTGCCCTCGCGCTTCGAATAGATAAACGTGAACACTTGGTGGTAGCCTACCTCCTCGACCAGGCGATAGGTTTCCATGAAGTCCTCTTCGGTTTCCCCGGGAAAGCCCACAATGATGTCGGTGGACAGGGCGATGTCGGGAACGACGGCGCGCAGCTTCTCGATAAGCTCAAGGTAATGCTCGCGTGTATAGCGGCGGTTCATGGCCTTCAAAATGCGATTCGAGCCCGATTGCACGGGAAGATGAAGCGCGGGCATGAGCGATCGAAGGGTGCCGAACCGTGCGATGACCTCGTCGGTGAGATCCTTCGGATGGCTGGTGGCGAAGCGCAAACGCTCGATGCCGGTTGCATCGACGGCGTCGAGCACATCGGCAAAACGCGGCGCACCGTAAAGATCGCGCCCGTAGGAGTTCACGTTCTGGCCAAGCAGAGTGATCTCCTTCACACCCGCATCGACGTAGCTTTGAGCCTCCTGGGCGATGTCCTCCAGGGCGCGCGATTTCTCTCGCCCGCGCACATAGGGAACGATGCAGTAGGTGCAGAAGTTGTTGCATCCCACGGTGATAGGCAGCCACGCGGCCCAGTCTTGCTCGCGGTCAGTGGGCAGCGAGGAGGAAAAATCCTCGGCGGCGTCGAGCACCTCGACGCGATGGCCTCCTTCTTGGGCGGCAGCCGTAAGCAGCCCTGGCAAAGAGCCAAGGTTATGGGTGCCGAAGACCACATCGAGATGCGGCAGCTGCTCGGTGAGCTTCTCACCGTCGCGTTGGCCGATGCAGCCACCGACGGCAATGAGGCGCTTAGAGAAGGAGCTGCCATCGCGTACGGGAATGTTTTTCATAGAGGCCACTTGGCCATAGAGGCGCGTATCAGCGGCCTCGCGCACGCAGCAGGTCATGAACGCGACGATGTCCGCCTCTTCGATAGTGTCGACGGGCAGCGCCCCGAGCCCTTCCAGCATGCCGGCAACGCGCTCAGAATCGTGCTTGTTCATTTGGCATCCGAACGTGTGGATGCAGAAGGTGGCTCCTTCGAATACTGAGCTCATAACGGCCGCCGTTACTGAGCTGCTTCGACAGCGACAGCTACCGGCGCCCCTTTGGGCTCGACGGCAAAGCGAATGGCGGTACGGTATTCGCCATCGATGACGATGTCGGCAAAGGAGGGAATGCAGCAGATTTCAATACCCACTGGCGACAGGAAGCCCCGCGAGATGGCCACGGCCTTCACGGCCTGATTGACGGCGCCGGCGCCGACCGCCTGAATTTCAACGGTGGCTCCATCCTTGATCATGCCGGCGATGGCGCCTGCTACCGAGGCAGGAGATGATTTCGAGGAGACCTTGAGGCAGCCGATAGCCGGTCGGGTTTCTGTGGTGCTAGACACGTCACTGATCCTTGTCATTGGTAGTGTATTGAAGCTTGATTCAGAGTGGGTTTTTGTCGAATCAGGGGCAACGGCCTCATCATTGACAGCGTTCATATTCTATCGGTTCGCTGCTCGCGGTGCAACTTCGAGGCGCCCCTAGCGCATCTTCTCCAGGGGGATGGTGATGCGAATGGCCTCAGCGCCGGCTGACACCTCGGGGTCGCCAGTGCCTTCCAAGTAGTAGCGCTCGGCAATGTCGGCCATAACGGCGCGTACCTGGTCTTTTATAAGGGCGATGTCCTCATCGGCCAAGCGCAGTCCACGCTGGTCGCCTCGAGGGGCCTTGCGTGCCTTTCGGTTACTGGGGGCTGCGGGAAAGCTTTCAGCGCGCAGGCGCTCAACAAGGGGCTGCGCTGCGGGAATGGAACCGTCGATGATGCGTCGCGCCGAGCGCGAAGAGAGCTCGAGGCCGAGAGAGGCGCATAAGGCGCTGAGCTGGTCGGGGTCGCTGGCTACAGCCAGACGCTTGACGAGGGGAAGCTCCTCGGGATCGGGGCAGAACGCCCGGGCAGCCGGCGAGAGGGCAGCCATGCCGAAGGCCACTAAGGCCGCGGCGATGTCCGTGGGCGAACCGAGGAACACCTGACAATCGCGGCGATGCTCTAAGGCGAACTCCGCCACGGTGCGCACGATGTTCTTCGGCCCGCGCATGGCGAAGACGCCACCCTCCCCTGCCTCGAAGTGGGGAAACGTGGACTGATCGGTTTTCTCGCCGAGCTGGTTGGTGTCGGTTTCAACGAAAATGCTGGCCCCGTTGCCTTGGGACGAATTCTGCACCCGTGCCACGTGGGCATTCACGGCGATGGAGTAAAGGGCCATGCCGCGGCCGTGCATGCCCCATTTGTCCATATGCGCCGTATCGAGCTTCGAGGTGACGCGCGGCTCGAAGATGCGCTCATGCTGGGAAGCGGGAATGCCGCAGCCGTCATCGATGATGGTCAGTGTGCGAGCGCTCCCTTTCTTTTGCGTGGCCAAGAAGATGTGACGGGCGCCGGCGTCGCGAGCGTTGCGCAAAAGCTCGATAACGATGTCCTCGCTGCTGCGAATATCTTGGGCAGCTTGGCGGCGCTCCGCCTCGGAGCTGCGCAAACGAACGAAGCCGTCCCCGAGGTCGGCTTCGACTCGGAGACGGCTCTCGCCGCATACGGTATCTATGAAGGTGGCCAGCGACGAATCGTCCATGGGCTACTTCGCGTAGTCCACCGCGCGACTCTCGCGGATGACCACAACCTTGACCTGGCCGGGATACTGCATTTCGCTTTCAATTTGGTGAGCGATATCGTGGGCCAAGACCACCGACTGGGCCTCGTCGACCACTTCGGGCTCCACCATGACGCGCACTTCACGACCGGCCTGGATGGCGAAGGTGCGCTCAACGCCCTTGTGGGAGTTGGCGATTTCCTCGAGCTTCTCGAGGCGCTTGATGTAGGCATCGAGGGTTTCCTTGCGGGCGCCGGGGCGCGCCGCGGAAACGGCGTCGGCAGCCTGGATGAGCACGTCGATGACCGAGTTGGGTTCGATGTCGTTGTGGTGGGCCTCGATGGCGTGCACGATTTCGGGACGCTCGCCAAAGCGGCGGGCCAGGTCGGCGCCGATGACGGCGTGGCTGCCCTCCACCTCATGGTCGACGGCTTTGCCCAGGTCGTGCAGAAGGCCGGCGCGCTTCACGGGAATGGGGTCGAGCCCCAGCTCGGCAGCCATAACCCCCGCAAGGTAGGCAACCTCGAGGGAGTGGTTGAGCACGTTCTGGCCGAACGAGGTGCGGTAGCGCAGACGGCCCAGGGTGCGCACGAGCTCGGGATGCAGATCGTGGATGCCCGTGTCGAACGAGGCTTGCTCACCCGCTTCCTGGACGCGCTGGTTGACCAGCGCCACGGCCTTCTCGTAAATCTCCTCGATGCGTGCCGGGTGAATACGGCCATCGGCAATGAGGTTCTCCATGGTGACACGGCCGATTTCGCGGCGCACCGGATCGAAGCAGGAGATGGTGACGCACTCGGGGGTGTCGTCGATGATGAGGTTGGTGCCCGTCATCTGCTCGAACGAGCGAATGTTGCGGCCCTCGCGACCGATGATACGGCCTTTAAGATCGTCGGAGGGAATATGAATGGTAGAGACCGTGCTCTCAGCCGAATGGTCAGCGGCCACGCGCTGAATGGCGAGGCTGAGAATCTCGCGAGCCTTTTTATCGGCCTCGGCCTTCGTGCGCGTTTCGGCGTCGCGAATGATGATGGCGGACTCGCGGGTCACTTCGTCGTGAATGGTCTCGAGGAGCTCTTCTTTGGCCTCCTGGGGGCTCATGCCGGCGGCACGCTCGAGTGCCTGGTTGATTTCGATCTGGGCCTCTTCGCGGTGCCGGGCAATAGCGTTCTCGGCCTCGTCAACCTCGCGCTCGCGACGCTCAACCTGACCTTGGAGCGAGGAAAGCTGGTGTTCGCGAGCATCGAGAGACTCGACGCGGCGATCAAGGGACTCTTCGCGTTGGGACAAGGTTTCCTCGCGTTGAGCCACGCGGCTCTCGGCCGAGCGCACTTCGCGCATGCGCTCTTTATTCTCTTCTTCCATTTCCTGCTTGTAGCGCAGGGCCTGGTCTTTCGCCTCTACGGCAGCCTCACGGCGCAGCGTCTCTGCTTGCTTCTTCGCATCCTCGACAAGAGCCTCGGCCTCACGGCTGGCGTTCTTGCCCGATGCGTTGGAGATAACACGAGAGACGATGAAACCGAGGACCACGCCGACGACGACGCCGATAACGACAATCAGCACGGGATCCATCGCGGATTCCTCCTTTCATCGGGGGTTTCATGCCCCAGTTGAAGTCATAAAAAAAGCCCGAGCAAACGGGCGTGAGCATATACCTCTAAGGATGATGAAATATATGTTTATCTATAGTCAATACCCTCAGGGTATAAAGCTCATAAAGCCACGGTTCAAAGTATAGCGCAACTCAACGACCTGAGGTGCGGCAACTCCTGGAAGAGGGCGTGAAAGACGCTTGAAGACCATAGAACCATGGAAGGGAGGGTCTAGCCTTGCTCCTCAGCCCACTGACGCGCGACGGATCCGGCCACATCGGTGGAGTATCCTTGACCCACGAGTTTGCGGAAGGCGGCATCGCGGGCGTTTTTCGCGCGCGGAGGACGACGACGCAGGAGGGCCAGGGCGCGCTCCCGCTCGACTTCGGGGCCTTGGGCGGCATGTTCCTGCCAAGCATCGAGGGTGGTGGGATCGATGCCAAGTTCCTCTATTTCCTGTTCGGCATCGCGCAGGCCCTTGCCTGCCGCGAGGCGCATGCGGATAAGGGCGTCGCCGTAGCGGCGATCATCAACTAGGTAAAGGCGCTGGGCTTTTTCGAGGGCCTCCTCGATGGCCTGGGAGGGATACTCCTCTTTTCGAAGGCGCTCGCGCAGATAAACGCTCGAGCGTTCCCGCACGCTGATGATACGGAGGATTTTCTGGTAGGCCTCTTGGGCGGTAGGGGCTTCTTCCTCAGGATGCTCGGCTTCATCAAGGGACGATGCAGCGGTGGTGCGGCTTTTAGTGCTGCTTGATGGGCGCACCGTGCTGTGGCGCGGGGCGCCGTGCATGCCGGGTTCTGCATCAGGGTGTCGGCGAGCTGGAACTTCTGCCGAGGGGGACGGGGCAGTGGAAGAGAGGCCATCGCCGCGTTCGATGGCAGCGACGGCCTCTCTCAGTTGATTGAGTATGTCGGCCTGGGAGCCCACGGCTACTTCTTCTTACCCGACTTAGGGGCCGGCGAGAAGGAGTCCTCCCCTTCCCCGCGCTCGATGACGGGGATGTCGAAGGCCTCGCGGACTTTCAGCTCGATTTCCTCACGGAGATCGGGGTTCTCCTTGAGGGTTTGCTTGGCTGCTTCGCGCCCCTGGCCCAGGCGCTCTTCCCCGTAGGTGTACCAGGCACCGGACTTCTTTGCGACGCCGGCCTCGACGGCCATGTCGACAATGCAGCCCTCGCGAGAGATTCCCTCACCGTACATGAGGTCGAACTCGGCTTGGCGGAAGGGCGGCGCTACCTTGTTCTTGACCACTTTGGCGCGCACGCGATTGCCGACAACATCGCCGTTTTGCTTGATGGAGTCGATGCGGCGAATGTCGATGCGAACGCTGGAGAAGAACTTGAGGGCGCGGCCGCCGGTGGTGGTTTCGGGATTGCCGAACATAACGCCGATTTTCTCGCGCAGCTGGTTGATGAAGATGCAGGTGGTGTTCGACTTCGACAGCGAGCCGGCCAGCTTGCGGAGGGCCTGGGACATGAGGCGGGCCTGAAGGCCCACGGTAGTGTCTCCCATTTCGCCCTCGATTTCGGCGCGGGGCACCAGGGCGGCCACCGAGTCGACGATGACGCAGTCGATGGCGCCCGAGCGCACGAGCATATCGCAGATTTCCAGAGCCTGCTCGCCGGTGTCGGGTTGGGAAATGAGCACCTCGTCGATGTCGACGCCGATACGCGCGGCATAGACCGGGTCGAGAGCGTGCTCGGCGTCGATGAAGGCGACGATGCCGCCGAGCGCCTGGGCCTCGGCGAGAATTTGCAGCGCCAAGGTGGTTTTACCGCTGGACTCGGGGCCGTAGATCTCGATGATGCGGCCGCGGGGAACCCCCCCAATGCCCAGAGCGGCATCGAGGGGCAGCGCGCCCGTGGGGATGACGCCGATGTTCAGATCGGCACCGCCTTCGCCCAAGGTCATGATGGAGCCCTTGCCGAACTTGCTTTCAATTTGATCGGTGGTGAGCTTGAGCATTTTCTCTTTATCTTCGTTCATGACCTCTCCTTGTCTGGCCCCAATACGAACAAATGGCCTGGTTTCCTATTATACGAACAAACGTATGTGCGTCAAGAAGTTTTTACGTAGGGCCGTCGTCGCTTTCAACGCGGGCGCATCGTGAAGATACGAGGACGTGATAGGTTCGTCTTTATACCGCTGTTGATTCGCGCCAGAGTCGCATCCCGTTCGTATGCTTAGGATGTGGACAACGTGAGGACGCTGCGCAGCCCAGTTTTACGAGCGGGCCTCGAGGGTGTTAAGAGCGGTTTCCATGGTGTCGAGGGCGGCAAGTACGGTTTGCAAGCGCACCGCCTGGCGTCCTCCCTCGAAATGATAGACCCGCGCCTCGGTGCCTGTCTGGGTAGCGCAGCCAAGCCACACGGTGCCTACGGGTTTGCCCGGCTCAGCTCCCGTCGGGCCGGCGATGCCCGTAACAGAAACAGCGAGATTCGTATGAAGCTCGCGCAGCGACCCGCGGGCCATTTGCAGGGCCACGGTCTCGTCCACCGCACCTTGGCGCGAGAGCACCTCGTCGGAAACGCCCAGGAGCTCCTCTTTTACCTCGTTCACGTAGCTGACAATGCCGCCGCGGACTACGGCGGAGCTGCCGGCTACCGAGGTGAGCATGGCGGCAATGAGGCCGCCGGTGAGGCTTTCGGCGGTGGAGATGGTGACGTTGCGGGCTATGGCCAGCTTGATGACGGCGTCGGCGCGCTCGTCGATGGCCATCTGGAGCGCAGCGATCTCGGTGGGCGAATCGGCGGGGTCGTGGGGCTCGGAGGACGCTTGCGCCGCTTCCGAAGAGCCGCGCAGCAGATGGCGGGCTTTCACGAGGTAATCGAGCATCGACATGATGGTGAGCACCAAGGCGATGATCATAACGAACCAAGCCAGAACGAACATGGGGTTCGTGAAGGCGGCGCCGGCGGTGTTGAAGGTGAGCGAGTCTTTCACTAGGAACAGAATGATGGCGAGAATCTGGAAGACCGTCTTCGCCTTCCCGTACCAGCTTGCCGCGATGACCTCGCCCTTGCTGGCCGCGATCATGCGAATGCCCGACACGATAAACTCGCGGGCCAAGATGATGAGCACGGGCCACCCGGGCAGTACCGCAAGTTCAACCAGGGCAATAAGGGCCGCGGCGACCAGGATCTTGTCGGCCAGCGGGTCCATGAACTTGCCGAAATCGGTTACCTCTCCGCGGCTGCGGGCCAGATACCCGTCGATCCAGTCGGTGCAGGAGATGAGGATGAAGATGGCCGCGGCGATAAGCTGCTTCGCCTCGAGCGTAATGCCGGGCAGTCCGACCCATTCGGGCCACGGGCTGACAATGGCCAAAACGAAGACAGGCACCAGGCAGATGCGTATGAGAGTGACGATATTGGCCGGGGTCCAGAGCTTTTCGGGCGCCGTGGGCTCGATAACGGTCATGGTTGTTTACTCGCCTTCCATCTCGTAGAGAAGCGTGTCGACGATGGTTACCGAAACGCGCTCGCCCACCTCTCCCCTTTCGATAAAAGTAACACCGTCAACTTCCGGTGCCTGGCACTGAGCGCGTCCGTAGCGCTGGCCGTCCTCTTCGACGCCTTCCACAAGGACTTCGTAGGTGCGTCCCACGCGTTCCGCGATGCGCGTTGCACAGGCGGCGTCGGCAGTGTCGCGCAGTATCTGCGCTCGTTCAAGCTTTTCGTTCTCGTCGATTTGATCGGGCAAATCGTAAGCTGCCGTGCCCTCTTCGCGCGAATAGGGAAACACGCCGACGTAATCGAAGGGGGCCTCGGCGACGAAGTCGCACAATTCCTCGAACTGCTCTTCGGTCTCGCCGGGGAAACCGGCGATGAGGGTGGTACGCAGGGTGATGCCGGGAACGGCTTTCTGCACGCGCTCGATAAGCTGCTCGAAGGAGGCTCGCGACCCCGTGCGATTCATGGCGCGCAGAATCGGGGTGCTGACGTGCTGGAGAGGAATATCCAGGTAAGAGCAGATATTGGGTCGAGCGGCCATAACGGCGAGAAGCTCGTCGGTTATGCCCTCCGGTTGCAAGTACATGATGCGGAACCAGGTGTCGGGAAACTGTGCGGCCAAGGTGTCGGCGAGCCACGCCAGACTGCGCTTCTCGGGAAAGTCTTGGCCCCACCGCCCCGTATCTTGGGCGATGAGCACCACTTCCCGGACGCCCTCCTCCTCGACGACGCGACGCGCGTCCTGCTCGATGCGCTCAAAGGGAAAGCTGTGGTAGCGTCCACGAATAAAGGGGATCGTGCAATACGAGCAGTACCGGTCGCATCCGTCGGAGATCTTCACGTAGGCGAAGGGGGCGCCGACCAGTTCGCTGGGTCGGGCGGCGGTAGCGGCCGTCGGCTCTGCAGCGGCTTGGGGGCGAACGAAGGCGGCACGGTCAAGGCCGAGAATACCGTCAGCGACAGCGACGATGTCGTCCTCCTTGCTGCAGGGAACGAAAGCCCGTGCTTCTTCCAGCTCGTCGGCCAGGTCATCGCCGTAGCGCGCCGGCATACAGCCAGCGACGACAATAGCGGCGTCGCCGCAGCTCACGCGCGGCAGCGAAGCGGCCTCGAAGATAGCCTCGAGGCTTTCTTCGGTGGCCGACTGAATAAAGGAGCAGGTGTTGATGATGACGATATCGGCCTCGTCGGGAGCGGCGCTGACGCGATAGCCTGCCGCTTCGAGGGCTCGGGCCATGGCGGCGGAGTCAACCTCGTTCTTGGCGCAGCCAAGAGTGACAAAGCTGACCGTGCCGCAGGCGGTGTCGTCGGTGCACAGTGGAGCTGCGTGCCCCTGAGGGGCTGCCGATGCCATAGAGCGCCGAAACCTAGCGGTAGTTGACGTACTGGAGGGGCTGGCCGTAGTCCTGGCCCTTAAGGAAGGCGATGACCTCCTGCAAGGTGTCGCGGGAGGCGGAGCTCACTCGCAGCTTGTCGCCCTCGATGGTGACCTTGCACTTGAGCTTCTGGGCCTTGATGTCCTTGTTGATCTTGCCGGCCGTCTCTTTGTCGATGCCGTCGACAATGGTGGCCACGCGGCGCACCGAGCCGCCGGTGGCGGCAATGGGGTCGCCCCAGGACACGGCGGTCAGATCGATGCCGCGCTTGATGAGCTTCGAGCCGATGACGTCGATGACCTGGCCGGCGACAAAATCGGCCGGCGCGCTGACCGTCATGGTGCGGCCGTTCTTGTCGAGGGTGATCTCGGCGCCGGAGTCCTTCAGGTCGTAGCGCTGGGCCAGCTCCTTGCGAGCCTGCTGGAAAGCGTTGTCTACTTCTTGCATGTCGACGGTGGATACGACGTCAAAGCTGGATTCTTTTGCCATGGATATACCTTTCTTGCAAATAGGGAGCTGATGCGAAATGCGAGGTTATGCGTTGTCGGAGGCAGCGCTGTCCGTGCCGTCGCTATCGGAAGCATCGCCGCTGTCCGAAGAGCTGGTGTCGGTGCTGTCGCCGGAGCCTGCCGTGGAGCTGTCGTCGCCCTCGTCGGACTGCCCGGCCGCATCGCCGCTGGAGTCATCGTCGGCAGCATCGGAGTCTTTGGTCGTGTCGTCCTTCGCGCTGCTGACGCCGTTGTCCTTGCGCCACTGCTCGAGAACGTCTTCGAAGTTGACCGTGTAGGAGTAAACGCCGTTCTCGTTGGGGCTGGTAAGCTTCACCTCTTCGCCGTCGACCGAGATTTTGACGTTGTCGGGGCTCGTCGTCACGAAGCGCAGGGTGTCGGTGACGTCTTCGTCCCCGGTGTCGGGACCCGTGACGGTTTCAGCCATGATGGTCTTGTCGTCCTTGTAGATCTCGATGTAGGCCTCTTTGCCGTC
The DNA here is from genome assembly GCA_910585575.1 of uncultured Adlercreutzia sp. GTDB lineage: Bacteria > Actinomycetota > Coriobacteriia > Coriobacteriales > Eggerthellaceae > Adlercreutzia. Next base: position 50,652 of record CAJUFS010000008.1, on the reverse strand, counting down.
GAGCACTTCCCAGGTGAACTTTGCGCTGGTGGGAGCTACGGGCTCCACCGAGGGGGTGGCGGTGTTGGAAGCATCGCCGCTGCCTGAAGTGGTGCTGGCGGAATTGGCCATGCCGGAAATGGGAATGGTCGGGGTATCCTCGGCCTCGCCCCCGCGGTTGCCGAACGCAAGCACGATGACGAGCACGAGCAGGCCCACGATAATGGCGCCGACAATGATGAGCGGCAGCATGGAGCCGAAGTTGGCCGCAATGCCCGGAGCCTGACGCCCCTGGACCAAGTTGGTGTACTGAGGCTGGGGAGCTGCGCCGCGGGAAGAGCGACCGCCGGTGCTGTCGTAGCTCCGTGAACGGTTGGAGCGGTTGCTCGGCATTTCAAGAGTTTCAGTGCGGCGCCCGGAACGGGAGGAGCCGCTGCGGCTGCCGGAGCGATCATAGCTGCGCTCGGAGCTATGGCTGCGGTCGGGACGGTCGTAGGGGCGGCGTCCCGTCTCGAACTGGTAGGCCTCGTCGCGATAGGCGCGGGTAACCTCGGACGGGTTCAGCCCCACCAGACGGGCGTAGGCACCCACCATGTTGGAGGTGTAGCCGCGCGGGGGCATGCGCGCGAAGTCGCCATCTTCAATGGCTCGCAGAATATCGGGGCGAATGCGCAGTTTGCGCGCTGCGGTAGAGAGGTCAAGCCCTTTGCGCTCGCGAGCGTTTCTGAGCATGTCTCCAAAGGAAGTCTGTCTCGCCACAGTGTGTCTCCTCTATTCGGTCGCAGCTGGTAGGCTGCGAGTTAAAAGTCTTCCATCTCGTCGTGGGTCTCGAAGGCCTTGAGCGTCTCGAGCTCCATCTCATCGACGAGGACTTCGCGGGGGCGGCTGCCGTTGGCCGGGCCCACAATGCCCTTTTCTTCCAATTGATCCATTATACGTCCTGCGCGGGCATATCCGACCTTCAAGCGGCGCTGAAGATTGGATGTCGAGCCCAAACCGCTTGAAACCACCACATCGGCAGCCTCCCAGATGAGCGGATCGTCATCCTCGGAGCCGCCGTCGCCGGCCGGCGAGCTGTCGCCGAGGGTGACCACATTGGTCTTCAGGATCTCATCGTGATACTCGGGCTCGCCCTGGGACTTGAGGTGCGCCACCACAGCGGCAATTTCCTCATCGGAGACGAAAGGACCCTGAACGCGCACGGGCTTGGGGTACTCGGGCATGCCGATGAGCAGATCGCCGTGGCCGATGAGGTTCTCGGCGCCAACGGAGTCGAGGATGACGCGCGAGTCGATGCCCGAGGCAACGGTAAGGCCGATGCGGCAGGTGATATTAGCCTTGATGAGGCCCGTCACCACATTGGTGGAGGGGCGCTGGGTGGCGATGATGAGGTGGATGCCGGCAGCACGGGCCAGCTGGGCGATACGGCTGATGGAGAACTCCACCTCTTTGCCCACGTTCATCATGAGGTCGGCCAGCTCGTCGATGACGATGACAATGTAGGGAATGGGCTCGCCGTAGGGATTCTCTGGCGGCTCCTCCCCTGCCTTCTCGGCGGCCGCGTCGGCCTCTTGGGCCGCCCGGGCCTTCTCGTTGAACGAGATGATGTTGCGCACGCCGCATTTGGAGAACATCTTAAGGCGCCGCTCCATTTCGGCAACGGCCCACGACAGCGCGCTGGAGGCCTCGCGGCATTCGGTGACCACGGGCACGTACAAATGAGGAATGCCCTCGTAAGGGGCGAACTCCACGCGCTTCGGGTCGACCATGATGAAGCGCACCTCGGCGGGGGTGGCGCGCTTGAGAATGGACATGATCATGCCGTTGACCTCGACGGACTTACCAGAGCCCGTGGTGCCGGCAATGAGCACATGGGGCATCTTCGCCAGGTCGTGGACGATGGAATGCCCCTCGACGTCCTCGCCAATGGCCACTTGCAGGGGCCCTTCGCCGGCCGAGGCCAGCACGTCCGACAAGTAGACCATCTGCCGCTTGCGGTTGGGCACCTCGATGCCCACGTAGTTGGTGCCGGGAATGGGAGCGAAGATGCGCACGCCCGGGGCCGCCAGAGCCAGGGCGATATCGTCGGTGAGGTTGGTGACCTTGCTGACGCGCACACCGGAGGGCAAATCGACCTTGAACAGGGTGACCGTAGGGCCTTCGACCCAGCCCACTACCGTGGCCATAACGCCGAAGTCCTCGAGGGTGCCCTGCAGCTCGAGAGCTACCTCGCGCAGCTCTTCTTCAGTAGAACCGCGACGGGCTCCCCCGCCCGTGGAAAGAAGCGACATGGGCGGCAACTCGAAGCCGTCTTTCGAGCGCGGCTTCTCCGGCTCGGACTTAGCGGCCTTCTTTCGCGGGGCGCGCTTCGGGGCAGCCGCGGGTTTCTCCTCAGGCTTCGGCTGATTGCGCTTGCCCAGTTTGCGCGTAAGCGGTGCGGCGGGCTCGGTGGCTGAAATGTCCTCGATCTTCGCCGTAGCATGCGGGTCGGGGGGGACGATGGGCACGAATTGCGCGGGTTCCTCGGCCCCGAGCTTCTGGGTGAGAGCGCCCTCGGAAGCATTGATGCGTCCCGTGCGGGGGCGGCGCGGCTCTTCGAAGGGCAGCCGCGACGTAAGAGCGGCGGGATTGACGGTCGTGGGATCGGTGTTGCCGGCCATGATGCGCGCCGGTGCCGGCGTCTCTTCCGAGGCGCGGCTGCCGCGATGCGCGCGGCCCAGAAGAGCGTCGGCCATGCCGGGCATACCGCCCTCGGGGATGCCCGGGTGATGCGTCGCGCGGAACTTCTCAATGAAGGCAGAAACGGAAAAACCGATGATGATGACGCCGAACAAGGCTAGTCCCAGCATGATGACGCAGGAGATAATCTGGCCGAAGAGCGTAAGGCCCACCCAAGCGAGCGCCGCGCCGACATAGCCGCCGTGGGACACCAGGGCGTTGTGGTCGAACAGGAAGGCCGGTCCCTGGGCGCCTACGGGGGTGAACAGGGCGATGATGGCCAGCAGGGCGATGAGAATGAGCGCCAGGCCAATGGCGATGCGCAGGGACATGCGCTGATGGTCGAGGCGATAGAGGATAGAGGCACCGATGGCCACGAGGAAGAAGGGCAGCAGATAGCAGCCGATGCCGAACACCAGGTGCAGCGCGTCGGAGAGGAACGAGGTGACAATGGCGCCCGAGGGAGCCACGGCGGCAATGAACAGCACGATGCCGAGAATGACAAAGCCCACGCCGATGATGTCGCGGCGCGTGCGATCGTCGAAGACACGGGGCTCTTCCGCCGCCGCGGCCCGACTCCGGGCAGCGGAGCGGCGCGTACCGCTTTTGGGAGTGCCGCCGCTTGCCGCTGCCCGCGTTTTCGTTGCCTTCTGGCTTTGCTGAGAGTGTCGCGCCACGCTTGCCTAGACCTCCAGGATGTTCACGACAACCATGGGGCGCTGCTTGGTGCGCTCCCACAGCAGGGACAGCAGAGCGTCGCGCGCTACCTTGCGCAGCTCCTTGATGCCGCCGCCCTTGGACAGGCAGCGCTTGAGCGCATTGGTGACGGTGGTAGCGGCCTCTTGGGTGAGGTAGTGGTCGTCGCCGCCAGTGATACCGTGCATAGACACCTGCACGTCGGCCTCCAGGGCGCGCTTCTTCATGTCGATGGCCACGGCCACACTGGCAAAGCCCTGGTTGCCGAGGGTGTTACGCTCGTCGAGCACGTCCTGGGACGTGTCGCCCACCGACAGTCCGTCCACGTAGACAATGCCCGAAGGCACGCCCTCACCGCGGGCGACGCCGCGGGCGGACAGCTCCAGGGAGTCGCCGTTCTCCATCACGTAGATGTTGTCGGGATCGACGCCGGTGGCCTCGGCCAGCTTGGCATGGGCGCGCAGGTGGGTGGCCTCGCCATGAACCGGCATGAAGTTCTTCGGCTTCACGATGGACAGCATGATCTTCAGCTCTTCGGCCCCAGCGTGGCCCGACACATGCACGCGGGCGCGGCTCTTGTCGTACACGTCGGCGCCGATTTTCGCCAGCTGGTTGATGACGCGGGTGACGGCCTTCTCGTTGCCGGGAACCGGTGTGGCCGAGATGATGACGGTGTCGCCCTCTTCGATCTCGATGGTCTTGTGCTCGCCGTTGGCGATGCGGGCCAGGGCCGACAGCGGCTCGCCCTGGGAACCGGTGCACATGATGACCACCTGCTCAGGCGGAATGCCCTTGAGGTCGTAGGCGTCGATGAGGTTATCGTCGGAGATGTTGAGGTAGCCCAGGCGACGGGCAATGTCGGTGTTCTGGATCATGGAGCGACCCGTCACCACCACCTTGCGGCCGTTCTTCACCGCGGCGTCGCAGATTTGCTGCATGCGGTGAATGTGGCTGGCGAAGGAGGCGATGATGACGCGGCCCTTGGCCTGGGAGATGATCTGCTCCAGGGTCTTCCCTACCTCGGCCTCCGACGGCGTGAAGTTGGGGTTGGTGGCGTTGGTGGAGTCGCTCATCATAAGATCGACGCCCTGGTCGGAGAAGCGCGCCAAGGCACCGAAATCGGTGGTGACGCCGTCGATGGGCGTCTGGTCGAGCTTGAAGTCGCCGGTGTGCAGCACGTTGCCGGCGGGGCTTTGGATGAACAGGCCCACGGCACCGGGGATGGAGTGGTTCACGGCGAAGAAGTCCACCTTGAAGCAGCCTAGTTTGATGTCGTCGCCGGGCTTGATCTCGATGAGCTTCGCGTTCTTGATGCGGTGCTCGGCGAACTTGCCCTCGATGAGGCCCAGGGTGAGCTTCGTGGCGTAGATGTTCACCGTGCGGTCGAGGTCTTTCAGCAGGTACGGCAAGGTGCCGGTGTGGTCCTCGTGGCCGTGGGTGATGATGATGCCGCGCAGCTTGTCGGCGTTCTCCAGCACGTAGGTGTAGTCGGGCAGGATAAGGTCGATGCCCGGATGGTCGTCGTCGGGGAACATGAGGCCGGCGTCGTCGAGGATCATGTCGCCGTTGCACTCGAAGGCGGTCATGTTCTTGCCGATGGCATCCAAGCCGCCCAGGGGGATGATCTTCAGCTTGGCGTTCGGATCCTTCTGGGCCTTGGAGCCACGGCGCGACTTTTGGCCGGAGGGGCGCTGCCCGTCCTTCGCCTCTGCGGCTTCACCGCGAGAGAGCTGGGGGCGCTTGCGCTCGAGGTTCACGCGCTTGAAAGACGTGTTGTTCTTGCGCTTGTCGGAGCGACGGCCGTTGTTGGTGCGGCCGTTGGCGTTCTTGCCGTTGCTCTGGTTCTGATCGTTGGAGCGATCAGGCTGTTCGTTCTTTTGGTTGGTCATGTAGTACCTTTTCTTTCTAACGTATCTGAAAAACGCCGGCCCGAAGGGGTCGGACCGGCGTTCACGGTGCAAAAGATGCCGGCGCTAGTCCAGCACGCCCACCTCGCGCATGATGCCAGCGAGGCGACGAGACTGCTCGGGGGTGGCGTCGACCAAGGGCAGGCGCACACCGCCCACGGGGAAGCCGATGAGGCTGAGCGCCTCCTTCACCAGGATGGGGTTCGAAGTTTCGAACAGGCCCTTCATAAGCGGCATAAGAGCCTCGTTGGCCGCTTCCGCCTCGTCCCACTCCTCGCGGGCGCACAGGGTGACGATTTCCTTCATGCGCTCGGGAGCCACGTTGCCGATGGTGGAGATGACGCCCGCACCGCCGAGCTTCATGATGTCGAGGGTGGCGGAGTCGTCGCCGGAGTAGACATCGAAGTTGTCGGGCGCGTTGTCGATGATGAACTTCACCTGGTCGAGATCGCCCGAGGCCTCCTTGATGGCCACGATATTGTCGAAATTGTGGGCCAGGCGCAGGGTGGTTTCCGCTTCCATGTTGATGGAGCAGCGTCCGGGAATGTTGTACAGGATGATGGGCAGCTCCACATTGGAGGCGATGGTCTTGAAGTGCTGGTACAGGCCCTCTTGCGGAGGCTTGTTGTAGTAGGGCACCACACACATGAAACCGTCGACGCCGAGCTTCTGGGCATCCTGGGCGAAGTACACCGTGTCGGCGGTGCAGTTGTCGCCCACGTTGGCGATGACGGGCACGCGCCCGTTGACCGCCTTCACCACGGCGCGGAACAGCTCGAGCTTCTGCGGATAGAACACCGTGGGGCTCTCGCCCGTGGTGCCGTTGATGATGAGCGCATCGGAGCCGCCGCGCACGAGACGATCGGCCAGCTGCTGGGCGCGGTCAAGGTCGAGTTCCAGATCCTGGTTGAACGGGGTGACCATGGCCGGAATCATGCGGCCGAAGCGGGGATCGCGTTTGAACTGCATAGATGCCTCTCCTCATCGGATTGACGCAGGGCTGCTGCGTGGGATTGTGCCTAACTAACTTAGGTATTATGCCACTGATGTTCGCAGGAGGAAACATCAGCGGCGCGAGTACGTCAAACCCACAAGCTAACGGCACCGATCTGCAACTCTGCCGCCTCCCCCCCCCTGTTCGGCTGAAGCCGGCTTCGAGTGTCCTTTGCTGATCGATTCGCCTCATCTGTCCGCGGACGGCTCCCGACATTCTTCTCTGATAAGTTTAATCCCGCCTGTCCGCCGACGGGACGCGCAACCCCCTCCGGGCACGCGCCGCTCCGCTGCTCGGCCTGCGGCCTCGTGCGCTGCGCTCCCTCATGCATTTATGGGCGATCTGCGATCGCGTTAAATATGGTGTTCAGACGGTGCCCTGCGGGGGTTCCGCGCCCCGTCGGCTTCTCAAAGGGTTTTGAAACCTGTCTCAGTAGCGGGCGGCTCCCGGCATCCCCGCAGGGCACCGTCTGAACACTAACTTGAAACGCGGCCGAAGGCCGCAATGTGAATGCATGAGGGAGCGGAGCGCCCGAGCGAAGCGAGCCAGCGGAGCGGCGCGTGCCCGGAGGGGATGCCGGGAGCCGCCCGCGGACGAGTGGATATGTCCGAAGTGGCGTGATGGAAAGCGCGCCAAAAGCAAAAGGGCCGCTTATCGCGGCCCCAGAGTGTTAGTCCATGAAGGTTTCGAGGCCGATGATGAGGCCTTCTCGCTCCCCTACGCTGCGAATGCCCAGCAGAACGCCGGGCATGTAGGACGTGCGGTCCCAGGAGTCGTGGCGGATGGTGAGGGTTTGCCCCAGTGAGCCGAAGATGACTTCCTGGCTGGCCACGAAGCCCATGGAGCGCACGGAATGCACGGGCACGCCGTCCACCAGGGCGCCACGAGCACCATCCGCTCCCTCAATTTCGGTCTCGCGGCCGGGCGCTTCGGAGACACGAGGGGCGCGAGCTTCGGCGATCATTTGCGCGGTGCGCACGGCGGTGCCGGAAGGGGCGTCCTTCTTGTTGCAGTGGTGGTACTCGATGACCTCGGCCTCGGGGAAGTACGGGGCGGCGGCCTTCGCAAACTCCATCATAAGCACGGCGCCCGTGGTGAAGTTGGGGGCGAAGAACAGGCAAGCGCCGTTAGTGGCCGTGGCGGCCAGCTCCTCGAGCTTCTCGGTGGCCAGGCCGGTGGTGCCTACGACGCAGTTCACGCCGCGCGGCAGGGCCACGGCCAGGTTGTTAGCCACCACGGAGGGCTGGGTGAAGTCCACCAACACGTCAGGTGTGACGGTGTCCAGGGCCTCTTCCACGGTGGCGAACACTGGGAAGGGGGCCTCCTTGGCATGGGGATCGATGCCGCAGACCACCTGCATGTCATCAGCAGCGGTGACGGCGTCGACGACGGCCGAGCCCATGCGGCCGGCATAGCCAGCGACAGCTACGTTGATCATAGGAGTCTCCTCTCAAAGAAGAGAGGGCGGCTTGGCGGCCGCCCTCGAAGTTCTAGCTGCGAAGAAAGCTAGTTGTTGCTGCTCTCGTGGCGGCGCCGCGGGGTGCGGCCGGAGCGGCCGGGACGGTTGTCCTCGCCGCCTTCGCGACGCTCGCGGGGCTTGCGCTCGCTGCGCTCACCGCGGTCCTCGCGACGGGCCGGAGCGGAACCGGCCGGCGCATCGGGTTTGTCGAGACGATCCAGCGAGATCTTGCCGGTCTTCGGGTCCACCTCGAGCACGACGACCTTGATGACGTCGCCGAGGTTCAGCACATCCTCAACCTTGCCCACACGACCGTTGGCCACGCGGCTGATGTGCAGCAGGCCGTCCTTGCCGGGGGTGAGCTTCACGAAGGCACCGAAGTCCTTGATGCCGACGACTTCGCCCTCGAACTCCTCGCCCACCTCGGGCTCCTTCACGATGCCGAGGATCATGTCCTTGGCAGCCTGCATGGCGGTGCCGGACACGGCGCCCACGTGGATGGTGCCGTCCTCCTGGATGTCGATGGAAGCGCCGGTCTCCTCCTGGATACCGCGGACCACCTTGCCGCCGGAACCGATGACGTCGCGGATCTTGTCCACGGGGATCTTGATGGTCTCGATGCGAGGAGCGGTCTCCTTCATCTCGGCACGCGGTCCGTCGATGGTTTCCAGCATGGCGTCCAGAATGAACTTGCGTCCCTCGTGGGCCTGCTTCAGGGCACGGGCCAGAATGTCGACGGACAGGCCCTTGGCCTTGTTGTCCATCTGCAGGGCCGTGATGCCGTTGGGGGTGCCGCAGACCTTGAAGTCCATATCGCCGAGGAAGTCCTCAATGCCCTGGATGTCGGAGAGGATGACCACGTCGTCGCCCTCTTTGATGAGACCCATGGCCACACCAGAGACCGGGGCGGAAATCGGCACGCCGGCATCCATGAGGGCCAGGCAGCTGCCACAGGTGGAAGCCATGGAGGACGAACCGTTGGACTCGAGCACCTCGGAAACCACGCGGATGGCGTAGGGGAAGGTGTCGGTGTCGGGCAGCACGGGCAGGATGGCGCGCTCGGCCAGAGCACCGTGACCGATCTCGCGGCGCTTCGGGGCGCCCATGCGGCCGGTCTCGCCGGTGCAGTAGGGCGGGAAGTTGTACTGGTGCATGTAGCGCTTGCCCTCTTCGGGCCAGATGGTGTCAAGGCGCTGCCACTCGTTCAGCATCCCTAGGGTGCACACCGAGAGCACCTGGGTCTGGCCGCGCTGGAACAGGCCCGAGCCGTGAACGCGGGGCAGGTAGCCCGGCACGATGTAGAGCGGACGAATCTCCTCGGGGGTGCGGCCGTCGGCGCGCTCGCCCGTCTCGATGATCATCTGGCGCATGGCGCGCTTCTCCAGGGCCTTCAAGGCGGCCTTGATGTCGGAGCCCCAGGCGGCACGCTCTTCCTCGGTGAACTGCGTCTCGATGATGCGGTTCTTCAGGTCCTCGACCTTGCCCATGCGGCTGGCCTTGTCGGCATCGCGCAGGGCGGCGGACATGTCAGCCAGGAAGGGGTCGACCTTCTCGGCAATGGAGGGATCGGCGGCATGGATGGTGTACTCCATGGGCGTGGGGTTCGCCTGGGCGATGAAGGCTGCCTGCTTCTCGCAGAAGGCAGCGATGGCCTCCTGGCCGAAGGTCATGGCGGCCAGCATGTCCTCCTCGGTGATCTCGGCGGCGCCGGCCTCGACCATGGAGATATAGTCGGCGGTGCCGGCGATGGTGAGTTCCAGGTCGGAGGCTTCCATCTCGTCCACCGTGGGGTTCACGATGAACTCGCCGGTCTCGACGTTGCGGCCGATGCGCACACAGGCAGCCGGGCCGTCAAAGGGAGCGCCGCCCACCAGCAGGGCCGCCGACGCGCCGGCCACACAGATGGTGTCGGGCAGGTTCTCGCCGTCGTTCACCAACGGCGTGCACACGATGTGCACTTCGTTCTTGTAGCCGTCGGGGAAGCCCGGGCGCACGGGGCGGTCCACCATGCGGGCCACGAGCGTGCCGTGGTCGGAGGCCTTGCCCTCGCGCTTCAAGTATCCGCCGGGGATGCGGCCCACGGCGTACATCTTCTCAATGTAGTCGACCGTGAGCGGGAAGAAGTCGTAGTCCTTCTCCTGGTTGGAGACGACGGCCGTCACCAGCACGCTGGTGGCGCCGCAGGTAACGAGCACTGCGCCCGTGGCCTGCTTGGCCAGCTCGCCCGTTTCCAGGCGGTACTGCTTGCCGTAGAGCTCGAATTCTTCAACGATTTTAGTCATAGTGCAAAAACTTTCTCTTCACCTTCCTGGCCTCATTGCCCGGAAGCTTCTTCAGTGACGGGCTACTTACCTTTCCCCCGCCCCTGCGAGCGCAGAACGCCCTTGCGCCTGCGACCGCCCTATCAGAAAACGAGGCCCCGAAGGGCCCCGTAGCTGAACGAACTAGATGTTGTCGCGGATGCCGAGCTTCTTGATAAGCTCGCGGTACTCGTCGATGTTGCGGTTCTTGATGTACTTCAGCATACCGCGGCGCTTACCGATGAGCATCATGAGGCCGCGACGAGTGTGGTTGTCCTTCTTGTGCGTCTTCAGGTGCTCGGTGAGGTTGCGGATGCGCTCCGAGAGGATGGCCACCTGAACCTCGGCAGAGCCGGAGTCCTGGTCGTTCTTGCCGAACTCCTTGATGAGTTCCGCAGTGCGCTCCTTGGAGATGCTGTCCTTGTTCGCCATGGTTTCCACCTTTCCTGCAGCGGGGCCGCTGCCTTTGATGCCGCGGCTTGGTGCCGACGGCGCTTACGTTGTTGCGTCCGTTCTGAGTAGGCAAGGAAGTGGTCCATGCGAACTAAAAGCGGACGGGGCTGCAATGCAGCTTGCCTAGTATAGGTCACCTTGCGCCTGCCGTTGTTGACGAATTGGTGAACGCCACGGTTTCTTCAAGGGCTTCCCCCCTTGCCCGCTGCAGTGCCCTGCTTGCCCAGGGTCAACCTGCCTCAGGTTCCAGGATCAGGCGGTTTGGTTCCTTCTTCGCTACAGAAGAGAAAATTTGACCTGGGATTTTGCTCACAATGGATACCAAACTGGCCGATTTTGACAGTCTGCGGGGAACCAAACCAGCCGTTCTTGGAACCTATCATCTGCTTATGGACTAACCTTTTACGGGCTGATTGAGCATCAACTGGGCTACTTAGCTAAAACAAGCCGCTGGTGAACAGGAACTCGAGGCTTTTCAGGGGGCTGCCTATGTGGGCTCGGATGAGGGCCTGTTCCAAATGGAGGACGGCGAAGGTGGCGCTGAGGTTTTCGGGGCCTTCAGCGATGGCGTCGAAAGTGCTGGTGAGGAAGTACTGCGCCCAGCAGAGGGTGGCCGCATCCTCTCTAACGGTTTCGAAGGACGACCGGCAGGTCTCGCAGACGACGCCGCCCTCGATGGCCGAGAACGGGACGGTCATGCCTTCGGAGAAGGCAAGCTCGGTGCCGCAGCCCACGCATACTTCGAGGCTGGGGCGCAGGCCGGAGAAGGCGAGCACCTTCAGAAGCGCCGCCGCGGCCAGGGCGACGCGATGGGGGTTATCGACGCCGTCCATGACGTCGAGGGCCTTTGTGCTGGCGGCGAACAGGCGCGGATTCTCCAGGTCGTGCTGGCTCACGCGGGCCAGCAGCTCCAGGAGGGGCGCCGCAGCCGATGAGGCTTCGATATCCTGGCGAAGCGTGCTGTGGGGCGCCACGATGCGCGCCTCCTTGAGGATGTCGAGATTGCGGCCCCGGGCGCACAGGGCATCGATGACGCAGGAGGGCTCGGTGCGGGCCGCGAAGGAGCTTTTGGGCTTGCGGGCGCCCTTCGCCACCACCCGCTTTTGCGAGCCGTCTTCGGCCAGCAAGGTGAGAATGAGGTCGCTCTCCCCCAGCTTCGTGCGCTTGAGCACCAGGGCGCGAACGGTGTAGGTAGGTTGGGCCACCCTGGGCGCCGCCTAGTAGCGAATGGCGGGGCTGGCGTAGGAGACCTCGTTGTTGTCGTCCCACACGATGCCGCCCTCGATGGTCTGCACCTTGTCGTCGTAGTACGTTTTCTCGCCCAGGCCGAAGGGCAGGGTGACCACCTCGTACTTCTTGGCCGTCACGGTGTAGTTCACTTCCCCGTCGCCGCGGTAGCTGGTGCTCTTCACATCCTGCACCTGGTAGGTGACATTGTCGACGGTGAGTGTGGCGCCGGGCAGAATGGAAGCGGTCAACTCACGCAGCTCGGTGCCGCGGGAATGGGCGATGTAGAGCGTGACATCGGAACCCGAGTCGAGTTTGGTACCTGCCTCGGGATCGGTGGAGACGGCCGTGCCCTCCTCGATGTCCTCGGTGACATACCAGTCCGTGGAAACCTTGTAACCCTCATCCTCCAACAGCTTCGTGGCCTCGTCCTGGCTCTTGCCCTCGACGTTCGGAACGGTGAAGGGCACGGCAACCGTCAGCGTGATGGGGGTATCGGCCTTGGCCTCCTCGCCTGCCTTGGGGCTCACGGAAAGTACGACGCCCTCGTCTTTGTTGGACTTCTTTTCCTTGTACTCGATGGCCGTAAAGCCCTCTGCAGCCAGAGCGTCGACGGCTTCCTGCTGCGCGAGCCCCTTGACTTCGGGGACGATGCGCGGCGTTGCGACGGTGAGCACGACGGTGCTTCCCTCTTCAACGCGGCTGCCACCTGCCGGTTCGCAGCTGATGACTGTACCCGCCGGCTCGTCCGAGGGGACGGTAGTAGCCTCGACGGCGAATACTTTTTGCTCCAGCTCGGCGATGGCCTCGTTTTGGCCCAGGCCGACGACGTCGGGCACGGTGCGACCGCCCCACAGCTCGGCGTAATAGGTGCCTCCGGCGACCGCCACGGCTATGACAACCACCAAGGCACAGATAGCAATGACCAGCGGCTTTTTCGAGCGACTGATGCGCCCGTGGGAAGGCTGAGCGGTGCTGTGCGAAGCGTTGGAAGTGGAAGTGGTCGAACGGCTCTTCGCGGGTGCCGGCGCGTCCGTGGCATCTTCGGTGGCTGTGTCCTGGGCATTTTCCAGCGAAAGGGTGCCCGATGCGGCGGGGGCCGCAGCAGCAACACCGGCGATGTCATCAGCGCTTGTCGTCGAAGCGCCGGCGGGAGCCAGTGTCTGAAGCTCTTCTGTACGACTGCGAGGAGCGAGGGTGAGTGACGCCTCTTCTGCTTCCTGGACCGTGACACCGGGTTCGGCGAGAGCGACCGTGCCGGCCGCAGCCATGAGGGCTGCGGGCTCCTCGGCGACGTGCTGGGCGTTCTCGGCATCCGACGCCTCGTCCTCAGCGGCAAACGCCGTCGCTGCCGGCTCGACGCCTGCTTCTTCGACAGATTCTTCGAAAACTGGTGCAACGGCTAGTTCGTTCTGTGTCGCCTCGGCAGCGGCCAGCGCGGCAGCTTCCTCAGCAGCTTTCTGCGCCGCGCGCTTCTCTGCTTCGGCGGCCTCGCGGGCTTGGCGCTCTTCCTCTTCCGCGGCTTTGCGAGCGGCACGCTCTTCGGCTTCGGCCGCCTTGCGGGCTTGGCGCTCCTCGGCCTCAGCAGCCTTGCGCGCCTGACGCTCCTCGGCTTCGGCCGCCTTCTGCGCAGCCTTTTCGGCTTTCTCGGCCTCTTTGGCGGCGCGGACCTCTTCTTTTTGCTGCTGCTTGACGAACTTCTTCTCCAAGCGCTTCTGCTCGCGGTCGCGCTTGCGCTGCTCTTTGGGATCGAGTCCCAAGGTATAGCTGCGGGCGCGGGGGACGTACTCCTCCTCGATGCGCGGCAGCTCGGCGGTGTCACCAGCGGAGTTGTGCGGAACGGGCGGCACATAGGTGGAATCCACCAGTCGCTCAAAGCCCGACAGGTCGGGCACGGCCACCGGGTCGGGCAGCGGTGCGGCGCCCTCTTCCGGGGTGGCGCGCTTCACTTCGGGGCGTGGAATTTCCGGCACCTTAACAATGGGCGGCACATCGGAGAGCACCTCGCCGCGCCGCTTGGCGTCGGTTGAGGGAGTTTTGATTTCAGGGATATTCATGCGCACGGGGAACACTTCGCCGCAGTTCTCGCAGAACGGGGCGGCGGAGCGGTTCTCAAATGAGCAGTGGGGGCATTTCATCTACGTTCTCCTCATATATGGGCATGTCGAGGGGAATTGTACCTTATAAGCTGCGCTGATTGGTCATTCATAGAGGCCGTATCGACAACAAAACAGGAACAATTGCTCGTTGGCGCACCAACGAAAAGGACCGCGCGCTGATTTCAACGGGCGGTCCGGGCGCTTTCTGCAAATGGGAGCCCCCTAGGCACCCTCGCCATAGCCGAAGCGGCGAATCTGGTTGGCATCGCGGCGCCAGTTTTTCTTCACCTTGACCGACAGATCGAGGAACACCTTCGAGCCCAGGAGAAGCTCCAAATCCTTGCGGGCCTCCGAGCCGATGCGCTTGATGGCTGCTCCGCGCTTGCCGATGATGATGCCCTTCTGGCTGTCACGCTCCACGTAGATGACGGCGAAGATGCGGTAGAGATTCGGCGGCTCGAACTCCATCTCCTCGATGCCCACGCCGATGGCATGGGGCACCTCGTCGAAGAAGTTGCGCAGGACCTTCTCGCGGATGAACTCGGCGACGGTTACTTCCAGCGGCTGGTCGGTTTCCATGTCGCGAGGGAACCACGCGGGGCCCTCGGGCAGCAGGAACTGCACCTCTTCCACGAAGGCGTCGACGTTGCGCCCCGTTTCCGAGGAGAGCGCCACCATAGCGTCCCAAGAGCACAGCTGCTCGGCTGCCGCGCGCTGGGCGCTGATCTGGGCATCGGTGGCCAGATCGGTTTTGGTGAGCACACAGATCTTCGCCGACCCCTTGGCGGCGCGCACCTGCTCGGCCACCCATTCGTCGCCCTTGCCAATGGGCTTGGACGCGTCGATGAGCATGGCCACCACGTCCACATCCTCCAGGGCTTTGATGGCGCTGGTGTTCAGCTCCTCGCCCAAGGCGTCCTTGGGCTTGTGCAGGCCCGGGGTGTCCACCAGGATCATCTGCATCTCGTCAGTGGTGTACACGGCGCGGAAACGATGGCGGGTGGTTTGGGCGGTGTTCGAGGTGATGGCGATCTTCTTGCCCATGATGGCGTTGAGCAGCGTGGACTTGCCGGCATTCGGGCGTCCCACCAAGGTGACGAATCCGCTTTTGAAGTCAGGATTCGTGGGAAATGAGCCCCCCATGGGGTTCTCGGCGAAGTAGGCATCCAAGTCCATGATGATCCTTTCAGGAAAGGGAAACGAGATGGGGAAGGAACACGATGAGGCCGATGATGACCGAGCCTGCGGAGGCCACGAGCACGGCCCCCGCGCCGGCGTCTTTAGCGGCGCGGGCCAAGGGGTGCCAATGGCTGGTGGCAAGGTCGACCACGGACTCGATAGCGGTGTTGATGATTTCTGCCGTAGCCACCACCATGATGCACAGCACCAAGGCAAGCCATTCTGCCTGGTTCAACCTCAGGATGAGCCCGAGCGCCACGGCGGCAAGCCCCAAAGCGCCCTGGATCTTCAAGTTGCGCTGGGACGTGAAGGCGTAGCGAACGCCCTGGGCGGCGCAGCGAAAGGCGCAGGCCAACGGGAAGCGTCCCTCCCCGCAGGAGCGGCTCTGGGCGGCAGTGCGCACGGGGTGGTCGGCGCGAGCGTCATCGGCACGCGCGGCGGCAGAGCTTGCGGGTTCGGCCGGCTCCTCCGGTGTAGTAGTCTCGCGGTGCGCAGAAGACGTCATGAATGCTCGCTAGCGGCGCTCGTCGATGGGGGGCAGATTGCGCTCGGACCACTCGCGCAAAAGCTCGGCCTCGCGAGCCTCCATGATTTCTGCCTCGTCGTCTTCGATGTGGTCGTAGCCGCACAGATGCAGAAGGCCGTGAACCAGCAGCAGGCTGACCTCCTGCTCGAGGGAATTGCCGTATTCCTGGCTTTGGGCCTCGGCCACGTCGGGGGCGATGATGACGTCTCCCAGCTCGTAGAGCGGACAGGCCGGCCCGTCGGCGGCCGTGATGTCGTCGGCGATGTTGTCGCATTCGAAGGAGAGCACGTCGGTGGGCCCTTCGATATTGCGGAAGCGCTCATTGAGCTCGGCGATGGTGGCGTTGTCGACGAAGCTGACCGACACCTCGGTGTTCAGGGGCTTCCCTTCGCGCTCGAGCACGAACTGCGCCAGATCGTGCAGCGGCATTTCGGTGAGGTCCTCTTCGCGGTAGGGGTAGGTGATGAGAATTTCCATGGGCTACTTCGCCTTTCCCGCCGCGCGCTCGTAGGCGGCCACGATGGTGGCGACCAGGGAGTGGCGCACGACGTCTTTACCGTTTAAATCGCAGAACGCGATATCGTCGATGCCCTCGAGGATGCTGCGCACCTGAACCAGGCCGCTGGTGCCGCGGGGCAAGTCAATTTGGGAGATGTCGCCCGTGACGACGATTTTCGAGCCGAAGCCCAGACGCGTGAGGGCCATCTTCATTTGCTCGGGCGTGGTGTTCTGCGCCTCATCCAGGATGATGAACGCGTCGTTGAGCGTACGGCCACGCATGAAGGCTAAGGGCGCGATTTCGATGGTGCCGTTCTCAATGAGGGCGTTGGCGCGCTCCTGGTCGAACATAGAATACAGCGCGTCGTAGAGCGGACGGATGTAGGGATCCACCTTCTCGAAAAGGGTGCCGGGCAGAAATCCGAGGTTTTCCCCCGCCTCCACAATGGGGCGTGACAGGATGATGCGGCCCACTTCCTTGCGCTTGAGAGCCGCCACCGCCATGGCCATGGCCAGGTAAGTTTTACCGGTGCCGGCAGGGCCGATGGCGAAGGTGACGGTGTTTTCGCGGATGGCGTCGACGTAGTGCTTTTGGCCAGCGGTCTTCGGGCGGATAGCCCGGCCGCGATAGGACAGCAGCACGTCCTCGCGCAGAGCCGTGGGCGAGAATTCCGCACGGCGCAAAAGCTCGATGGCTCGCTGCACGTAGGGCACATCGGGGGCACTCCCCTCCTGCACCAGCTTGAACACGTCGGTGAACAGGGCGGTAAGCTGCTGCACTTCGATGTCGTCGCCCTCGAGGATTACCACGTCGCCGCGCACCGTGATGCGTGCGGCGAAGGCGCGCTCGAGCTCCTGCAGGATCTCGTCGGCGGTGCCCACCACCAGCGCCATATCCACCCCGGAAGGAGCGGTGAGCGTGACGCGAGCGTGTTCAGACGCCGACGGCCGCTCAGATGTGTGTTGTTGTTCAGTCATGGGCGCTATTGTACCCCATGTTGTGCGTCCGCTCCAAAACCATACGAAGATGTAAGAGAGGAAAGAGGGAAAACGCTGCGGACAATGGGTGCGCGGGCGAGAACCCCCTACTCCCCCAGCCTCTCCTCGGCCCTCTCGCGGTCAACCAGGTTGATGAGCGCTTGCTGCGAATGCACTTCGCACTTGCGGTAGATGCTCTTGATGTGGCTCTTCACCGTTTCGTCCCCTATCACCAGCTCATCGCGGATGTAGGCGCGGTTGCGGCCCCGGGCCAACAGGAGAAACACGTCGTTTTCGCGGGTGGTCAGGCGATAGCGATGGGCTATCACCTCGCAGGCCTCGTCGAATGAGCGAGCGGAGTCCTCCGCCTGCTCCTGCTCCATGGGCTTGATGAACCCCCAGCCCGTGTTCGCCGATCGGTTGCCGAAGACGAACAGGCTGACCAACAAAATGACGAAGATAACGAAGGCCGACAGCATGGCCTTTCCCAGATCGCCATGGATGAACACGAGGCACAGGTCGGCGCCGATGGAGCCCAAGAGCTGTCCTCCCTGGATGGCCAGCAGTCCCCACCCGGCAATCCAGGCCGCGGGCACATGCTCGCGCGCCACGAGGGCAGCCCAAAGCGCCCACAGCACAATATAAAAGTATTGGTAGCCCATTTGGTGCACCGCCGTGCCCACCACCGACCACGGTTCGTGCATAGGCAGGAACAAAAAGCCGGCGGCCATGAGCGGCAGCGCCACCTGGTAGGTAAGGTGATCGAAGTCCATTTTGAACACTGCCGAGGTAACATAGATGGCCACCGTGCCTAAGGCGATAGCGACGATATTGAGCGCGTCACGGAGGTTGATCCACCCGTCCCCAGCCGGCGCGATGAGCGCTTTCATGGCGCCGAAGGACAGGCCAAAGAAAAACGCCACCACAATCATAAGGACAGGAAGGCGCGCCTCAATGCGCACGTTGCGGTATTTGCGCGGTACCGAGGGCAGTTGACGGCGCTGGTGTAGATAGAACCCCATGCCTACCAGCGGCAAGGCGGTTGCGAGTGCCTGGGCCACGAAACTTGGAACGATCATGCAAAAGCAATAAACCAGTATGGCGACAAGGGTGGCGCTGACGAAGAAGTGGACTACCCGCCACGAGGGCAATTCGGCAAACCGCTCGGCCCACAACATAACGATACCGCCGCTTCCCAGGCCGGTCAGCACCGAACCGGCAAGATAGAACGCCGGCACGGTCTCGGCGGAGGCAATATGGGAGAAGTGCGAAATGCAGAAGGTTCCCACGGCGGTGAGAAAAGCGCACACATAGGGCAGCCACCGCACCTCCGAGAGCGGATTGCGATGACGGGCCAGGAAGAGCAGTGCGCCGATACTCACCACGTTCATAAAGAGCGACACCACCCAAAGAGGCTCGAGATGAGTGCTGGGCGCCAGTGCCAAATCGGGCAGCTTCCAGCTTTCTCCGTAGAACAGCGCGCTCCAGAAGACGCACCAAATCCAGGCCCAGTGGGCTGCAAAGCCGAATACGTCGGGCGAAATCCAAAGCTCCCGTCGCAGTAACTTGTTCATAGAAATCCCTCCCGGGGAGATTATAGCCATCACGGAATTTGACTACCTTGATCAGGGGCGAAATCGTCTCCCCCTGACAGGGGGATATTGCGGTGACGGGAGGGACTTCCCCCTGTGAACGGGTCGAAAAGCTTTGGATGCTCTGCTTGAATGCAAGTCATCCGCCAGGGCGCCGCATGCAAAGTGGCTGCGTTGACGGCAGTCGGACTTAGGGAGTTCGTCTTAAAGGGAGGCGAAGTCCGACGACCTGCCGGGTTGTGAACCGGGCAGAGGATCTCAGAAGGAGGACATCTATGTCTGAAGAGAAGAAGAGCGGTCTTTCCCGTCGCGCATTCTTGGGTATGGGCGCGGTGACCGCTGGCGCGGCCGCCATGGCCGGTCTGGCCGGCTGCGCGCCCCAGGAGCCTGCAGCTTCCGGCTCCGAGAGCCTGGCCACCACCGGCTCCGGTATGCCCATGGCCGAAAACGGCGCTTCCGCGGGCCCCGACACCCAGGGTCTGCACAGCTGGGAGATTGCCCCCGAGGCCATCGCCGAGGATCAGATCAAGGGCACCGAGGATACCGACGTGCTGATAATCGGCGCCGGCCTGGGCGGCTGCTGCGCCACCCTGGCTGCCCTGGAAGAGGGCGCGAAGGTCATCACCATCGACAAGAACCCCGAGACGGTGGTTGCCCGCGGCGTTCACATTGCCGGCTTCCACACCAAGGTGCAGGAGGACCTGGTGAAGCAGGGCCTGCTGGAGGAGCCCGACTACGTGCACGTGGTGCGTCGTTGGATCAACTGGGCCCAGGGCCGCGTGAAGGAGCCGCTGCTGTGGGAGTTCGCCCGCAAGAGCGGCGACTGCTTCAACTGGATCTACGACATCGCCAAGGGCCAGGGCCTCGAGGCGCTGCTGTGGGACGGCTACTATCACGGCCCCGACTACACCGAGTACCCGGTCACCCACATCTTCTACAAGGAGGGCATGCTGGAGGAGACGGTGAACTTCACGTTCTACCAGGGCTCCGGCGTGGGTGATGTGTACGGCAACGCCGTGCTGGTGCCGGCTCTGTACGACGCCATTGCCCAAAACGGCGGCGAGATTCGCTGGGAGACCAAGTCCGAGCGCCTGGTGCGCGATGGCGAGGGCCCGGTGACGGGTGCCATCGTCACCAATGCCGACGGCGACTACATCCAGATCAATGCCAAGTCCGTCATCATCGCCTCCGGCGACTACGCGGCCGACGACGAGATGTTCCAGTACTACGCCCCCATGACCGCCTACGCCATGGACGCCCGCTACTACAACCCGCCCGAGTGCGACACCGGCGACATGCACAAGCAGGCCATCTGGATCGGCGGCGCCATGCAGCGCTCCGAGCCCCACGCGGCCGTTATGCACCTCGACTTCGGCGCTGCTTCCTACGGCTTCCTGCATGTGAACTGGGAAGGCAAGCGCTTCAAGAACGAGGACGTGAACACGCAGTCCAAGTCGGTCACCAAGGCGCTGCAGACGCAGAAGGAAGCCTGGACCATCTACGACTCCCACGGCCTTGAGCAGGTGAAGGAGCAGATGGACAAGGGTCTGGGCGGCGGCCTGCAGTGGGGCCAGCTGACCCAGCCCGTGGGCGGCGAGTACAACCTCGAGGCCCAGAAGATCGTGCTCCAGGGCGAGATCGAGAGCGGTCTGACTCAGACTGCCGACACCCTGGAAGAGCTGGCTGAGAAGATGGGCGTGCCTGCCGAGAACTTCGTGGCCACCGTCGAGCGCTACAACGAGCTGTGCGACCTGGGCAAAGACCTGGACTTCGGCAAGCGTCCCGAGGTGATGGGCAAGATTCTGGAGCCGCCGTTCTACGCTGGCAAGCTCGAGGCCGACCTGCTGACCATGTGCGGCGGTCTGCGCACCGATCTGGACACCCACGTGCTGGACGCCAACGACCAGCCCATCGAGGGCCTGTACGTGTGCGGTTCCGCGGCCGGCGACTTCTTCGGCGCAGGCGACTACCCCACCTACGTGCCCGGCATCGGCCATGGCCGCTGCGTGACCTTCGGCCGCATGGCCGGCATCAACGCCGCGGGTGGCAACGCCGCCGAGAAGATTCCGGATCTGGACCTGTTCGCCTAAATGGCGCTTTGGGAACCGGCTCGTCTTAGCGTGGCGATTCTGGGAGTTCCTGTGTAAGAGAGCCTTGACGTTCGGAGGCGGAAGCGTGGTGATCCTCCCTCCCATCCACGACTCTTTCGCCTGCGCGTCCGCTCAATAGAATGCCCCGTAGCCTTTGGCTGCGGGGCCTTTTCGTAGGTGAAGGGATCCGCGGCCGAGGCGGGACGTCTTGTCTCAGCGAGCGAGGTGCCTTGTTGTTTTGCGTCAGAGGCGCTTACAGCGTAACGGATACGAGGCTGCCGACGAGGCTGGGTTCCGCGAGCTCCACTTCATGGTAGCTTTCGGTGGTGGCTTTGGTGGGGGTTTCGACGAGGGCGAGCTCGGGGATGCCGACGCGTGCGCCGCGGTCGACGGCGGCGAGCTGGTCAGAGAGTTCGCGTAGGCGGGCGGCGCGGGCGGCCTTCACCTCGGGCTGTATCTGATCGGGGCGCTCGGCGGCCGGGGTGCCTTCGCGGCGGGAGTACGGGAACACGTGGATCTTGCTGAAGCCGCAGCGCTCAGCCAACTTCACGGTGTCCTCAAAGTCTTCGTTGGTTTCGCCGGGGAAGCCCACGATGATATCGGTCGTCAGCGCGATTTCCGGTACCATGGCACGCAGGTACTCAACCAGCTGGCGATACTCTTCGGCGTCGTAAGGGCGCGCCATCTCGCGCAGCACCTTGGAACTGCCCGATTGAAGCGGCAGATGCAGGTGGCGGCAGAGGCGCCCCTCGGCATCGGCCAGAAGCCCGATGAAATCCATCGACACGTCCATGGGCTCGATGGACCCGATGCGGAAGCGGCACGGAAGCTCGTCGGGTTCGTGCAGGTCGGCCGTGGCCTCGAGCAAGCGACGGCACAGGTCGGCCAGGTCGCAGCCGTTGTCGTCGTAGGACCCCAGGTTGATGCCCGTTAGGACGATCTCGCGTACGCCGGCTTGGGCCAGCGCCACGGCCTCGGACACCACTTCATCGGCCGATCGACTGGTGGCGTGACCGCGGGCCACGTGCACGATGCAGTAGGTGCACGCATTGTTGCAGCCGTCCTGCACCTTGATGCCGATTCGCGTGCGGCCGTCGGAAGGGACGAAGAACTCCGCTTCCGTGAACCCGTCAAGGCAAGTCGCCGCAGGCTCGCCATCCGCGACATCGGGCGAAGCGGTAGAGATAGTCTCCGCAACCCAATCAGCCAGGTAAAGAGCCGCTTCGGCCTTGGAGACCACCGCGACGCGCTCGCTGAGGCCCGCGTAGGTTTCGCGGTCGATCTCGGTGGCGCAACCGGTGACAACTACCTGGGCGCGTTCGCTGGCGTTCAGCGCGTGGCGCACGGCTTTGCGAGTCTTCTTCTCAGCCTCGCCGGTAACGGTGCAGGTATTCACGACGATCAGATCGGCTTCGGCTTCGCGGGCGGGCACTCCCCCGCGCTCGGTCAGCAAGCGCTCGAAACCATCGGATTCTACTCGATTGACCTTGCAGCCCAGGTTGACCACGCAGAATGAGAATCGCGGAAACGCGGCGGAGGATAGCGGCTCCTTTGCCGCTCTATCGATGCGCTCCCCTGCGCCATTCATAGTTGGCTCCCAGTATCTCGATGAGACAAGTCAGACGGTTGGCTGTCTCCTTCGGCGTCGAACATCGCAGCGAAGGACTGCGCGATGGCCGGGGGCTCGGAGATGCCGGGCTCGCCCGATTCGGGGGCTTCGGCTAGGGCCGATTGTCCATCGCCGTGAAAGCCGCCGTTTCCCATGCCACCCAGCTCATACAGCGCCAGGGCTGGCGCTACGATGCCCGCTGTTTCCGTGCGGAGAATGGAGGGGCCCAGCGTGACCAGGCGCGCCTGAGGGTTGGCGTCCAGCAGCTGCTGCACTTCATCCTCGGAAAGGCCGCCCTCGGGGCCCACGACCACCGCGATGCGCGCGTCCTCGGCCGGCGTGTGTGTATCCGCAAGAGCGCCGTGAATCGCATCGGCCAGCGAGGCCGACTGCGGTGCCTCCTCCCAGCACACCAGCACTGCCGTGGCGCCGGCCAGCATTCGGGCGGCCTCGCGCACGGGAACCGGCTCGCTAACCTCGGGAATGCGCGGCTGGCCCGACTGCATGGCGGCGCTCTTCGCGATGGCCTGCCAGCGCTCGGTTTTCGCAGCGGCCTTCTTACCGTCCAGCTTCACGATAGAGCGGGCGCAGGTCAGGGGCACGAAGCCCGCCACGCCCACTTCGGTGGCGTGGCGGATAACCGTCTCCATCTTGTCGCCCTTCGCCAAGCCCTGCAGCAAGATAACCTGCGGGCCCGTCACACCGCCTTCCTGATGGCGTGCGATGCGCACGAGGGGCAGCGCGTCGGAGAAATCCACGATCTCGCACTCGAAGTAGTCCTGGCTGGCGTCGATGACGGCCACATGCTCCCCTGCCGCCAGCCGCAGCACGCGCGCATGCTTGGCGTCGTCGCGCGAAAGGCGCAGAGGAAACACTGCCTCCGTTTCAGCGGCCAGCACTTGATTATCGAGAAAGAACCGCGGCAGCGACATGGAGAAACCTCTTACTCGAAAATGTCGCGCAGCTTCTGCAGCGGCGAACGCTTTTCCTCGTTCACATCTTCGCCCATGTCGGCGGCCAGGGCCTCCAGCAGCTCGCGCTGGTGCTTGCTCAGCTTCTTGGGAATTTCGACGTCGATGTGGGCGAACAAATCGCCGCGGTTGTCGCTCTTCAGGCGCGGCATGCCGCTGCCCTTCACGCGCACCACCTGGCCGTTTTGGCAGCCCTCCGGAATAGTGACGACAACTTTTTCATCGTCGTAGATGCCATCGATCTCGATGTCGGCGCCCAGGGCCGCCTGCACCATGGGTACCACCAGCTTGCAGTGCAGGTTGTCGCCGTCGCGCTCGAAGAACTCGTCGGGCTGGATGCGCACCGTGACGATAAGGTCGCCCGCGGCCGCTCCCTGCATGCCCGCCTCGCCGTAGCCGGCTACGCGCAGCTGCTGGCCGTCGCGGATGCCCTTGGGGATTTCCACCGACACGCGCTGGCGGTCGGGCACGCGGCCCTGGCCTTCGCACTCGGGGCACGGGTTCTCGATGATGGTGCCGGTGCCGTGGCACTTGGGGCACGTGGTGGCCGACTGCATGTCGCCCAGGAAGGTGTGCTGCACGGTAACCACGCGGCCGCGGCCGTCGCACTCGGGACAGGTGACTTCCTTGCCGTCCTCGCCCAGGCCGGTCCCGTCGCAGTCGGGACATGGCGCCAGACGGTCGTAGACGATCTCCTTCTTCTCACCCGTGGCCGCCTCTTTCAGCGAAATGCGCACGCCGACACCCATGTCGCGGCCTTCTTTGCGCACCGTGCGGCCCGCGCCGCCAGCCGCCGCGCCGCCGAAGAAGGTGGAGAAGATGTCGCCCATGCCGCCGAAGCCGCCGCCGAACAGGTCCTCGAAGTCGATGTTCACGCCGCCATAGGGACCGCCCGCCCCCGCAGCGCCGGGAATGGTGCCGAAGCGGTCGTACTGGGCGCGCTTCTGCGGGTCGCTCAGTACATCGTAGGCCTCGTTCAGCTCTTTGAACTGGTCTTCCGCATCGGGTGCCTTGTTCACATCGGGATGCAGCTCGCGGGCGCGGTGGCGGAACGCCTTCTTGATTTCCGCCTCGGAGGCATCGCGGGAAACACCGAGTACTTCGTAGAGATCCTTCTGGGCCATGGTGATTGCATCGAACCTTTCTCGGGGTATGGGAAACGGGGCTATTCGTCGTGCAGCACGCACTGGGCGGCGCGCACGGCGCGAATGACGTTGGAGTAGTTCATGCGCGTGGGGCCGATGACCGCCACCATGCCCTCGCTGTTGCCGCGGCCATAGGGGCACGCCACTACCGACACGCCGGCCAGGGCCTCGCCGGGGTTCTCGTGGCCGATGCGCACCATGACGGGGCCTTCGCCCTCAATGGTGTCGTCGAAGGTGTGCAGGAGCACGCGGTCGTCCTCGAGCACCTCCATGACGGGCACGAGGGCCTTCGAGTCGCTGAACTCGGGCTGGCGCAGCAGCGAGGAGAGCCCGAGACGATGGGCGCGGGTGGCGTCGCTTTCGCCCAGGCACTCGATGACTTCGTCGATGATGAGCTGCACGAGTGGATCGGACAGCGCCTCCACGGTGCTGAGGTCCAAGTTGCGGCGCACATCGCGGGCCGACTGGCCCACCAGCACGCGGTTGAGCAGGTTCTGGGCGCCGGCCAGCTCGTCGGCCGTTACCTCTTCGGTAAAGGTGACGTTGCGGTTGGCCACCTGCCCGTCCTCGGCCACCACGATGATGATGGCCTGGTAGTTGGAAAGCGACACGAGGGTAAGCTGGCGAATGCGCCCCGAGAACACCGAGGGGGCGGCCACGATGGACAGACAGTTGGTCAGGCGTGCTAAGGCCGCCGACGTGCGCTCCATGAGGGTGTCCAGCTCGGTGGCGCTCGAGCGCAGCTCGTCGACGAGCGACGGATGCGGTAGCTCTTCCTCAGCAAGGCCACTGGACAGTAAGTCGTCCACAAAGGCGCGGTAGCCCGCATCGGTGGGTACGCGGCCCGCCGAGGTGTGGGGCTGCTGGATGAACCCGGCATCTTCCAGGGCCGACAGGTCGTTGCGCACCGTGGCGGGGCTGACCCCCAGCCGATGCCGCTCGGTCAGCGTGCGCGAGCCAACCGGCAGGGCGAATTCCACGTAGTCTTCGATAAGCGCGCGCAGCACACGTTGGCGTCTCTCGGACAGCATCTTGACTCCTTCCCTACCCGGCGGCCTTCGGCGCACCATTTCATTCGCTATTGACGTTATTTTAGCAACCTGGTCAAGAGAGTGCTAACTTGGTTGCAATTTCGACGTAAGCGACACAACGGGGTGGGCGGAAGGCGGAAGACGGAAGGCTGGTAGCATCCCTCCGCCCGTCGGGGCCCGGGGTCTTCTGCCGGGAACCCGCTCTGTCCGTCCCCGGAGGGTCGGGGGCGCTTGCAGAGGACCCGCTCCGCTGACTCGCTTCGCTCGGGCGCTGCGCTCCTTCATGTTTTTATGGGCGACCTTCGGTCGCAGGAATGTGGCGTTCAGAGACCTCTGCAAGCGCCCCCCGACCCTCCGGGGACTACCGAGTTGGTTCTTACGGAGCTAGGTCGAGGAGGCGGCCGTAGAGTTCGTTGCCGCAGAGCCAGCCGGTGTCGGTGGGCTGCCAGCGACCTTCTTGATGGACGGCGAGGCCCCGTTGCTCTAGTTCGGCGAAGACGGCAGGGGCGTCCTCGAGCAGCTCGGTGGCGCGGGCCACGTGCTGGTCGCTGACGCCGCGGGCCATGCGCATGCCGAGCATGAGGTCCTCGGCGGCCATTTGGTGCGCGTTCAAGTCGTCGATGACCTGGCCATCCTGCACCCGCATGCGGCGCTCGGCGTTCTGGGTCATGGTGACAGCGGAACGGCCCAGGCCCAGATAGGGCTTGCTGGTCCAGTAGGCGGTGTTGTGGCGGCTCTCGTAGCCGGGAAGGGCGTAGCTGGCCACTTCGTAGCGGTGAAAGCCGGCCGCCTCCAATACCGCGCGGGCCGCTTCCATGGCCTCGGCCTCCACGTCGTCATCGGGCTCGGGCATGTCGCCGCGGAGCACAGCGCGGTCGAAGGGGGTGTTCGGCTCAATGGTGAGGGGGTACACCGACACGTGCTTCACTCCCAGGGCCACGGCCTCCTCGACGCTGCGGCGGAAGGAGTCGGCGCTTTGCCCGGGGATGCCGCACATCAGGTCCACCGACACGTTGTCGAAGCGCGTCTGCGCCGCCGCAATGGCCCGACGCGCCGCTTCCGCATTATGGGCGCGGCCGAGGATGGCCAGCACCTCGTCATCGAAGGACTGCACTCCCAGCGAAAGCCGGTTCGCGCCCAACGCCCAAATGTCGCGCACCATGGGCTCGGTCAGGCTCTCCGGGTTCGCTTCCATGGTGCACTCCACCTCGGGCTCCAAGTGCATGGACATGCCCAAAGCGTACAGCAAGCTGGACAGCCGCTTCATGCCGATATAGCTCGGCGTGCCGCCCCCCAGATACACCGTCTCGAGCGCCCCCAGCTTCCCCTCGCGCGAAGCCCGGCGAATATCCAGCACGAGCGATTCCACGTACTCATCGATAATCGGCGAATCGCGCTCCACCGCACTGGTAGTGAAATCGCAGTACCCGCACCGCTTCACGCAAAAAGGAATATGCAGGTACAGCGCTGTATAAGGGTCATAAGGCATGGCTAACACTCTTTCTAGGTGAGTAGCGGAGCGACACCGGGTGCTTCGACCGAGCGAGTTCCGCAGCGACGAGAACAGTCCAGTGGACTGTTCTCCAAAGCGAGGACTGTTTGAGCGAATCGGAGTACCCGGTGGCGCGGAAGCGGACAGCTATGCATGGGCCTCTGCTATCTCGAGCAGTTCGTCGAACACTGCGTCGAAGTCCTCCAAGCTGGTGCAGTAGTTGATGCGCCCGCGGGCCGCGGCGGCGCCGGGAAGTCCTGCCAGGTACCACATGGCGTGCTTGCGCATGCGCACGATGTTGCGCCCCTCGCGCTGGGTGAGCAGCCGCGCATGGCGCCGCGCCACGGCGATGCGCTCCTCTACCGTGGGCGCTGCTGGCTCGGGCTGCCCGGCCAGGGCGGCTTGCACCTGTGAAAACAGCCAGGGATTGCCCTCGGCGCCGCGCGCGATCATCACCGCGTCGCAGCCAGTGCGCTCGGCCATGGCCACGGCATCGAAGCCGTGGCGGATGTCGCCGTTGCCCACTACGGGCACCGCCACCGCCTCTTTCACGCGGCCGATGACGCCCCAGTCGGCGCTCCCCCGGTACAGCTGCTCGGCGAAGCGACCGTGCACGGTGACGGCATCAGCCCCGGCATCTTCCATGCGCCGGGCGAATTCCACGGCGGTTTCCTCGCCCTCGGCCCAGCCGCGGCGGAATTTCGCCGTAACGGGATGGGCCACTGTCCCCTTCACCGCGCGCACAATGTCGGCCGCCAGCTCAGGTGTCTTCATAAGCGCCGAGCCGTCGCCCTTCGACACGATTTTGCGCGCCGGGCAGCCCATGTTGATGTCCAGGTACGCTAAGCTTTCGCCTAACGTGTCCTCGATCCAGGCGGCCTGCGAGGCCATGACGTCGGGCTCGTGGCCGAACAGCTGCACGCCCACCTGGGTTTCCCCGTCGGCCAGCGCCAGCAAGTGGCGCGTTTTCTCATTCGCAAAAGAAAGCCCTTTGGCCGATACCATTTCGGTGAAGGCCACGTCGGCGCCTTGTTCCAGGCACAGGGTGCGGAAGGCGATGTCGGACACACCGGCCATGGGCGCCAGCAACACGCGGTATTTCCCGAACAGACCTTCCACGCTAGACTGTCAGCCCCAGCGTAAAGGTGCAGCCTACGGCGAAAATGCCAACGATGGCCACAAGAACCACGGCGACCAAGGCGCCGATAAGGATGGCGTACAGCGGAAATGCGCGTTTCATAAGACTCCTACAGAATGCCGAACAACAGCAGACCGAGCATGGCGAAAATACCCAGGATGACAACGAGCACGGCAACAAGCACAAACGTCTTAGAGGCTCCGGACATGCCGGCGCGCTCCTGCTCCTCGGCTATCTTCTTCTCATCGAACGGATCGTTGATCCAGTCGTAATCTTCGTTCTTCGCCATGGCGCACCTTGCATTTGCGTGTCGAATAACTAAACGTGATGGCTCTAGTTTAATTGATGCTACAATCCAGCCAAGCAAAAACACGAGAAGAGGAGACAGTGTGAAGGTACTGCTTATCAACGGAAGCCCTCGCATGAACGGCAACACGAACCGCGCTTTGGAAGAATGCGCCGCGGCGCTCCAGGCCGAGGGCATCGACACCGAGATTGCCTGGATCACCAACAAGGAGATTCGCGGCTGTATCGCCTGCGGCATCTGCACGCGCACGGGCAATAACCAGTGTATCTTCACGGAGGATTGCTGCAATGACCTGATCCAGAAGGCCGGTGAGGCCGACGGCATCATCATTGGCTCGCCGGTGTACTACGCCGGGGCAGCCGGCTCGCTCATCTCGCTGCTCGACCGCATGTTCTATGCCGGTGGCTCGCTCATGCGCTTCAAGCCGGCGGCCGGCATCGGGGTAGCCCGTCGCGCCGGCGCCATTGAGGCGGCCGATCAAATCAACAAGTACTTCCAGATCAACAATATGCCGGTAATGAGCAGCTCCTACTGGGGCATCGCCTTCGGTCGCCAGCCCGGTGAAACCGCGGCCGACGGCGAGGGTATGCACACCATGCGCATGCTGGGCCGCAACATGGCCTGGATGCTGAAGAGCCTCGAAGCCGCCAAAGCCGCCGGCATCAACCCGCCCGAGGTAGAGCCCAAGGTCATGACCAACTACGTCCGCGAGGATGTCATCCAGGGCTAACGCTTACCGCTGTGCTCGCCAAGCGAGCGAGGGCCGGCACGCACCGTTGCGCTCGCAAAGCGATCAGGACCTAGCGCGCCGCTCTGTCAAGCAGGCGAACGCCCACAGTCACTGCCAAGTTCCAGGATTCGCTGGTTTGGTACCGTGCTTTTTCGCAGTGAGAAATTCTGAACTGGGGTTTTGCAGGCGCTCGGTACCAAAACGTGCAGTTTTGTCGCGCGTGAGGGTACCAAACAGGCGCATCTCGGAACCTGGCAGCGGCGAGGCCCGCCCCTCTCCTACTCGTCCACCTTGAGAATCGCCATGAAGGCCTCTTGCGGCACTTCTACGTTGCCGA
Organism: uncultured Adlercreutzia sp.; assembly: GCA_910585575.1. Classification (GTDB taxonomy): domain Bacteria; phylum Actinomycetota; class Coriobacteriia; order Coriobacteriales; family Eggerthellaceae; genus Adlercreutzia. The sequence goes on along the minus strand of CAJUFS010000008.1, from coordinate 21,197 downwards.
TGGCCTTCATGCGCTTCTTGCCGGCCTTCTGCTTCTCCAAAAGCTTGCGCTTACGGGTGATGTCGCCGCCGTAGCACTTGGCCAGCACGTCCTTGCGCTTGGCCTTCACCGTTTGGCGGGCCAGCACGCGGCCGCCGATGGCCGCCTGGATGGGCACCTCGAACATCTGGCGCGGGATGATCTCCTTCAACTTGTCGCACAGGATGCGGCCGCGGTCATAGGCCTTGTCGCGGTGCACGATGAACGACAGCGCGTCGATGGGCTTACCGGACAGCAGGATATCGAGCTTCACCAAATCGGAGGGCTTGTAGCCGTCCATCTCGTAGTCAAGACTCGCGTAGCCCTTCGTGTTCGATTTCAGCTTGTCGAAGAAGTCGAGGATGAGCTCGGACAGCGGAATCTCCCAGAGCATTTCCACGGTGGTGGGCGACAGGTAGTTCATGGTGACGAAGTTGCCGCGCCGCCCCACGGCCAGGTCCATGACGGCGCCCACGTAATCGGGCGGCACGAGGATCTTCGCCTTCAAGTAGGGCTCCTCCACGCGCTCGATGGAACCCGGGTCGGGCATTTCCTGGGGCGAGTGGAGCGAGACCATCTCGCCGCCCTTCAGGTACACGTGGTACTCCACCGAAGGGGCCGTGGCCAGCAGGTCGAGCCCGAACTCTCGCTCGAGGCGCTCCTTGATGACCTCCATATGCAGCAGGCCCAGAAAGCCAGTGCGGAAGCCGAAGCCCAGGGCGTGGGACGTCTCGGGCTCCCAGATAAGGGCCGGGTCGTTCAGCGACAGCTTCTCAAGCGCCTCTTTCAGCGGCTCGTACTGGTCGCCATCGATGGGAAACAAGCCGGTGAACACCATGGGCTTTGCCTCGCGGTAGCCGGGCAGCGGGATGTCCGAGCCGTCCTCGGCGGTGGTAATGGTGTCGCCCACCTTCACCAGGCTGACGTCTTTCAAGCCCGTGACCAGGTAGCCTACCTCGCCCACGTACAGGGCCGGCTCGGCAATTTCCTGGGGATGGCGCGCGCCCACTTCCTCGACGAGGGTTTCGGTGCCGGTGGCCATCATGCGGATCTTGTCGCCCTTCTTGATATGGCCATCCACCACGCGGATGAGCGCCACCACACCGCGGTAGGCGTCGAAGTAGCTGTCAAAAATGAGGGCGCGCAAGGGGGCATCGCCATCGCCCTCGGGCGCGGGAATGTTGTAGACCACCGCTTCGAGCAGGTCATGGATGCCCTCGCCGGTTTTGCCGGAGCCGAGCACCGCGTCGTCGGCGGGAATGGCCAGACCGTCCTCGATCTCCCCTTTCACACGCTCCGGTTCGGCGGCGGGCAGGTCGATCTTGTTGATGAAGGGGATGATTTCAAGGTTGGCATTCATGGCCAGCATGGCGTTAGCCACAGTTTGAGCCTCGACGCCCTGGGTGGCGTCCACCACCAGCACCGCGCCATCGCAGGCGGCCAGGCTGCGGGACACCTCGTAGGTGAAGTCCACGTGGCCCGGCGTGTCAATGAGGTTCAGCTGGTAGGTTTCGCCATCGTCGGCGGTGTAGCTCACGCGCACCGCCTGGCTTTTAATGGTGATGCCGCGCTCGCGCTCGATGTCCATGGAGTCGAGCAGCTGGGCTTGCATGTCGCGCTTGGCCACGGTGCCCGTCATTTCCAGGATACGGTCGGAAATGGTGGACTTGCCGTGGTCGATATGGGCGATAATCGAGAAATTGCGAATATGGGAAAGCTCGTGGGTCACAGGTTCCCTCTCATATATGTACGTCTCGCGAAGAATTATCCGCCTTGGGGAAATTTCTTCGACTTCCTGCAGTCAGTCTTTGGTATTCTATCGCATTGTGTATCCAGCGATACGTACGCGCGGTGATTCCACCGCCAAATCTGCAGACGTGGCTGCGCTTTAGATCACGCTCGCTGGCAAGGGCCCTCGGAACAACGTTCCGGCCCGATGACGGACAAATCCCGCCGCTCCTCGTTCGCACGATATGCCTTGGCGGCTCGCCGCTGCGCGTTCGTGTCGTTGGATACCAAAGGGATACCAGCAACGAACGAAGAAAGGCACTATTTCATGGCTAACATCAAGTCCCAGAAGAAGCGCATCATCACCAACGAGAAGGCTCGTATGCGCAATCGCGCCGTTAAGGCCGAGCTGAAGACCGCCATCCGCCACGTGAAGGACGCCGTGGCCGCCGAGGACGGCAAAGCTGCCTACGCCTTCGCCTGCGAGGCCTGCCGCCTCATGGACAAGGCCGTTTCCAAGGGCGTTATCCACAAGAACCAGGCTGCTAACCGCAAGAGCGGCATCATGCACCTGGCCAACACCGTGGTGACCCCGGCTGACATCGAGGCCTACGAGAAGATGACCCCCAAGGCTCCCAAGACCGGCTCCAAGAAGGCTGAGGCCCGTGCCGCCCGCAAGGCCGCCATGGCCCAGGCTTCCGAGGAGAAGGCCAAGCGTCGCGAGAAGCAGCTGAAGGAAGAGAAGAAGGCTGCCGAGCGCAAGGCCAAGGAGGCCGAGGAAGCTGCCAAGGCCGAGGCCGAGGCTGCTGCCGCTGAGGCCGCCGAGGCTGAAGAGGCCCCTGCTGAGGAAGCCGCTGCCGAGTAGGTTGCCCCTTCATACGCTTTGCAAAACGCCGCCTGATCAGGCGGCGTTTTTGTTGGCAACGAGCTGTTGTCTTTCGTGTCGAGTGCCGGGGATACCGTGTCTTCTCACGTAAAATGAGAATGTCGCAAACCAAGGAGATCAACGATCATGGCTATCAGCAAAGAAATTGAGCACGTGCTGGCCATCGCGCCCAGCATTCCCGACACGCCCTTCGGAAAGCCCGTGTTTCTGCTTCCCAACTTGTACCTCGTGCGCGTGCCGCTTCCCTACAACCCCCTCCATGCCATCAACTCGTACTTCTTGCTCGACGACGATGGCACCACCACCATTATCGATGTGGGCTTCAATCATCCCGACAGCGAAAAGGCCCTCGATGACGCCCTGCGCGTCCTGGGCCGCTCGTGGGACCAGGTTCAGATCGTGCTCACCCACAGCCATCCCGACCATACGGGAAACCTCGATCGCATTTGGCGCCCGGGCATGCCGGTGTATGCCAATACGCACTCGTTCCAAGAGGTGAAGAACCTCATGGCCATGGAGGAGAACGTCTACGGTCCCTTGCTTCTGCAGGCCGCCACCTTGGAGCAGCAAAGCGAGATGGTGTTCAAGGACGGAAAGCCGAAGCTGCACGTGTCAGCCGAGTTGCTGCCTTTGGAAACCTATCCGGTGATGACCTATCTGAGCGAGGGCGATACGTTCGAGGCCGGCGGCTATACCTTCGAGGTCATCGAGACGCCCGGCCATGACGCCTGGCACATTTGCCTCTACGAGGCCAAGCACCGCTTCATGATTGTGGGCGACCACGTCCTTGAGCGCATTACCCCTTCGGTGAGCAGCTGGTTTCCTGCCTACAACGCCTTGGAGGAGTTCCTCGACAGCTTGGCGAAGGTGGGAGAATACGAGGCTGACTTGGTGCTGCCCGCCCATGGCAAGCCCTTTACCGGCCTGCGGGAGCGAGTCGACTTCCTTATCGATCATCACCACGCCCGCTTGGAGGAGATCTACGATTTAGTGGCCGCGGGCCATGACGACATCGTGTCCATCTCCCAGCATGCCACCTGGCGCTACCCCGATTGGCAGTCGTGGCCGCTCGATCAGAAGTACTTCTCTATGGGCGAGACGTTGGCGCATCTTATCTACTTGGTGCGCCAGGGGCGCATTCTTCAGGGCATCTGCGGGTACGAATACTATTTCCGCATGCCCTACGATCGAACGAAGCTGGCCCTGGCGCCCCTTCCTAAGGACGCTTAAGGGTTTCCACCACCCAGGCGCGGAAGGTTTCGTCATCGTCGGCGCCGCTTTTGATGGCCTGCTCCGCATCGCGGGCCATGGCCAAGGCGTGCCGTAGCTCGGCGGCCGTGAAGCGCCGAGCCTGGGCGCGGTGGTTCTTCACGCGCCAATCAGGCAGTCCGAGCGTTTTGGCCAACATGCCGCCCTCGCCGCGGGCATTCAGGGACTGGGCGCACATAAGCTCGCGAATGCGCCCGGTGCACAGGGCGATAAGCTGCAAAGGCGACGCAGAGTCCATCATGGACAGCAGGGTAAGGCAGCGCGCCAGGTTTCGGTCGGCGTAGGCATCGGTGAAGTTCCAGGGCTTGACCTCGGAGGTGCGTGCCACCAGAGCGCGAACCTCGCGATCGGTGACGGCGTCGGCGCCCTGGTGGGACAGGGCGATTTTCTGCAATTCGCTGTCGAGATGCACCGTATCCTCGCCGACAAGCTCGACGAGGGCCGCCGCTGCTCCCTCGGTCATGACGATGCCGTGGGAGGTGGCCATGGCGCGCACCTGCTTGGGCAGCTCCCAGCTTTTCGGGGGCGCACAGCTGATAACCGCCTTTGCGCCGAGAGCCGCGACGGCCTTGTAGAGCCGCGTGCTTTTCGCAAGCTTCTCGGCCTCAAGGGCGAGCACCGTCGTGGCGTTGGGGGCTTTTAGGTATTCAACGAGCGGCTCGGAGTCGGCTTTCTTGAGTTTCTCGGCGTTGCGCACGTACACCAGACGATAGGGGCTGGCGAAGGGCACCGTGTTGCAGGCCGAGACGATCTCTTCGCCCGTAGCCACTTCCCCATCGAAGTCGTCGGAGTTGAAGGCGATGTCGCCGAGCTTCTCGAGGCGCGCCCGCAGGCGTTTGATAACCGTCTCGCGCTTGAGGGCGTCCTCGCCCACTACCAGGTAGGCGCCAAGGAATTCCGGGGATGTCTTCGTATCACTCATGGGGCTATTGTACTTGATCGGCCTTGGTTTCGTGCTGGGTGCGCACCATAATCTTCTGGGCGGTGAAGCTAAGCGTTGCGTCACCCTGCTGGTCGGTGCGCAGAACCGTGGTTCCCTGCTCTTGAAGCGCCTCGAGACATTCGGCCGTGGGATGTCCGTAGCGATTGCCTTCTCCAGCGCTGATCAGGGCTATAGTGGGGTTCAGCGCTTCGGCTGCTCCGTGGTCGAGGCTGACGCGCGAGCCATGATGGCCCACTTTGAGCACGTCGATGGTGGGAACAGGGAGGGCTTGCATCATGGCGGCTATCTCCTCCCCTTCGGCATCGCCGCAGAACAAGGCTGTCCAAGTCGGCTTCTCGTCGTTGTTGTCGCGATAGGTGACGTAAAACGACAAGCTGTCGCCGTTGCCGCCCTCATCGGAAAAGCGCTGGGGCCAAAGCGCGGTGAGGGTGAAGCGCCCGCAGGAGACGCTACCGCCGACGGCGAGACCGGTTACCGTAAGGGGCGCTCCGACCGACGACGAGGTCGCCGAGCGCATCAGGGCAACGCAGGAGGCGCACGGACACGTGACGGCGTCGCGCGCTACCAGCAAGCGAGAGACCCCTGTTACGCCGCGCAGGGTGTCGAGAGCCCCGCAATGATCATCGTCGTGGTGGCTGATGGCCACGGCGTCCAAAGCAAAGACGCGGTGACGGCCCAGAGCCTCTTTGAGGAGACGCTCTTGGTTGCCGGTATCGATAAGGAGCGCTTGGCCTTGGCTGCGCACGAGAAACGCATCCCCTTGACCTACATCGAACATAACGATCTCATCCCGTTCGAGAAGGGGTGCCGCGGCTACCAGTACGATAAGCACAGCGCAGGCTGCTCCCCCCAAGCGCACGGTTGCACGCGGTGTGAGCGAAGGCCACCAGGCCCAGAGAAGCACTGCCGCTAGGGCCGAGAGCGCAACCAGCGGTGTTGGATCGGCATCGATGGGAATGCAGCCGAAGGGAATTGCCTTGATCAGGCCAACGGCGCTTGAGAGCGGCTGGCATGCTAGCGAGGCCGCTCCTATGAACAACGACGCGGCAGCCGGAAAGAGGAGCGCTGCCGCGGTGCCGGCGAACCCCGCCACGCAGGCCAGCGTGAACAAGGGAGTGGCCACCACGTTGGCCAACGGGGCCACAAGAGGAAGTTGCGCAAACAGCGCGGCGCTATAAGGCTGGACCAGCAGGGCCGAGGAGGCCGTAAGAGCCAAAGGATCGCGCACAAAAGCGGTAAGCACTCTCCCCTTTCCCGGGATCGCCTGCCGAAACAGGCGCGAGAACAGCAAGATGCCCAGGGTGGAGCCTGCCGAAAGGAAGAAGGAGGCTGACAGGGCCGAAGGAACATCGATGGCGACAAAAACAACGAGGCAGAGTCCAAGACCATTAAGCGCCGACGCCCGTCGTTTTCCCGCAAAGGAGAAGAGCGCCGTGGCCGTCATGAGAGCGGCTCGGATGGCCGACACGGGCAAGCCGGTGAACACCACATAAGCGAGCAGAAAGAGCCCCAGGATCAGGGAGGAAGTCCGTCGGCTGAGGCGGGTCAGCCGAAGGAGCCCCAGCACGAAGGCGGAGACAACTGAGAGATGTGCTCCGGAAACCGCGACGAGATGGGCAAGCCCGGTAAGCTGGTAGGCCTGGTACTCCCCTGCTTCTTCCAAAGGCCGTCGGTAGCCGCACACGAGCGCTTCAAGGAGCGGCGCCTGGTCTCCCCCCGAGCCTTCAAGGACTTCAAGGGCATGGGATCGAAGGGTCAGAAGCGGCAGCGATCCGAGCACCTCCTCTTCTCTGTGCTTGCCGTCTATAGTGCCGACCAATCCCCTTTCCCAGGCAAAAGACTGCGCTTTCGCTGAAAACGTCTCAAGGGCCCCCGATACCTTGAGACGCGAGCCCCGCAAAAGCCCTGCATCCTCGGCAGCGAGACAGACGCGGGCTCGAGCAGTCTTGCCGTCGTCGCTGACCAACTGCCCCGTGGCTTGGGCACCGAAATCCGTGAGACGTGCGTCCTCGGTCAACTCGATGGTCCAAGGACGCGCGGCGCCGATAAGGGTTTCTTGTTGGTGATGAAGCAGGGCCGCGCTTGTCGCTGCTGCCATAAGACCTGACGCAAGCCCAAAAACGACGAGGTGCGCAAGGGCGATTCGTCGATGGGCAACCCCGTGGACAAGGAAGGGAGCGACAGTAAGAGCGCCTGCGGCCGCTGCTCCGAGACACACCCGGATGGAAGCATCTTGAAGCAGCGGATACGCAAGAGCCGCAGCGATCCACAGGCTGAGGCCGACGATGAGCAGCGGCGGAAGAGCGGGACGGGTGGCTTCTTCCTCGGTGTCGGCCTTTACGGGTTTCGTTGCGCCGCTAGAGGCAGATTGCGTCACGAAGCGCCTCGAATTTCTTGTCGCCGATGCCCGAGACGCGCTTAAGGTCCTCGAGGGAAGCAAAGGGCCCGTTGGCCTCGCGATCCGCGACGATCTTTGCCGCCGTTGCCTCACCGATCCCTGAAAGTGTGACCAGCTCCTCGACGCCAGCCTCGTTGATATTGACGAGATTGTTTCCAGTTGAGGCGCTTCCAGATGAGTGGATCTTTCCTATGGAGGCAGCCCCGGCACCATCCGAGGCGCCAGCCCCGTCATGGGAACCGGAAGAGGAGCTTGGAGTCGAGTCGGTGGATGGGATGAGCACCTGCTGGCCGTCCTCGAGGCCCTGAGCAAGATTGACCGAGGCGGTGAGGGCTTTCTTGGTGAGGCCACCAGCTGCTTCCACCGCATCGATGACGCGAGCGCCGGCGTCGAGATAGTACACGCCCGGGTTCTTGACGGCTCCGTCTACGTGGACGCAGAGTCGAGCTGCCTGGGGAAGAATGGCATCGGCGGGAGCTGAGTCCCCGCCATCGGCCGCAGGCATAGCTGCAGCTGAGGATGCGTCTTGCTCTCCGTTGGCAACCGAAGAAGTAGTTTCGCCCGAAGAGGTTGTTTCAACTTCCAATGGGCCCGCGTCGGCTGCCTTCTCGGCCGCTGCCGTCACCTCAAAAACGGGCTCAGAGAACAAGGGGCCCACGGTGAACGCTCCGAGGATGATTATCGCAATAAAGCAGAGGGCGATACCGAGAGCGGCTGGGCGAGAAAGGGTGGAAAGGTGAAGACGCGACAAGAGGCTTTGGGACTGGGTTTGAAAATCCATGGGCTGCTCCTTCGTTTAGGGGAAGCAGCGTCTTAGCAGCGCGGAGTCGTCAAGGTGTCGCTCCTCATTCGCTCAGGAGTCGCAGGAAGGCGTAGGCGCAAAAAATGCCCGCCAAAGACGGCGGGCATAATCGTGGCTCGGGTAAAGCGCAAAGATTCGCGTAAGGCTAGGCCCGGTCGCGCGCTTCGCCAGCGATGCGGCGCGATTTGGGAGGACGGTAGGACGGGCAGGCGTAGTCGTGCACTTCGGCGGCGTCGGCCAGCTCTTGCACCCATTGCTCCAGCGGGAATGGCGCCTCGGCGGCCTCCACATCGGCCAGCTTCGCATGGGTTTCCGGATTGCGCGGCATAAAGAGCGTGCAGCAATCGGGAGCGTCCTGGGACGAGATGTCGAAGGTGCCCAGTTGCTGTGCCTGATCGATGATCTCCAGCTTGTCAGAGCCGATAAGGGGACGCAGGACGGGCAAGTCGACAACGGCGTTGGTGGCCTTGATGTTGTCGAGCGTCTGCGAGGCCACCTGGCCCAGGCTCTCGCCTGTTACCAGAGCGCCTGCGTGCTCGCGACGGGCCAGCTCTTCCGCAACGCGGAACATGAGGCGCCGGTAAAGGATGACGCGCAGGGCCGGCGGTGCCGAGACCGAGATTTCCCGCTGGTAATCGCCGAAAGGCACCACGTAGACGCGCGCAATGCAGCCCGTGCGCTGAAGCACCTGGGCGATGTCGTCCACAAGGAACTCCGATGCGTCACTGGTTTGCGGGCGTCCCGAAAAGTGCACGCCAATGCATACGGCACCGCGGCGCGCCATGCGCCACAGGGCCACCGGCGAGTCGATGCCCGACGAGAGCAGACTCACAACCGTGCCCGAACTGCCCACGGGAAGACCGCCGATGCCGCGCTCGCTGCGGGCATAGACATAGGCGGCGTTCTGCACCACCTCGACGCCAACCGTGATGTCCTGGCCCTTCATCTGCACGCGCTTCTCGGGGAAGGCCTCGCACAAAATGCCGCCGATATCGCGGTTCATCTGCATGGAGTCGATAGGGAAATCAGTGTGGTTTCGGCGAGCCGACACCTTGAAGCTTTCGAAGGGGCCAGCCTCACCGAGTGAGCGCACGGCCGCCTCCCCCATAAGCTCCATATCGCGCTCGACCTTGAACCCGCAGGAAACGCGCGCCACGCCGGGCACGCCCAGAATGGCGTCGGTGCACTGATTGGCCACGGCCAGGCTGGTGCCCTCCTTGAGGAAAACCAGAATACGGCCGGAAATGCGATGAATGGTCACAATCGGGTAATCACGAAGAAGCGCCTCCAAGTTCTTCTGAAGGCGCTTCTCGAATACGCTGCGGTTGCGTCCCTTCAAACCAATCTCGTGATAGTGCACGAGAATAATTCGCTGGAACTCTTCCATTAGTGGTTTTTGGCGTCGATGGACTCGGGATCGTAGGAAACCTCGCCGCGGGCGATTTCGTTGAACGCCATGGACAGCGGCTTCGTATCGGCGGCGCGGGCGATCTCCACGGCCGTTTGCAGTTGGATAGCGCGATCGCGCTGGCCGCGCATCATGTCGTTGATGTCGTGGGCGCGCTTGGAGGCCAGAGCGCACAGCAGGAAGCGGTCGTTATCGGTTTCGTCCAGCAAGACGTCGATCTTCGGTTCGATAATGCTCATAGGTTGGCAGTCCTCTAACTATTCTTCGGCGGTTTCATTCACGTAAGCAACGAGCTGGCGAGTTGCCTCGTCAAGATCGTCATTTACCAGCCGAATATCATACTCCATTTTGTGGGAAAGTTCCACTACGGCTGTGTCCATGCGCTTTTGAACGGCCTCATCGGTTTCGGTGCCGCGGCCGCGCAACCGTCGTTCAAGCTCTTCAAGGGACGGCGGCTCGATGAAAACAAGGTGCGCTTCGGGCATCTTCTCCTTCACCTGAAGGGCGCCTTGCACTTCAATTTCGAGGATGACCTGCTTGCCCGCGGCCATTTCCCGTTCCACGGAAGCGCGCGGCGTGCCGTAGCAGTTATCCGAATATGTGGCCCATTCCAGGAAGCCGCCCTCGTCGGCCAGGGCGAGGAACTCCTCTTTCGACATGAAATAATAGCTAACGCCCTCTTCCTCTCCGGGACGAGGGCGTCGCGTGGTGGCAGAAACGGAAACCCAGGTGTCAGGCACCTCCTCCACCAAACGAGCAATGAGTGTTCCCTTGCCGGTTCCTGAAGGACCGCTGATGACAAAAAGGTTTCCGGTTCTCATGTAATCCTTTGCTTGGTTGAATGCTACTTGGCCAGGCGCTGGAGCAGGGCTTCGCGCTGACGCTCGCCAATACCGCGAATGCGGCGGCTCTCGGCAATTTGCAGCTCTTTCATGATGCGCTCGGCCTTGGCCTTGCCATAGCCCGGCAGCGTCTCAATGAGCGTCGAGATTTTCATGCGGCCGACAACGGGGTCGTCGCGCATGTCGAGCACCTGGGCGACGGTCAGTTTGCCGGCTTTCAGCTCTTCACGGACTTGAGCGCGCTTGATGCGAGCTGCCTTCGCCTTTTCCAAGGCTTCAGCACGGGCCTCAGGGCTGAGTTCGGGGATAGCCATGGTTTGTTCTCCTTCCGGTTTGGGCTGCGGAAAATAGTACCATGCATTGATGACGAAAAACACGTCATTTGCGTTGAATAGAGAAAACTTATAGGAATTTGCTCGTGTGCAATATTCCGAAAAAACCTAGGATGCGCTGGCAAGTTCTTCAACGATGGCATCGAAAGCAGCTTCGGGGTCGGGTGCCTCAGTGATGGGGCGACCTATGACAATATGAGACGCGCCATTTTCGAAGGCTTGGATCGGCGTGGCAACGCGGCTCTGGTCGCCCAGCGCCGCGCCGGCAGGACGCACGCCGGGCGTGACGATAAAGGCATCGGGGCCCAGCAGCTCGCGAAGCTTGGCGGCCTCTTGGGGCGAGGCGACGACGCCCGCGATGCCGGCGTCCTTTGCCTGACCGGCCAAGGCCAGAACCTGCTCGGGCAGCGGGCGCTCCACACCGGTTTCCGCCAGGGCTTCGGGGCTCATGGACGTGAGCACGGTGATGCCCAGAGTTGCGGGCACTTCCCCGCCCCACTCGGCCGCGCCGGCCTCGGCGCCGCGCTGAGCCGCTTCCATCATGGCGCGGCCGCCCACGGTGTGCATGGTGATCATGTCCGCGCCGCTGGCCGCCGCCGAGCGGGCGGCACCCTCCACCTGGTGCGGGATGTCGTGGAACTTCAGATCCAGGAACACCTTGAAGCCGCGGCGCTTGAACATCTTCACGATGGCGGGGCCCTCCGCATAGTAAAGCGTCATGCCGATTTTCAGCCAAGTGGCCTTGCCGGCCAGCTTGTCGGCCAAAGCGATGGCTTCCCAGGCGTCGCAGTCGAGGGCGACGATGACGCGGTCTTTAGCGGGAATGGAATCGAACGCGGTTAGCACTGCAGTCCTCCGATCAGCTCGTTGATGTCGGCCACGCCCTGGGCCTCGCAGTAATCAATCATGCCGTTGATGACGTCGACGGTGGCGGTGGGGTTCACGAAGTTGGCGGTTCCCACGGCCACGGCGGTGGCGCCGGCGAGCATGAACTCAATGGCGTCCTCGCCAGTGGCGATGCCTCCCATGCCGAGGATCGGCACCTTTACGGCGCCGGCGCACTGCCACACCATGCGCAGGGCCACGGGCTTCACGGCCGGGCCCGAGAAGCCGCCCACCACGCGGGCCAGCTTCGGCTTGCGCGTGCGCGCATCCACGGCCATGCCCAACAGCGTATTGATAAGCGAGATGGCGTCGGCGCCGGCCGCCTCGGCAGCGCGAGCGATCTCTGCGACATCGGTGACGTTGGGAGTGAGCTTCACAATGAGCGGGCGCTTTGTGGCGGCGCGGCACATCCCGACTACCTTTTCCACACTGGGAACATGGCAGCCCATGGTCATGCCGCCGGCATCCACGTTAGGGCACGAGATGTTCACCTCGTAGGCGTCCACCGGTGCCTCTTCCAGCGCTTCGATGACCTGCACGTACTCGTCAAAGCTGTGGCCCGACACATTCACAATGGTGGTGGCACCGATGCTTTGCAGCCAGGGCAGCTCGTCGTCCTTCAGGTGCTGCACGCCGGGGTTCTGAAGGCCGATGGAGTTCAGCATGCCCGAGGCCGTCTCGGCGATGCGGGGGCTTGCGTTGCCCTCCCAGCCGTTGAGGGAGACGCCCTTCGTGGTGACGGCGCCGAGAGAGGCCACATCGACGAAGTCGTGGTACTCCTTGCCGGCGCCGAAGGTGCCCGAGGCCACGGTGACGGGGTTTTTCATGGCCAGGCCGCCCAAGTTGACGGCCAGGTTTACGTTGGTTGCTTTCGGGAAGATGCTCATGGGTGCCTCCTACCAGACCACAGACGTCGAGGGGAACACGGGGCCGTCTACGCAGGCGCGCTTCTTGCCGTCCACGGTGTCGACCACGCAGGACAGGCAGGCGCCCACGCCGCAGGCCATGCGACGCTCGAGGGACACCTCGCAGAAGACACCGGCCTCTTCTGCCATGGAGGCTACCAGGCGCATAAGGGGCTCGGGGCCGCAGCAGGCCACATAGTCGAAGTAGTTGCCCGACTCGGCCGCCTCGGTAAGCGCCGCCTCCACGAGCGGCGTGCAGAATCCGGCGTGACCGTAAGTGCCGTCGTCAGTGGAGCAGGCAGGAGCGCAGCCCAGGACGCCCTCGTAGCGCTCGCGGGCCACCAGGGCATCGACCGTGGAGGCGCCGAGCACCGCGTGCACCTCCATGCCGCGCTCGGTCAGCTCTTCAATAAGTGGATAGAGCGGCGCGCTTCCCACGCCACCGGCCACCACAAGCGCCCGCTTGGCACCCTCGGGCACCTGCCAACCGCGGCCGATGGCTCCGATGAGCTCCACTGAATCGCCCACCGCCAGCTGCGTCATGCGGTCGGTGCCGAAGCCAAGCACCTGGTACATCATGTCCACGGTGCCCTCGTTCAGGTTGCGGGCATAGATGCCGAGGGGACGACGGAGAATGTGGTCGTCCATGCCGGGAATGCGCACATGGACGAACTGCCCAGGCCGCGCGGCGGCCGCAATTTGCGGGGCCTTGACCGTCATGAGCCAGATGTTGCACCCCATTTCCTCGTTCACCAGAATGGGTGCGGTCTCGTTGTAGAGGGTCATAGGCTCTCCCGTCGACTCAAAGGCGTTCAATCGTTGCCGCTCATTCTACCCTACTCCCCCATATCCTGCAGCGAGCATACGGCGAGGGCGCCGCCGCGCGCTGCCTCCATGCCGGCGATCATGGCTTGAGCCGCTGCCAAGGTGGTGGCGTAGGTGATGCCGTGGCGCACGGCGGCTCGGCGCAGCTCGTAGCCGTCGTCGCGGGTGGCCGAACCTAGGGGCGTGTTCACCATGAGCGTAATCTCTCCCGAGGCGATGCGGTCGGCCACCGAGCTCTTCCCCTCGTGGATCTTGCCCGTCACCTCGCAGGGAATGCCCGAGGCCGCTAGCACCGCGGCCGTGCCCTCGGTGGCCAGGAGGCTAAAGCCCAGGCGCGCCAGCTCGCGGGCGATGAAGGACACGGCGCGCTTGTCCTGGTCGTTCACGGAGATGAAAGCCGTGCCGCCCGAGGGCTGGGCGTAGTCGATGGCCATCTGGGTCTTCATGTAGGCGGCCGGGAAGCTGCCAGCGCAGCCCATGACCTCGCCGGTGGAGCGCATTTCGGGCCCCAGCAGCGCGTCGGCACCCGGGAAGCGCCCGAAGGGCATGACCGCCTCTTTCACGAAGAAGCGTCCCGGACGGGCGAAGTGCTCGGGGAGCGTGAAGTCGGCCAGGCGCTCCCCGGCCATCAGGCGGGCGGCGATCTTCGCCAGGGGCACGCCCGTAGCCTTCGAGATGAAGGGCACCGTGCGGCTGGCCCGCGGATTCGCCTCGATGACATAGATGACCCCGTCCTTGATGGCGAACTGAATGTTCACCAGGCCGCAAACGCCCAGGGCCAAGGCGATGCGGCGGGCGATGGCGGCCATCTCGTTCTGCACCGTTTCGGAAAGCGAGAACGGCGGCAGGCAGCAGGCCGAGTCGCCGGAGTGAATGCCGGCCATCTCGATGTGCTCGAGGATGCCGCCCAGGTAGACCTCTTCGCCGTCGCACAGGGCATCGAGGTCGCACTCCACGGCGCCCTCGAGGAATTTGTCCAGGTAGACCGGGTGGTCGGGCGACACCGTGGCCGCCTCGGCCACGTAGCGGGCCAAGCCGGCCTCGTCGTAGACGATGCCCATGCCGCGGCCGCCGAGCACGTAGCTGGGGCGCACGAGCAAGGGATAGCCGATCTGCGCGGCGGCAGCCCGAGCCTCATCGATGCCGGAGGCCATGGCCGAGGGAGGGTAAGCCACGCCCAGCTCGTCGAGGAGCGCGGCGAAGCGGTCGCGGTCCTCGGCCAGGTCGATGGCATCGGGGCTCGTACCCAGAATAGGAACGCCGGCCGCTTCCAAGGCGCGCGCCAGCTTGAGCGGCGTCTGACCGCCCAGGGTGACCACCACCCCGTCGGGATCGGTGGCTTCCACCACGTCCATGACGTCCTCGAAGGTCAACGGCTCGAAGAAGAGCATGTCCGAAGTGTCGTAGTCAGTGGACACCGTCTCGGGATTGCAGTTCACCATAATGGTCTCATAGCCGGCCTCGGCCAGCGCGTAACTGGCATGGACGCAGCAGTAGTCGAACTCGATGCCCTGACCGATGCGGTTCGGGCCGGCGCCCAGAATGAGCGCACGGGGGCGGCTCTTGGGCGCTACCTCAGTTTCGTCGGCATCGTAGGTCTTATAGTGGTAGGCCGTCTTCGTGGGGAACTCCGCCGCGCAGGTGTCCACGGTCTTGAACGCCGGACGCACACCCAGAATCTTGCGACAGGCGCGCACTGTGGCCTCGTTGGAGCCCGTCAAGTGGGCAATCTGGGCGTCGGAGAAACCGTAGCGCTTGGCCAGTAGGAAGGCGTCGGCGTCCAAGTCCTCCAGCTTCAGCGTGCCCAGGGCCTGCTCGATGGCCACCATGTCGGCCATGCGCGCGGTGAAGAAATAGTCGATGCCCGTGGCGGAGGTCAGGGCTTCGGCGGTCATGCCGCGGCGCAGGGCCTCGGCGGCCAGGAAGATGCGATCGGCCGTGGGGCGCGCCAGAGCGGCCGTGAGCTCATCGTCGGAAAGGGCGGTTTCCTCCCCCGCCCCATCGGCGCCGAGGCCGGCGCGGCCGGTTTCCAGGGAGCGCAGGGCCTTCCCCAGCGCCTCCTCGAAGGTGCGGCCCACGGCCATGACCTCGCCCACCGCCTTCATGCGCGTGGTCAAGGTGTCGTCGGCTCCCTGGAACTTCTCGAAGGCGAAGCGCGGAGCCTTCACCACGCAGTAGTCGATGGAGGGCTCGAAGCAGGCCGGCGTGGTGCCCGTCATGTCGTTCATAATCTCGTCAAGGGTGTAGCCCACGGCCAGGCGCGCCGCGGCCTTGGCGATGGGAAAGCCCGTGGCCTTGCTGGCCAGGGCCGACGAGCGCGACACGCGGGGGTTCATCTCGATGATGACCATACGGCCTGTTTCTGGATGCACGGCGAACTGCACGTTGGAACCGCCCGTGGCCACGCCCACGCGCTCAAGCACCGCCAGTGAGGCGGCGCGCATGCGCTGGTACTCCACGTCGGTCAACGTTTGGGCCGGTGCCACGGTGATGGAGTCTCCCGTGTGGACGCCCATGGGGTCCAGGTTCTCGATGGAGCACACGATGATGCCGTTGCCCGCCGCATCGCGCATCACCTCCATCTCGTATTCCTTCCAGCCCTCGATGGATTCCTCCACCAGCACCTCGCCGGCCGGTGAGAGCTCGAGGCCCTGGGAGACAATGCGGGTCAGCTCCTCCTCGTTGCGGGCAATGCCGCCGCCAGCACCGCCCATGGTGAACGACGGACGCAGCACCACGGGGTAACCGAGGTCGGCCGCGATGCCCCGGGCGTCTTCCACGGAGTAGGCATAGCCGGCGCGCGACACCTCGATGCCGAGATCGGCCATGCACTCGTTGAAGAGCTTGCGGTCCTCGCCGCGCTCGATGACGTCCACGTCGCAACCGATGAGCTCCACCCCGTAGCGGTCGAGCACACCGGCTTTCGCCAGGGCGATGGCGGTATTGAGGCCCGTCTGACCGCCCAGGGTGGGCAAGCAGGCGTCCGGACGCTCCTTCGCAATGACTTTCTCAACGAACTCCGGGGTGATAGGCTCCACGTAGGTGGCGTCGGCTAGATCGGGGTCGGTCATGATGGTGGCGGGGTTGGAGTTCACCAAGATGACGCGGTAGCCCTCCTCGCGCAGCACCTTGCAGGCTTGGGCGCCGGAGTAGTCGAACTCGCAGGCCTGGCCGATGACGATGGGGCCCGACCCGATAACCAGGATGCTCTTGATGTCCTCGCGCTTCGGCATTTACGCCACCTCTTTCTTCGTCTCGTCGGTCTCGCCGAACTTCCATCCGGCCAAACGGTCGGCGGCAATATCGATGTCCAGGTAATCTTCGGCGCCGGTCATGAGGCGGCCGAAGGCGGTGAACAGGTAGTGGGCGTCGGTGGGGCCGGGCGAGGCCTCGGGATGGTACTGGACGCTGAAAGCGGGAATATCCAGGAAAGCAAAGCCCTCGGCCGTGCCGTCGTCCAGGTTCACGTGGGTCAGCTGGATGCGACCGAAGCGCTCGTTGGCCACCACGGGGGCCGCGCCGCGCTCGGCCCAGCAGCGCAGGTCTTCCTCATGGGCTTCGAAGCCGCCCGAGAGCTCCGGCATCAGCGCGCCCAGACTTTGGAAGCGCGGGCAGAAGCCGTGGTTCTGGGCCGTCACCTCAACGCGACCGGTCAGCAGGTTCTGCACGGGGTGATTGCCGCCATGGTGGCCGAACTTCAGCTTCTCGATATCGGCGCCGGCGGCCTTTGCCATCATCTGATGCCCCAGGCAGATGCCGAAAACGGGCACCTTGCCCAGAAGCTTCTCCACCTGCTGGTAGGTTTCGGCCACGGCATCCGGGTCGCCCGGGCCGTTGGACATGAACACGCCATCGGGATCCAGGGCGAGCACCTCTTCGGCGGGCGTGTTCCAGGGCATCACGGTGACGTCGCAGCCGGAGCGCACCAAGTTCTCAAGGATGGAGCGCTTGGCGCCGCAGTCGTAGGCCACCACGCGGAAGCGGGTTTCAGGGGCCGGAATGGCAGCGAAGCTGTGCGATCCGGGAAGATCGGCGGCGGTGTAGGAGCCCGCTTCTTCCCGCGAGACCGCGGCGGCAAGGTTTACGCCCACCAGCGAGGGGCTCTGGCGCACCTTGGCGACAAGGTCGTCCACGTTGTCGGTTTCCGTGGAGATGACGGCTTTTTGGGCGCCATGATCGCGGATGTGGCGCACCAGAGCGCGGGTGTCGATGCCCTCGATGGCCACCACGCCCTCGCGACGCAGGAAGCTGCCGAGGTCCTCCTGGCTGCGCCAGCTGGAGGGCGTCGGGCACAGGTCGCGTACGACCAGGCCGCGCAGAGCCGGATGCTCGGCCTGAACATCGTCGAGGTGGACGCCGTAGTTTCCCACCTGGGGATAGGTGAGCGCCACAATTTGCCCTGCGTAGGAGGGATCGGTGATAATTTCTAGATACCCTTCCAAAGAGGTGTTGAAGCAGATTTCCCCGAAGGCCTCCCCCATCGCCCCGCAGGCCGTGCCATGGAAGACCGTGCCGTCTTCCAGCACCAAAAGGGCCGGCTGCGCCGCGGGCTTCGAAGTTTTTTCTAGGAGAAAATCAGCTACCTTGCTCATGAGCCATCCTTTCCGGTGGCGCTGCACAAGGCCTATAAAAAATCTCCCACCCTAGGGCAGGAGATCATCGATGCAATATTCCCTCTGTAGCGCACCTTGTCGGTCTCTCCGTACCGTTCTTTAAAGGTCGATTTTGATCATAGAGGGGTGCATGAGGTATGCATGTGCACAAAACATAAACGGGGTAAATGTATCCCTGAGTGGTTAAGTAAGGTTTAAAGGGAAACGCGCGATCCCCGTTACCGCGGCGGCAAGCTGGTAACGCGGCTCTTATCGCGGCTCGTTTCCTCGATCTACCGAGCCAACCGGTAACTTACCAAGGAGGGCTTGCCGGTCCAGGGATCCGGCTCGATAAGCGCCTCCAGGCCGAAAACCTCTTTCATCATGGGCGGCGTCATCACTTGTTCGGCGGTGCCAGCCGCCCGGATGGAACCGTCTTTCATGGCAATCATCCAATCGGAGAAACGCGCGGCCAGGTTCAGCTCGTGAATAACCAGGGCGATGGTCTTGCCCTGGTCGCGGTTGAGCGATTGCAGCAGCTCCAGCACCTCTAGCTGATGGGCCATGTCCAAATAGGTGGTGGGCTCATCGAGCAGGATGAGATCGGTATCTTGGGCCAGAGCCATGGCAATCCAGGCGCGTTGTCGCTGGCCGCCGGACAATGCATCAATGGCGCGGTCGGCGAAGGCGGTCAAGTGCGTTATCTCCAGGGCCCAGGCGATAATCTCGCGGTCTTTGTTCGTCAAACGGCCGAACCCCTTCTGGTGGGGGTAACGGCCGTAGCTCACCAGCTCCTTCACGGTAAGACCACCAGGGGCCGAGGGAGATTGCGGAAGAAGCGCCATCTGACGGGCAATTTGCGCCGTAGGCAGTGAGGCTATGGCGGTGCCGTTCAGATACACGGCACCGCTTCGCGTGGGCATGGTGCGCGAAAGCGCCTTGAGCAGCGTGGACTTGCCGCATCCATTCGGTCCAATAATAGAGGTAACCTTGCCCTCGGGAAGGGCCACGTCCATGGGCTCGATGATAATGCGATCCTCGTAGCCCACCGAGATGCCCTCGCCGCGCAGGGCGGCGTCGTTGAACCACGCGCAGGTGCGGTCGCAGCCCTCGCAAATAAGGGTGCCTTCGCCCTGCGCCGCAGCATCGTTCGCGGTCTTCGCGGGGCTGTCCCGATGCACGAGGCCGTTGGCTTGTGCGATGGTCTTTTCACTCATGGCCTTCTCCTTCTTCTTAGGATTTCGCCAACAAGTACAGGAAGTACGGCGCGCCGATGACTGCTGCCACAATGCCCACGGGGATCTCGTTGGGCGCCAGCAGTGTGCGCGACACAATGTCAGCCGCAAGCATGAGCACCGCCCCCACGAGCACCGTAGCGGGTATAAGCACGTGAAAGTTGGGGCCTACAAGGCGTCGCGCCAGATGCGGGCACACAAGACCCACGAAAGTGAGGCCGCCGCCCACCGCGCAGCACAGCCCCGAGCAGCCCACGGCCACAGCAAGAAGCCCCTCGGAGGCCCGGCGTACATTCACGCCAAGTCCCGTGGCCGCTTGGGACCCCAGGGCAAGTACATTGAGCGTGCGGGCGCAGTACAGGGCCACCATCACGAGGGCGGCAAGCCCCACGGCCAACATGATCACGTTGGGCCAGGAAGCGCCCCAAATATTGCCGGCGATCCAGTTCTGCACGAAGGCATAGTCCCCATCGGAGAGCTGCAGCATCAAAAGCGAGGTGACGCTGGAAAGCCCGGTGGCCAGGGCCACGCCGATGAGCAGCAGCCGCTTGGGGCTGGAAACGCCGCGCACGACCGACAGGCGCCAGCCGGCGAAGGCCACGGCCAGCGACCCGAGGAACGCGAGCACCGGCAGGGCAATTTCAGAGGCCACAGCATTTGCTGGCACAAATACGATAAACGCCGCCACCAAAAGGCCCGCACCGGCATTGATGCCCAGCACGCCCGGATCGGCCATATCGTTGCGCGACACGCCCTGCAAGATGCAGCCGGCTACGGAAAGGCCGACGCCCACCAGCAGGGCGGTAAGCACCCGGGGCAGGCGCAGCTCTACGAGCGTGTAGGTGAGGCTCTGGCTGGCCGTGCCCGCCATAATCTGCCCCAGCTCCTCCAGCGAGATACTGCGGTAGCCGGCGTTGATGTCGGCCCACAGCAGACCTGCGGCCAGCAGTACCAGCACGGTGAAGACGACGGCCGTCCGCGTTCTCTTCCCAATCTTAGTCAAGGGCCGCCGCCTCCCTTCGCGCGCACCAGATGAAGAAGGGCACGCCCACGATGGCGAAGATAAAGCCGATAGGCACCTCGGTGGGCGCCATGACCGTACGGGCGATCACATCGGCCAGCAGCATGAACAGCGCCCCGCCCACCATGGAGGCGGGAATGACCGCGCGGTAGTCAGCGCCCACGAAGCGGCGCACCACGTGCGGTACCATGAGGCCCACGAAGGCTACTGGACCAGCTAAAGCCACGGCGGCGCCGGCTAGCACCATCACTACTAACAGGCATAGCGTGCGCGTCTTCCCCACCGCCACGCCGAGCCCCTGGGCTGCGTCGTCGCCGAGGGACAGCACGGCCACGCGGCGCGAAAGCACGCAGGACAGCGCCAGGGCCACGACGATGAACGGCGCCGTCATGCCTAAGGTGCTCGCCCGCACGCCGGCCACGCCGCCCGCGGTCCAGAACGTGAGGCTGTAGCCGATGCTGAAGAAAATGGCCACGGCCTGAGCCAACGCTGTCAGGAAGAGGCCCACGGCGCAGCCCGCCAGTACAAGGCGCACCGGGTCCACATTGCGCCGCCGGAAGCTGACGGCTCCGTAGACCACGGCCATGGCGAAAGCCGCTCCGGCAAAAGAGCAGAGTACCACGCCAGAGAAGTTCATGCCCGGCAGCAGCGCCAGGCAGAGCGCCAGGGCGAAGGCAGCCCCGGCGTTGATGCCCAGAAGGCCCGAGTCGGCCAGGGGGTTGCGCGTCACGCCCTGCATGATGGCGCCGGCCACGGCAAAGGCCGCGCCTACCAGGATGCAGGCCACGGTGCGTGGGCCGCGCAGCTCCACCACGGCCACCTGATCCTGGTTCGCCATATCGGGACTTACGAGGGCCTGCACCACCTGGTCGGGTGTAATCCAGGTACTGCCAAAGAAAAGGGAGAGCCCGGCGGCCAGAAAAACCGCCACGGCTCCCCCGATGAGGAACAGTGATATGCGCACCCGAGACAAGGAGCGTCCTTAGGCGGCGTCGTTCTCGTGGGCGCGGAAGAAGTCCACGAAGATGTCCAGCTGGTTGGTCAGCGTGATGGGGTCGCGGTGCATGAAGGCCACCTGCTCGTAGGGCAGCACGCGGTCGGCCTTCAC
>CAJUFS010000007.1:7221-63392 GCA_910585575.1 uncultured Adlercreutzia sp. | reverse complement strand
CGTCAGGTTGGTGTCGGGATCGACGAGCCAACTCTCTACCCCGACTCTGGATAATGTGCTGTGCACCGTCGCGGGCGCACGGCTGTTCATGCTAGCGGTTGGGCGAAGTTGGCGCAAGAAGATTCGCGGTTAACCCGCAACTTCCTCGGCTGACGATGGGCACGCTCGGCTTCGGCGAGAAGTTCTCTACGAAACGACCACGAAGGCCGGCGGGTGCGGGGAGGAGTGCTACACTTTTCTCCTAGTGTACGAGTTCGAGGAAAAGAGCGCCCATGCCAACCAATGCTGATTACACCCGCGAGTACTTCTCCATCATCGATGATCTTGACGGGGCCGTTGAGGGGCGCCGCGCAGCGTTCGACTACATGTTGAACTCCACGGCCATCGTTCATCATCAGGTGGTGGCCTCCTCGTTCGTGCCGCGCCTGTTCAATCAGGAAACCTACGACGTTATGAAGCGTACGGCCGAAACCTGCCACCGCATTCTGTGCAAGGTCATCGAGCGCTATCGCTCCGATGAGGAGTACCGCAAGGTGTTCGACTTCGACGAGCGTCTGGTGGATCTCATCTTGCTGCCCCGCGGCTACGATTCGGTGCTGCCCTTCGCCCGCGTGGACACCTTCCTCAACGAGGACGACTTCCGCATTCACTTCTGCGAGTTCAACGGCGACGGTTCGGCGGGCATGAACGAAAATCGCGAGATCACGAACTCCATCATCGGCTCCGAGACCTTCCGTACCTTCGCGCAGAACCACCAGGTGCTCGGCTGCAGCCTGTTCGAGCCGTGGGTGAAGGAGTTCATGAACATCTACGGCACTTACGAGCACAAGGTGGACAACCCGCGCTTCGCCATCTGCGATTACCTGGAGAACGGCGTGGTGGACGAGTTCTACCAGTTCGCTGAGTTGTTCCGTCAGAGCGGCGTGGACTGCGTGGTGGCCGATGTGCGCGAGCTTACCTTCGACGGCACGGTGCTGCGCAACAAGGACGGCTTGGAGATCAACGCCATCTGGCGCCGCTGCGTCACCAACGACGTGCTGGAGTTCTGGGACGAGTCCCAGGCGCTCATCGAGGCGGTGCGCGCCGAGAAAGTGGCGCTCATCGGGTCGTTCGCCGGACACATCGTGCACGATAAGCAGCTGTTCGAGGTGCTGTTTAAGCCCGAGACCCAGGCCTTCCTCATCGACGAAGAGATCAGCTTCGTTGAGGAAACGGTGCCCATGACGGCCTTCCTCAACGAGGACGAGGTGAACCTGGCTCAGATCCGCGCGAACAAGGACGAGTGGATCATCAAGCCCACCGACCACTACGGCGCCGATAACGTGTACGCGGGCAACGCTTTGTCCCAGGAGGAATGGGAGCAGGTCATCGACGAGTTCGCCAACGAGCGCGCCGGCTATCCGTTCATCGTGCAGCGCTTCATCACGCCCTTCAAGACCGACACACTGCCGCCCGATTACGGCATCAACGAGAAGCCCGACGGCGCCGTGCTCAGCGATCCGGTGCCTTACAACAATTTGAACGGCCTTTACCTGTACAATGGGCGCTTCCAGGGCGTGTTCAGCCGTCTGGGGCCGCACTCCACCATCTGCAAGCAGAACGAGGGCATGACGGCTGCTTCCATTTGGGTTGATTGCTCGGTGGACCCGGCGGTGGCGCTGGAGGTATAGCGGGAAAGCGTAGCGGCGCCCGGCGGGGTGGGGTGCGTGCTTCGCGCTCGCACCGCTGCAGGGCCGCAGTTGAGCTGCAGACGTGTCGTGGCTGCGTCACGCGCGTAGGAGAGAGGGGAGGGAGCCCATGGGCTCTTCCGATAGTATTTTGGCGGGCATTGGCGCCACGGTGCTTGCGGTGGCGCTGGCCGTGTGCGGTTTTGCCTTTTGCTGCATGCCGCCTACCACGAACTGGCTGGCTTCGTCGATGAGCCTGGGGGAGGAGTCTCCCTATACCCATGATCAGCTGGTACAGTTGGCCGATGTCACGCGCACCTATACGGTAGACCAGCGCAGTCTGGGCGACGATCCGGTGCAGGCCGTGGCCAACGCTACGCTGACCTGCGCTCGTGAGGCTTCGGCCGAGGGATCGCCCAAGGCCGACTTGTGGAATGCCCAGGCCAAGGCCGTGCTGGACGAAAGCGCGGCTGACGCCTCGCCGGATGTTACGATGGAGAAGCTGGCCCAGGTGAGCGACCGCTATGCGCTTGATTCAGCGGCCATGACGCATCTCGATGATTGCTACCGTGCTATCACGGGCGTCAGCTCGTGGCTGGGCATGATCGGTGTGGCGGCGCTGCTGGTGGCCATTCTCCTGTTCGTGCGCAAGCAGTTCGCAGCCTTGGCCTTTATGCTGCGAGTGGGCCCGGTGTTTCTGGTGGCCGTGCTGGGTATCTTGGGCCTGTGGGCCGTCATCGACTTCAACGGCTTGTTCGCCGTGTTCCACTCGTTCTTCTTCGAGGACGGCACGTGGACGTTCCCAGCTGACTCTCTGCTCATCTCTATGTATCCGCTTACGTTCTGGCAGGGCATGGCGGGCGTGTGGGCTGCCGGCGCCATTGGGTTGGGCGTGCTGTGCTTTGTCGGAGGCTGTGCGGCCTCGTGGCGTGCCAAGCAGCAGGCCGCTGAGCTGGCCGCCGAGGCGGCACGCGCTGCTAAAAAGTCGAAGAAAGGCAAGAAGAACCGTGGCTAAGGCCCCCAAAGAGCACAAGACGAACGCCCTGCGCGAGCTGGACGCCGCGGGCCTTGCGCACGAGGCGCTGTTCTTCGAGGCTGAGGCTACTATGACCGGTGAGGAAATCGCCCGCGCCCAGGGAGAAGACCCCGATGCGGTGTTCAAGACCCTTGTTACCTGCGGAAAGACCGGGGAGCACTACGTGTTCCTGGTGCCCGTGGTCAGCGAGCTCGATCTGAAGAAGGCCGCTGCCGCCTGTGGCGAGAAAGCCGTGTCCATGGTGAAGGCCCGCGAGCTTCTGCCGCTTACCGGGTACGTGCACGGCGGCTGCTCGCCCGTGGGCATGAAGAAACGGTTCGATACTTTCGTGGACGAGACGGCCCAGTTGTTCGACGAGATCTACTTCTCTGGCGGCAAAATCGGCTGCCAGGTGCGCATGAACCCCGACGACCTCCAGAAGCTCATTCCCTTCACCTACGCCGATTTGACGGTGTAGCAATGCCTCATATATCGATCATTAATGCGATTAACGATCGATATAGGGAACGCAAGGGGCGTGGGAGCAGCTGCCGCCGATGGCGTCCTGACAGGTAGGGCTTGCCCTCCTTGGTATACTATGCCCCATGAAAATTGCCTCGGTCATAGTCGATATTCCTACCCAAGCGCTTGACACCCCGTACTCCTATGCCGTGCCCGACGAGGGCGTGGGGGAGGACGGGCTGGCGCCTGAGGTGGGGTGCGCCGTGCTGGTGACGCTGGGCGGTCGCAAGGCTGTGGGTTACATCGTGGGGTTGGAAGAAGCCGAGGAAGCCCCTGGTGAAGAGGTCGATTTGTGGGGCAACCCGCTTTCGGCCAGCAAGTTGAAGATGGTGGAGCGGGTGCTTTCCAAGCCGTACTTCGACGAAGAGGGTGCGGCCTGCGCGCAGTTTCTGGCCGAGCGCTACGTGGCGCCGCTTTCCAGCTGCGTGCGGCTGTTCACGCCGCCGGGCGCGGTGCCGCGCGTAGTGCGCGGCCGCGACGGGCGGTGGCGGCTCGAGGAACCCACGGTGGGTCAGGTGGACGATCGCTGGGTAACCCGCGGCCCCGCCTTCGAGGGATTCCAGCCGCGCAAGAATGCCGTGAAGCAGCAGTCCGTGTTAGAAGTACTCGCCCAAGGCGACGCGCGCGTTGCCGAGCTGGCCCAGGAGTTCGGCGCGGTGGACAGCACGTTGAAGGCGCTGGAGGCGAAGGACGTAGTGCGCATCGAGCGCCGGCGCCGCATGCGGGGCGTGGGGGCCGATCCTTCGGGCACTGCCTTCACGCCCACGGCGCCGCCGCCTCTTACCCCAGGCCAGCAGCAGGCCCTCGAGGCTATTGAGGCGGCCCGTGCGGCCGGCGAGGGCCGCGTGGTGGTGGTCGACGGCGTGACGGGCTCGGGCAAGACCGAGGTGTATTTGCAGGCCATCGAGCGCACCCTGGCCGAGGGGCGCACGGCTATGGTGCTGGTGCCGGAGATCTCGCTCACGCCGCAGACGGTGGCGCGGTTCCGCGGTCGCTTCGGCGATGCCGTGGCGGTCATGCACTCGCGCATGAGCCAGGGCGAGCGCTACGACCAGTGGGACTTCGTGAAAAGCGGCGCCGCCCGCGTGGTGGTGGGCGCCCGAAGCGCCCTGTTCACGCCGCTGGCCAACGTGGGGCTCATCGTCATCGACGAGGAGCACGAGGGCTCCTACAAGCAGGACTCCGCCCCGCGCTACACCACGCGCGACGTGGCCGCGTGGATGATGCGACGCGCCGGCGGTGCCCTCGTGCTGGGCTCGGCCACACCGTCCATCGAGGCGCTGCACAGTGCGGCGAAGGATCCGCTGTGGAGCCAGGTGGCGCTGCCCGAGCGCGCCAACGGCCGCCCGCTTCCCGCTGTGGAAGTGGTGGACATGGCCGCCGAGTTTTCCAGCGGCAGCCGCTCCATGTTCTCGGGGCGCTTGACGCGCGCGCTCCAGCAGGAGCTGTCCCAGGGGCACAAGGTGGTGCTGCTGCTGAACCAGCGCGGTTTCGCGAAGTTCCTCCTGTGCCGCGACTGCGGGTTCGTGCCCGAGTGTCCCCATTGCGCCACCTCGCTTACCTATCATGAAGAGGGCAGCAAACTGGTGTGCCATCATTGCGGCTACCACGTGGGGGCGCCGCCCACGTGCCCCGAGTGCGGCAGCCCTTATCTGAAGAAGTTCGGTGCCGGCACCCAGCGCGTGGAGGCCGATCTGCGCGCGCTGCTGGACGGCATGGCCGGCGTGGGGCCGGGTGTGCCCATTATCCGCATGGACGCCGATACCACCAAGGCGAAAGGCGCCCATCAGGCGCTTCTTGAGGAATTCGCCGCCGCGGACGCTGCGGTGCTGCTGGGCACGCAGATGATCGCGAAGGGGCTCGACTTCGACGACGTAACCCTCGTGGGCGTCATCAACGCCGATACCCAGCTGCACCTACCCGACTATCGGGCCGGCGAGCGCACGTTCCAGCTCATCGAGCAGGTAGCCGGCCGCGCGGGGCGGGCGAATTTGCCCGGGCGCGTGCTGGTGCAAACCTACGAGGCGAACGATGTGGCCATTCGGGCCGCGGCATCCTATGACCGTGCGCTGTTCCTGAAGTCCGAGCTGCCCAAACGCAAGGTGCTTCAGTACCCGCCCTACGTGCGCATGGCGAATGTGCTGGTGTGGGGCAAAAACGAGGACGAAGTGGCCGCCGAGGCCGAGGCTCTGCACAAGGCGTTGGAAGAGCTGATCCGCTGCGAGGTGGGCCAGCGCTGGAGCGTGCTGCCGGCCAGCCCCTGCGTGCTGGGAAAGCTGCGCAACACCTACCGCTGGCACATCGTGGTGAAGGCACCGGCAGGCGACGATATCTCGGGCCCCTTGGCGCGCCTCTTCCGCGCCCGAAAGCCGCATCCCGCGGTGAACGCCGCCGTGGACGTCGACCCTGTTGACCTGCTGTAGCGACTGCGTTGCTAAATTGTAAACTTTCTGAAAATATCCTGTATGCAGCGAAAATATTGCTTTTCCGCCCTGACCAAGGGTTCCTTCACACCGTTTGATTGAAAACAGTTAACTGAATGTCTATAATTTGTAAAGTTAGGTGAATTCTACCTGATTAACTCATGTTTTTGACAAGTCTAGCGAACGATGCTAGGTGGACGTAGGAAAAAGGGCGGAAGCATTATGAAACGGAAAATGCTCACTACGAATTTCGGTTTAAGCCGAAATAATGCCACGGGGGGGGGGCGCTCATAGCAAAGACCCCCGCCTAGACCGCGAGGGACGGGCAAAAAGCTCGCAGAATGAGGGGGTGACCGCCGCCCCAGGGCTTTCCGCAAACGACTCTTTTGTCGAGGGCGCCTCGGCAACGGTGATCTCCACCAACGCCCCCTTGCGCACTCGACCGTGGCAGAAGACGATCGCCGTTATCTTGTCGGTACTTCTGGCCTTCACCATGTTCGATTTCTCGGCCATCGGCCCTTCGGTTTCCTCGGCTCTGGCCAGCGAAGAGACTTCCGAACAGGTAGCTTCGGAGGATGCCGACTCCTCTTCTCCCAGCGATTCTGAGAGCGAAGAAGGGGAGAAGTCTGCCCAGAATCAGGACGAAGACGCTGACAAGGCCAACTCCGAGAACGCTTCGGCTGAAAAGACGTCGTCCGAAAATCAGGGGGATTCCGTTTCTCCCTCTGAGGGCGATGATGACAAAACCGCTGATTACCAGGAGAATGAACCTGCTGAGTCTGAGTCGGTCGCGCCATCGGTGGCCGATGTGCAGGCTGTGGCCATTTCCGAGGAAGACCTGAAGGCCCTTGCTCCCGTTGGACTGACGCCCGCCGACCAGGTGCTGCCCGCTGACTTGGGTGGCGAAGACGACATCCGCGAGCGGTTGACTTCCGACCTGGCTGCCTGGGGAGCGCCGTTCTCGAGCGAGGGCAGCTTCCAGCTGAAGGGCCGCCGCATGCAGGTGCGGCTCGGACTGGGAAATCTGAAATCCCAGCTCAACGGTGGATTTATGGGCGGTAGCGCCGAAGGCGATGCCGTGGTGCTCACATTCGATGCCCCCTATCTGTATCCGGCTGACGAAAAGGGGACACTGGCTTCCACGCTCTCGGCCGAGGAGTGGGCCATTCGCGTTGTCCGTGCCAACGAGGCGAAGAGCGCCCATGTCGGCGAAACGGCCCAGGCAGTGGCCGATCGAGCCCATGAGGCTCTGATGAGCGAAAACGTCAAGCGCTTGGGCGGACGCGTAGCGCTGTACCGCGAAGGTGTGCCCGAGGGTTGGTCGGCGTGGCAGCTTCATCAGAATGGTTACGCGCGCTTGACCGACGACGACTTCAAAGGGGGCGTGTCCGGTCGCATCGTGTTCCGCTATGAAGGCGGCGAGCGCGGCAAGGACGGCAAACGTACCGAGGCAGACGGTCGCCTGGATGCCGACGCCGCGATGCCCCAGTTCGAGGTGGGCTTCGCCGGCTCCGTCATTGACGGAGGTAGCGCGGCTTTGACCTGCGGTTATGAGGTGCATTCCTATACCGATGCCGACGGGAAGACTTCCTTGGGCACTGCTATGCGCCAAGGGGCTGGATCGCTCAACTTGTCGAACGTGGAGTCGACGGCGGAAGCAAGCCTGGCCGTCGAGCCGATGGGCTCGCCGACGGTGGCTGACGGGCAGACCGGATGGGCGAGCCATCTGCTCACCCTCGCCATTCCCGAGCATGCTCCCGCCGCGCAGAGCGCGGCTTTCGCCGTTTCCTACCCGGCCGATGCTCAGGGCAAAAACGGTCTGACCGCCCACGACCTGCGCGCGAATCGCGCAGATGGCAACAAGGAGGAGAAGGCTGCCGACGGTGAGACGGAATACGTGGGCATACCGGGCGAAAGCGGCTTGGTCGTGCTGGATGTGACGGGGCTTTCCGCAGATGAGCGTGCGACTATTGATCCCACGAATGCCGAGGCGCTGGAGGCAGCGGGTTTGATTTGCCTGCCTTACCAGGTAACTGACGAGGGCCGAGCCGTTGTCAGCTTGAAAGACGAAGCGGGCAAGGTGTCGGCCGGCGGCGAGCGCGTACTGCTGGTGAGTGTGCCGTTCGCGTCCGAGAATCTGACGCTTGATGGGACAGCGGACAAGAGCGCCTATCAACCGGTGCGCGCCGTGTTCGAGGCCCAGCCCTCACTGCGCGTGCTGTCTTCGGCCCAAGCCTTCCCGCTGCGCGAGGAAGCCGACATCGCATTCGCGCGCAAAGCCTCGGTGTCTCCCGCTCCTGACCAGCTGAAACCTGCCGAGGGTGACGCTGCGCAGAAGCCTGAGGGCGATGAGGGCGACAACGCTGCCAGCAACGAGCCGACTGACGATAACTCCGCAAATGAAGGCGGCGACGAGGGCGCCAACGCGCCAGCAGCCACCGAGTTCACCAAGCCGGCTCTTCCCGAATCGCATCCGGGCATCAGCGGCCATGCGGTGACGGACGCGAACGGCAATTTCTACTCGCTGATGATGCAGAGTATTAACCCTGATGGGAATGTGGCTTTGTATGCGGCCACCGACGAGGAGCTTCTCGATGCCTTTAGTCTGACCTTGGGCTATAACGGCGACTGCATGATGCTCGACCAGGAGAACAATATCTACATGGTGGGCTCCACGAACAAGGCCACGGTTTCGCTGGACTACGCTTATACGTCGGACCTCTACATTCTGGGTACGCCGAACGATCCGGCCAATATCTACCTCGAGATTCCTTATTTCTACCGAGACGTCGACGGCACCATCCAGGAGGTAGCCGACTATAACGAGTACTGCGGCATTTTGGCTGATCCGGCCGTCGCGGCTAAAAACCCTGACTGGAACACGAATCCCATGCGTATGATGCTCACCTCCGAGGACATGGACGCGCTTTTCGAAAGCTATGATGTCTATTCCTCCCTGTCTCCGTTCCCCATTAATGGCGCGGACAACTGGAAGCAGATCGAAGGGTGCTACTACCAAGAAGACAAGAACGACCCCGAAAGCAAAGTATTTGCGCTCACCGGCGTGTTCCGACTTTGCCCGAAGAGCTTCGACGACCCGACGCTCGCCCTTGCGGATGTTTTCGACGTGGCCTTTACCGCCAATGTGCCGGAGAATACAGGCGGTGCGGTAAAAACGGGCTGCGTAATAGAGTCGTACATCGATGTCCTCACGAACGAGGCGCACACCTGTGGAGTGGTTATCGATAACGGTACCAGCACCAAGGAGTTCGTGCGCAGTATCACGTTCATTAAGTCGAATCTGCAGTGGGAAATGAAAGTGACTCCGCTTACCGAGCATCAGGTGATGTGGGACCGCTACAACTATCACGCTTACAAGGTTGAGATCGAGAACACGTCGCCGACGTTCGACACGCCCATCGACCTTCTTGGCTTTAACCTGACGGTGCCCAACTCCGAAAGCGGTACGGGCGGTATCCTGCGCTCCGATATTGCCAGCTGGAAAGCAGACGGAACTCCGGTCAGCGCCGACGAACTGTACGGCGATGTTTGGAAGTCGGGCTCTTTCATTGGTAAGCCCAATGCGGGCGGCGTGCTCATCTACGATGTGACTGACCAGGACACCGATGCCGCGTCGTGGAATGTGTTCTGGGACAGCGTCGACCAGGTGAAATTCACCAACGTGGAGAGCTTGGCAAACGTGCAGCCTCTGGCTTACCAGACGTTCGAGCGCAACGGCCAGATGAACTTCTTGATTCAAAACGAGAAGGATGCCAATGGCGAACTGCCTCCGCTTCTCATGCCCACCGGTAATCCCGACCATAAGCGCAGCAAGGTGACTCTGCTGGTGGCAGCGCCGTTTACTACCAATTTGAGCTATACGCCCTGGCAAGAACCGGATACGAAGATTCAGCGCAAGACCTATCCGAACTTGGCCTTCGGCTGCTATCCCACGGTCTATTTCGGCAATCGGGGCATTGAGGGCTTCACCTGGTCGAAGTCGAACAAGAACGACGCCCAGCGCTTCGAGGACGTGTTCAACAGTGTGAAGATGCGCAAGATCGCCAGCGCCTACGATGCGGCGAACGATCCGAATGCCCCGGCGTCGGTGATGAACGAGCCGAAGTTCCTTGAAAACGGCGGATCGGGAACCGGCCGCTTGGGCTATCCGTCCCATTATCGCTTGACGGATTTCACCTCTCAGGGAAACATCTTCATTTCCGGTATTGAGAAGAACTGCGATCAGCCGAGCAATGTGGTGGACTCGCTTCCCAAATATTGGGATCTCAGCACGATTACTTTGAGGGTCAAAAAGGATTCGAGAAACACCGCTTCGCCGTCGGCCGCCACGGCCGCCGCGGGCAGCCTCGAGCAATGGTTCGGCGGAAATGGCAAGCCGATTATCGAGGTGCAGGTGTGTACGGCTCCCAAGCAGACGCAATACATCGAAGATAATCAGTTGGAGTGGGTGCCGCTCGACCTCGAGCCGGTTGACGAGGGAATCTCGGGGCAATGGCACGTCTGGCGATGGGGAACCAAGGGCGGTTTTGCCCAGGGTGCTCTGGACATCGCTGGATATCTGGAGAGCAAGGGCATCGAGGCTAAAACGCGTACGAAGCTTGTTACGGGTTCGGGTCTGCCGCGTTGGTTTACGGGTAAAGTGCGCATAAACTTCGCCGATCGTCTGCCCGTGCACGAGCCTGGAGTTCACGAGAGCAGCGTCGATGCTGCGAAGGTGGTCGTGGACATTCCCATCGATATTACGTTCTCGGGCATTATGCGCGAGCCTCAAGGAGAGGGAGTAAGCACCGATCCAGAGGAAACGATCCCCTTTACGAACGTTGCCACCTTAAGCAACGGTACTCCCACGTGGGTGACGCCGGTCAATCTGGGTGATAACGCCCAGGGATTCTATGCTGGATCGGTGCGCACGTGCCTGCAGCAGGTGGCTCTTAACCCCTTGGGGCCGGTGCAGCCCAAGGTGCAGGCCTACGGTTATTTGACGCCCCAAGAAGCGCCTGGCGCCACGCTGTCCGGTCATAGCAACAATGAAGGCGAGCTCTACGTACCCGTGAACGAGGAGCGGGCTGGCTTCGTTTTCAACCTCTCTAACGAGCATGAGTCGAAGATGGAGCCTGGCTCGTTTACCACATCGTCTTTCTCGTCGGGTACCCCCATCGACGAGAACGCAACGGCCAACAACGCCGGTGCGAACAATGCGCTGTACTCGGCATGCGATTGCACACTGCTGCCCGATGGCGGCTTCGTCGACGGCGTTACCTACCCCGAGGGTTCGGTGATCCACCGAGGCCATAACGGTTTTGTGCCCTCGTCGGTGGTGATTAGCAAGGGACTTCTGGCCTGTGCCGACATCACTTCAGTCACCCTCTGGCGCGTCCATGACGGCACCGAGCTGGGCGCCGAGGGCCCGCTGACCCTTACCCGCGAGGAACTGGAGCCGTTCATCAATCGCAATGCTTCTTCCGAGCTCTACGGCTGCGCAGTCATTCCCCAGAGCGCCTGGGCTACTCCAGAGTGGCCTGATGCCCGCTTGGATAAAGTGAAGGTCAATTTCGAGTCCTTTGACGGCAGGGTGGCGGCGTCGAGCAACGCCTCGCCCTCTACTACGGCCTCGTCCGTGTACGTTGCCATTCACGGGAATCCTGGCATTGTAGGCCGTTATCCCATGAGCGGAACGCTGGCCACCGACTATCGCCTGGGAAACAACGCTGTTCATTCTTCTAAGAAGGCCTATTTGCACGCCTCATCACCGTCGCCTGAGGTGCACGCTTTTGGCTATCGCCTCGAGCGTGGCTACGCTTATTTCCAGGACGACGCGACGGGTGGCAGCCGGGCGGCGCAGAAGGTATCGCTCGGCACGGCGAATGAATCGGGATCTTCGGCCTTCAGTGCCGGTTCGGGCTTTGCCTTCTACATCGACAACCACACCACTTCGCCGGCGCACAACGGCTCGTTCAGCACGGGAGATCTGTACAGCATCTACAACGATGTGAACGGCTTCAGGGGCTACAAAACCTCGTCGGTCTATCTGAATCAGTCATTGTTGGAAAACATGACCCTGCGCGATGCCGATGCCGTGGTGCTGCACTTGCGTGACGCCTCGGGCGCTTCTTCGACAAAAACGCTGACAAAGGCTCAGGTTTTAGCCAAACGCATCATGACGAACAACAAATACTACGCCAATATGAGGCATGAGATGTCAGGGGCGATCGGTTCGTCTCCCGTGGGCGGCGTGCTCCTTGCTTCCGACATGTGGAATGCTTCGGCCGGGTATTACCTAACGGGACTTACCGTCAACTTCTCATATTTCAACCCGAATGTGTTCTTCCAGCACTTTGATCGCGACACCTATGAGGAAGCCTCGCAGGACGCCGCCTATACGCCGGCTGTGCGTCAGAAGGATCTACTGAATCCTACCTGCCCGTTGGTGGCTTTCTACGGTGCTCCAACGCTTCCCTCGGGCGCCTACCTGACTTCTCCGCTCAAAAGCGAGTGCCGGTTGACCGGCTCGGTAGTGGCCTCCTATGCCACGTCGGTGTCGCCCAGTGAAGAACTGGCGCACAGCGACACCGGTGCCATCACGCCGATCGATCCCGTGGCCACCAACAAAACCTTCGCCTACTTGAAGGATCGACCGACCGATCTGCAGACCTCCGAGAAGGAAGACGATCTGACCGTTCCCTTGGAGGAGGAACGCGAGGGCTTCGTCATCCACGTGGGTGATACGAAGAAAGTGGAGAATGCCACATCGGTAGTTGGTTGGAACATCCTGACCCGGGACGACAAGTTGACGGGCAAGTCCCAGATTCTTCCTGGCTACGTAAGCACCAGTGACTTGCCTTTCACGGCCCTCGGCGACGGGAAGCGCTACGGCTTCGAGACGAGCCGCATTGTAGTGAACCGCTATCTGCGCAATCAGTCCGATATCACCTCCATCGTTGTGAAATGGGTGAAGGACGACGGCACGACGGGCACGACTTCCATTCCGCGTGCGGAATTGGATGCCAAGTACCTGGTGAACGCCTCGGGTGCGACGGGCAGCGGGCTCTCGGTCAATGGGAGCCTCTCGGGCAGTTACGTGGTGCCCCGCACGGCTTGGGAAGGCTATCATCTGGTTAACGTCCGTGTGAACTACAACTACCTGCGTGAGCAGACTATCATTCACTACGACGAGGATGAGGATCCCCACACATTCTCGAGTGACGCCATGGTTGTTCTGCACGGCTCGCCCACAATGCCGGGGACTTATCAGGTAACCTCAACCGTGGGTACTGACTACGGGGTGGCCGGCGTGCCCAATGTGTCGAAGAGCGACACGGCGGTGCTGCGCGTGAAGACGGCAGAGCCTCGCGTGTACGCCTTCGCTTACCGTGATGGCACCAACAGCATTACTTCGAATCCTTTGGCAGCGGTGTCCACCCATGACGCTGGAACCAATTCCTACAATAGCGAGCAGACGGCTCATATCGGTTTTAATAACGCGGGCTATCACTTCCAAGTTACCACTGAGAATGGCTCTATGCTTGCTCCGGGATCGTTCAGCACGTCGGATATTCCTTGCGTGCAGGATGGAAACACTGCTGACTACCATGGATTCAAGACCTCTCATGTGGTGATCAGCAAGGGTTTTGCGGCCAATTCAACCATACAGAGCGTCGACCTCACCTACCTCGATCCTGCGACAGGCCAGACGGCCGTTCGAACGCTGACCGCCGCGCAGTTGGCGTCTTATCGAGCCTCGTCGGGAGTAATGGCCGGGGCCTACGTTATCCCTTCCAGCGCCTGGAACGGGAAATGGCTCAGGAACGTCAAGGTAAACTACGGCAAGTTCAATGGAGACGTGCAGTTCGAAGGCGACGCCTATCCCTTCTCAGGCCGCTATTACCTGCACGATACCGGGAATGATCAAGCGCAGAAGGGGGCCTTCGTCGCCCTGTTGGGCACGCCGACGGCCTCTTTGGGTGCTGATGGACGCTTGGACGTATACGGTACCATGACCACGAACTACCCCGCGGGGCTGCCCCAAGCTACCGCGCGATCTCGGGCCACCCTCAAGGTCAAGCCCGCGCAGCCGTCGGTGTACGCCTTCGGCTTCTCGGATGGGGGCACTGGCGGCGGCCATTACGATCGCAGTATTGGTTCCGGTAACGGAAGCGACGGTTCGCGCACCGTGTCCATTGGACGCGGCAACTCCGGTTACAGCTTCCATATGGCCACGGATGCGGGCTCTTCGATTATCCCGGGCTATCTGGAAATCGGTACTACCCAGGTCATGCAGCGTCCCGGTACCAACCCTGCCGACATGCGTGGCTTCAAAGCTACGAAAGTGGTTATCAGCAAGGCCTTCGCCGCTGCGGCGCAGAACATGACAGTCACCTTCCAGGTAAGCAACGCCGTTGCAGCGCCTCTGCTCAGTCCGGTAACGGTCACGCTGACGGCAGCCCAGTTGGCCCAATGCCGCAAGTCCGACGGCTCCTATGAGTTTGCGCCGGCGCGCTGGCTTCCCACGGGAACCGCCGACGGGACGGTGTGGCTGCGCGGTCTGCGTATCGACTTCACCCGCTTTAACGGCGGTGTGAACTTCCAAGGCCAGCATTCCGGCAGCTCCTACTATGTGGACAGCGATGCCCTGAATTACGATGCCTATGTAAACATCTACGGCACGCCTACCAAGTCGGGCTCGATGCCGGTGAGCGCCACGGCCTCCACGGCCTATGCTCAGGGCTCGCAACTTACTAACGTGTCCACCACCCATACGGCCACGCTCAATGTGCAGCAGGCCAATCCCGAGGTGTACGCGTTCTCGTACCAGGGCACGACGGCTGTCGGGTTCGACCACAGCGTCATCACGCGCTCGCTTGGCTCCAGCGCTTCGACTCTCGATAAGGATCGCAAGCATGTGGCCTCCATGGGCGTGGGGGATTCGGGCTATACCTTCCATGTGACTACCGACAACGGCTCCGACATGGCGCCGGGTTACTTTGAGACTACCTATACCGCCCTGGGGACCCGTCCGGGAACGACGGACGACTTCCGCGGGTACCAGGCTTCTCATGTCGTAGTGAGCAAGGACTTCTGGAACAACGCCACGAACCCGGTAGTGAAACTGGCCCTTACCGACCCGGCCACGGGGCAGAGCAGCACTTTGGTTCTGACTGCGGCGCAGATGGCGTCCTATCGCCAGAGCACCGGGGCGCTGGCGGGTGGCTACGTTATTCCCGCGAGTGTCTGGGGCGGGAAGTGGCTGCGAAGCGTGCGCATCGATTTCGAGAAATTCAAAGGTGGCGTTCAGTTTGCAGGCGGCATTGCCGATAACGGACTCGCTTCTGGCAATAAGAATTACCAGTCCTGGTATACGGCTCCTGCGCCCGGCCAGGGATCGTTTGTGGGCTTGTACGGCATGCCGACGCAGCCAGGCACGCTGAACATGAAGGCCACCTTTGCCACCAATTACGGTGCCGACGACCGCACCATGGATCACAACGGCACCATCGTCAACCAGGGCGCTAATCTTGAGATCGAACAGCCCGATCCGCTGCTCGCCGCCGATGGCTATTACCAGCGTACGGGAACTACCGACCTGAAGACAACGGCGGCTGGCGCGGGCGAGCAAGAGGTGCCCATGGCCATGGCCAGTGCTGGCTACTGGTTCCGGTTGGGCTCGGGCAACTCCTCGAAGATCATGCCCGGTCAGTTCGTGACCGACGACCTGCCCGTTTCGTATTTCGATGAGGAGCAGTGCCTGCGCGGTTTCGACACCTCGCGCGTTATCCTCGGTAAGAACCTATTGGCCAACGCCGATATTGTCTCGGTGCGCATCCGCTATGCCGTGCTGGGCACCTCGGGCCAGTTCTCCCGCCAGTCTAAAACAATCAGCGGAGCCGATCTGATTCAGTATCTCAACGCCCACAAGGTGACCAGTGGCTCTTTGGCGGGCTCGGTGGTGCTGACGCCGGTCGACTGGGACAACCACTACTTCCTCGGCATTGATTTCGACTACCGTTCGTTCAAGCCGAACGTAAGCGTCGCCCGTTCCTCAGCGGCCAGCTATGTGGCCTATGAGGGAGAGGGAAGCCAGGTGGGCATTCTTCCGGTGAAGGGCACTCATCGCTCCACCTACTATGGCGGGGGCGTGCAGGACGGCACGGCCTCCAAGACGCCCAAGCTGAAGATAACCACCATTGCGCCCGAGCTTACCATTGACGGGCAGTGGAGCCTGGACAGCACGGTCTACACGCCCCAGCCGCCCACGACGCTCAATGGTTGGACGCAGTGGAAAGATCCCGTACCCTACCGTTGGGGCGAGAACGACCTGCAGGAGAGGGCCTGGTACAACTACACCTTAAAGAACCATACGGTCTCTCAGGCCAAGAACCAGGACTTGCTCATTGCCGTCGAGGAGATTTCCGGTTCCACACCGTCCGCCTTGCGCGGGTTCGTGGCCAAGGAGCTGCAAATTGACAGCGTCAGCTTCAGCGGAGGCGTTCTTCGCCAGGGTACCAGCGAGATCGGCTACATCGACTTCTTCGACAGCGATCAGGGTGTGACCGGTGGCTACCAAAACTTCGCCAGTGACGACGCGAAGCAAAAGGTTACGCTCACTGCGGCGGATTTGGCCAGCCGTATCACCGGCACCAAGCTTTCCGTCAACCTGACCACCCTGGGTCTGAAGAATGTGAAGTACGTGCGCGTGCACTTCAATGTGCTGGGGGACAATGTAGGCGGGGTGCCGTCCAACGACTTCCGTGCTCGCCTCTATGGCCACGTGTATACCCATGGCGCCCGTTCCGACGCCTATGGGCGCTATACCCGCAGTACGGCGAAGTTCTATCCACGCACGATGAAATACGGCTCTGATACCGCGCGCGACGCCCTCTATGATATGCCCATCAAAGAGCTGATCTTCGACGCCTGGAGCGAGGCGTTCCGAAGCACGAACGCGAGCGAAGGCTCGCTGGCCTCGTCAGATCATCAGTGGAACGTCCAGGTGTCCCACGTCACGCCGCCCGCAGCGAACGGAAAGTATGCGGGATACCGCTACCGCGTCAAGAACACCACTTACGCCCGCTCCGACACGAACCAGATCGTGCTTAGCGTCGACAGCGTTCGCAACGTCTCGTCGGGCGGGTTGACGAACATTCGTGGCTTCTTCACCGAGACGGTCGATTTGGACATGGGTCTTCTGTGGCTGGGCTCGGAGCGCATGACGGGCAACGACCCGCGCACGTCCTCGCTGGTAAATTTGAATTTCGTTTTCCTTGACAGTGCTACCGGTCAAGAGAAGAGTGTCACCATTCCGAAGTCCCAGCTGCTGAAGCCGGCTTCGGCGCAGGAGCTGCCCGGAGGCACTCACTGGCGCACCTCAAACCCCACGTTTGATCCCGCCTGCTCCGATTGGGGCTGGAACAATACGGGCGGCTACCACTTCAACACCCGCGACCAGGCCGTATTCGGTTCCTGCGCCGGAATGTACCTGAAGCGCATCGAGATCAACTACGGCGTGGTGGCACCCAGCTACTTCGCGAATAGTATCCTGCATGCCCAGTTGAGCGGTGAGCCGAACTGGTACAACGTGCTGGACAACGGCCCGTTGATCTCTACGGTGACGGCGAAGCGCACGAATTTCCCGAACGGTCTGACCTATCCTTCCTCGTTCACCTTTAATGACAAGGCGGATTCGCGTCTGACGGTGCGCGATCCTGTTTTGGGCATCGAGACCCATGCGAAGTGGGGAACGCCCGGCTCTGGCACAGTCATCGACGAAGTGCCCAATGCACAGTACAAGTCCGACAACATGGATAGGTACCAGTCGCAGATAGCCGTGCCCTACGACAAGGACTTCACCTTGTACGCACGCATCTTCAACTCATCGGATATTTCGAAACTGGAGATGTGCGATGTGACCCTTGATCTGCTGATGCTGCGCGAGAATGGCATCTACCAGAAGGGCGGCGGCACGGTGTCGGCCTGGACCGGTTTCCATACCACCAAGGTCACGTTCAAGAAAGAGCTGCTGGAGCGATTCGGCACGGTGGGCGACATCATGTTCTACGGCTCGCGCGATACCGACACCGCCATGGACGCCACGACGCCGAAGCTGAAGCTGACCCCGGTGTACAATGGCACGGCCCTGCAGGGCTTCAAGGATCAGAACGGCACGATGTACAGCTGTCGCTCCGCTTCGGGCGCCCTCACTGATCTGGTTATCAGCGAAGCGCAGCTGCGGGCCGCGGGTATCGACGATTTAAAGAAGGTGTACCTGTCCAAATGGCTGGAGATGGCCCGCGATACCTCCACCTCGCGCCCCAACCAGCTTGTGGTATTCGATGGCTACACTGATCGCGAGCCGGGCGACCGCAACGTGAATATTGCCGGCACGGCCAAGATGTTCCTGGGCGGCGTGACCAACGATCCCAACTACGTCATCACGCGCTACGATGATACGGCGGTTCTGGTGTCCAAGATGTTCTTCGACGCCATTGCCCATGCGGGCTTTGCCGACCAGCAGACCAACAAGCGCTTCGATCGATGGGCCACTCAGGCCGATGACCGCCATCAGGTCCGCCGTGAGGGTGTCTACAACCGCGAGGAGCCCGACAACATCTTGCAAATCGGCTACAAGGCTCAAGGCTCGCTTCTGACCGATTTCCGTCAAAGCGCCGGCGCGCTGCCGAACCGCGATCATGCGAGCCAGTACGAGTGGGAGCTCGATCCTTGGAAAACCTTCGAGCCCAGCTCTCAGTCGTTCAGCAGCGGCGCCGAGGTCGAGATCGTTCAGAATATTCCCCACCAGTACTTTGATGCTTACTACGTGAAAATTCACCCGCAGGCCCTGTCTTATCTGCAGGACATCGTCGTTACCTACGGTGATGGCTCCACGTACACGGTGAGCCGTGCGACCATCGATGCAAACAAGGGCAACGCCGTGGCTACGGCTAACACGGGCGGAAAGTACACGCGCCTTAATCTGTTGGCAAAGAACGGAAACACCCACATCGCAGACTTCTCGGGTACGAAGGGCAATTATTTGCGCGATGCTTTTGAGGACTACAACACCACGAAAGAGCCGGCGCTTTCCGAGCGTGTAACCAAGGTGACCTATCGTCTGCGCATCAACCAGAACAAGGGCGTCGTCAACCCTGATTACGGCACCTGGTTCAACATCGAGACGACAGATACCGACTCCTACGAGGTGACGGGCCGCTTCATTCGCCAAATTGACGAGACGTCGAGCGTGACCAATGTGGAGCTGTGCATTGGCGGCCGCTACTCGGGCGCCAACCGCACACTGCATCAGGCCGTAGAGCGTTGCGACAACCCGAGCCGCAACAGCAACGATGATTTTCGTTCGAAATGGTCGTGGCAGGACTACTATACGAGCCCGACGTACGACTACGATGCGAATCGCTGGATGAAAAAAGAATTCAAGATGCGTCACCTTCAGGCGAGAATGCGCCTACAGGTGACGGAAACGCCCAACAGCAATCGCAAGAGCCCGCTCGATAAGGTAACCAATAAGACGAACGCCTTCGACGAGGGCGAGTTCGAGGACTACAACGTCGACGTGAGCAAGATCGACGGGGTACAGAACCTGCCCCTTGGCAGCAATCAGAATTTCTCGGTTGCCTTCACCCGTTTCCAGCCACCTCGCAACCAGATGGCGGGAGAGATAACGAACGGAGCGTACGACACGTTTAATGCAAACGGGTATGCCATCGAAGGCCCTGATGGCGACCGCTACGACTCATTCGACGATTCCCACTACTATGACTTCTACAAGAGCGGCTGGCGTTTGGTGTCCTTTGCCGATGAGGTGATTATCCGCGACACTATGCCCAAGTGCGAGCCGAGTGCCAGTTCCATATTCTACGGCTTCATGTCCACCGGCTTGCAGATCCAGCCGGGTGACGGCAGTATTCTGCCCTATGTCGACAAGATTGTGTTCCATCTGCGCGACTACCCCAACGGAGAGTCGGGCAGCACGGCCAACGCCGTGGACAGCACGGTAGAGCTGAAGGGCGCGGACATTGCCTCGATGGTAAGCGCCTACAATGCGGGTAAGTCATGGAACGTGTTGTTCGAACACAACGATGGTTTCCCTTGCCCGCAGTTGAACGGCGAACCCTATGTGTACACGCTCAACCTGAAGAAATTCCAGTTCGTCACCTCCTACGATATCGTACTGAAGAACCTGGGCGGCAGCGCCGACTACAACACTGAGACGGGCCGCGGCTACAAGAAGTTCGATAGCTGGGATCGCGGTACCATCGATATCCGGGTGTTCGGGCGCCCCTATGCCTGGTACCTCGATGTGCCCGCTGGCGCTTCGGCGGCCGACAAGCAGATGATCAAAGATCATAACGAGCAGGCCAAGAAGGACATGTTGAACAAGATCGAAACCTTCAGCCGCCGCTATTATGCTCCCACTACCGATGTCATCAACAAGACGCACAACCGAGGGGCCAACGGCGGCTATGCCGACAACGACCACTGGCGTGATCGGGCTTGGATGCTCAGCTATCCCATTCCCTACAACTTCTACCAGTACCTTACCAATAATCGGGTGACGGTGGACGGCGATGGCGAGATCACCAGCGGCGGTACGCGTGATTTTGCCGACAACAACCGCTCGCCCAATGTGAACTATATCGAGGCCCGTTTCAAAAACGACGAGGACACGGTGCTGCCCGACCGCACTGATTACGCTGCCCGTATCAGCCATCTGCGCATGAACGTGACACCGGGCGAAATCGCTCGTGTTCAGCACCTGTACCTTCCTAAGAACTTCGTGAAGACCGATGCGGCCCATGATCCGAAATGGTTTCAGGTGCAGTCCGTCTCGTTCACCATCGAGACCAAGGCCGGGGAGCCAGATCAAGTGATCACCTATCAGTGGACCACCGATGCTCAGGGCAATCTGACCAATCAGGCGCTGGCGAACATCCTCTCGGGGCCTGGCGCGTCCTCGAAGTATACCGACTGCTATGTGCTTGACCTGGAGAAGGCGCTGCGCGAGTGGGCAGCTGCCAATCCTGACAAGCTTCCCACCTACAAGGCCGTGGGCAGCTATTTCGGCAATATCGACGGTGGGGCTAAGGGCGTGTCGGTCACCAATACCATCGATGGCTATGCCTCGAATCCCTCGGTGAACGTCGATTATCTTAAGGCGCGCATCAAGAAGATATCGGTGGTATTCGACTCGCCCGAGGCGAAACTGTTGGATGAGAACACCGTGCTCAAAGGCGACGAGGTGCTCAGTCCCACGCATAAAATGGACTCCTTCACCTTCGCCTACGACAGCGTTTACGTCGACCGAACGGCCACCGATTTCGCCAC
Organism: uncultured Adlercreutzia sp.; assembly: GCA_910585575.1. Classification (GTDB taxonomy): domain Bacteria; phylum Actinomycetota; class Coriobacteriia; order Coriobacteriales; family Eggerthellaceae; genus Adlercreutzia. The sequence continues at coordinate 42,408 of CAJUFS010000007.1, read as the reverse complement.
AGTTCAGTCCACTACTACCGATCCGACCCTGGGCTCGTGGGGCGAGTTCTCCACGCCGACGTTCGGCAAGAAGGGCTGCCCCTTCAACTACGATACGAGCGTGGAAACCCTGTACACCGATGACATCCAGACCAAGGATCCGAACCATAACGCGCTGCCCAACTCCACGCTGCAGCAAAAGACCGTGCAGGGCCTGCAGGACGTGTACCACTTGCTGGGCACCTTGAAGGCAGAATCGGTGCGCGGGTCCAAGACCCAGGGTGTTTTCGGCTACGATAAGGGCGAAGACGACGTGATGGCACCTAGCTCCTATGAGGCTGCATCGAGCGCGGCCCGCACCAACGTGCCCGACGGCGGCCTGCATGCCGGCGACTATGTAGAGTACTCGCTGTATGTGGGCAATGATCCTGACTCGAAAACCATCCTCGAGGGTTTCAACGGCCGCTTCGAAGTAGGGAAGGGGCAACGCATCATCGGCTGGGAAGTGGAGAAAGTCAAGCAGAACGGGGTGTGGGTCGATCATGTCTCGCCTGGGCGCGACTATCCCGTGACGGCTCAGATCGGCACGGTATCGGGTACCATGCGCCCCGCCCCGGCCCAGACCGACTTGTCCCAGACCTATACCAACCCCACTCCCTCAACGGTGATGGGCACCGAGAACTTCGATACCAACCATGTCATCGAGTTCCAGATCGGCAATCCCAAATGGGATGCCGCCAATGCGATGACCGATCCGAGCACGCGTATCTTCCAGAAGGGCGAGGGCATCTACCTGCGCGTGATCACCCAGATGACCAGCGAGCTGGGCTCCTCTACCTACGATGCCTCGGAAAACGTCATCTTCCAAAACGACGAGGCCTCTTACGATTATCGCAAGCCCCGTGCCGACTGGAAGACGGTGTCAGCGCCCATCCACGGCTATGTGCAGTACAAGGCCCGGGGTGTGAAGAATGCTGCCGATTGCCTGCCGGTGTCGCAGCCCGAGACGTCGCCGAATATCGATCCCAGGCAATTTGTATGGGCCAACGTGACGGATGCGGGTCTTAAACTTTACACCTATAACAATGTTGGCTGCAATGCCTTCTATGCCCACGGCAAGATGAAGTTCACGAACCGCAACCAGTACGGTTCGCTCGTGTGGTCGAAGACGAGCTTCTACGAGCACGATGCCGACGCATCGCGTTCGACAGCCACTTCTGCCGTCACGAACCACGAGAATGACCCGCAGCTGAACATGGAGTTCACGGCCACCCAGAACGCCAGCTCGAATGCCATGGCCAACGTAGACGGCAACCCGGCTCAGATGACCGTGAGCAACCTCATCAACCCTACCTATCATTCGACGAACATCACCGTCACCGTGAACTTGTACGATCAGCAGAGACGCCAGGGCTTTGAGTTGACCGAGGTGCCCCATATCGCCAACGGTACGAAGGCCACCCTTAAAGATGCGGCAGGCGAGAGCATTGACCTGCGCTACCCGCTTAACATGCCCAAGAGCACGCTGCTGAAGGCAGGCCCGGCAACGGCCGGCTCCAACGGGCTGAATGGCGGCGACAATCATCGTCCCGACATCAAGATCGAGTACTATGACAAGCAGTCTGGCCGTTGGCTGCAGTATGCCGATCTGCTGGCCCTGCACAATCAGAATGTGCAGCAGGGCAACACCGTGAACATCAATCCGTTCCGCACCGTGACCCGGGTGAAGTGGACCTACTACGATGTACCGGCTTCGCAGATGGTGAACGGACAGGTTCAGCCCTATCGACTGGAGGACGTGGCCCTGGTGGGCGTCGGCCGCTATATCGACACGCGCATCAACCAGCATCGCGGCAATCCCGCCGACTCGTGGACTGGCCGCTATTACAAGGTGGATGTGGGCTATACCCATTACCATGAGGAGAATACGCAGCTTGATTTCTACAAGGTGGGGGAGAGCGGCGTTACAAAGACCGACCCGGTGAAGCACTGGCTCAACGACGGCAACCCGGCCTACCAGACCAACTTCGCCGATGCCGTGCGCACTAAGGCCGACTCCCAGGCATCGTGCGACTTCACGGTCTATCGCCGTGTGCCGGTGGTGCGCTTCCAAACCCAGGCATTCCAGAGCGAGTCCTTAGCGCTTGGGACCTACCAGCCCTTTGCCGAGCAGAAGACCGGTTACTTGCCGGGTGAGCGTATATGGTATAAGGACACGGTGTACAACGTGCCTCAGGGCACCGGAGCCAACAAAGGTTGCAGCAGCCTTGAGGGCGAGGTGTACAACCCGGTGTTCTACGAGCGTATACCCACGAAGTACCTGCTGGACGACGAGGGCAACACCATAACGGCGGCATGGCTGCAGGAGCGTCTGCAGCAGGGCGGTCATATCCGCTGGAAGGATAAGAGCGGCCATGATGTGTACGCCGATCGAACCTCGGACGTGCAGCTGCAGGTCACGCAGGTCGACCCGTTGACCGGTAAAGTGGTCGATCCTTCCGATCCCTCCTATACGCCGGTGACGGCTCCCGACTACGGTGGCATGATGGTCTACGGCAATCAGACGAAGAACGTTGCCTATGGCAACTTCGGCAAGCCTTTCGCCGATATGACGCCTGCCTCAGGCTCGACGAGCCTGAGCACTGAGTTCGCGCTCTTCCGCATCGAGTGGGTGCCGATTCCCGACGAGGAGCCCGAACCCGATCCGGACAACCCCGACCCCGACACACCGACAGGCCCGGGCGTGGGTACGCTTCCCAGTCCCCATGACCCGCTCTCGCCGGCTGATCGAACGGCGCCGGGCAACACCTGCCTGGAGGTGGGCGATACCATCGAGCTGATATTCGATGTCTATGCGGCCACCGACGGCCTTCCCCAGGTGTACGCTCAGCTGGGCAGCGGCACTGCTGCGAACGGCTCGGGTACGACCGGTCGCGAGCCGGCCTACTTCCCCCGCGTGGGAGAGTACTGGTCGAGTTGGGAAAACGAGGGCATCAACCCTCTGTCCGACAACAACTTCGGCTATACGGCCGTCAACAGCGCTGGTGTGTTCCGCGTTAACAATGCTAATGTACTGATGGATATGGACTTCCTGCACCATGATGCCGGCTTTACGGGCGACAAGCCGGGCACCGTGGATATTTGGGAGATGTTCGACGGCTCGTATACCTATTTGCCCGGTACGGCTCATAACGGTGATTCCGATCAGGGCCTCAACGGTGCCGGCCGTATCGACGAGGAAACAGGGCAAGGTGCTTTGGGAGCCGGGTTCCTCGATGCCGACGTGCGTACGAGCAATTACGTGCAGGAAGCACGCTATACCCCGCGAGAGGACATGGCAGCCGATTCGTTCCAGAAGCTTCCTCAGTCCGTGTGGCTGCTCACGCCGAATTACGAGCGTTTCAACGATAGGCAGGACGAGTACTACTACACGAATCGCGACTACTATTACTACGTCATGGAACCGCGTACCCGCGGTCAGGAAGTGCGGCTGGCGGAAGATCTGAACCGTCCCCGTCGCTGGGGCTCGCTGACGCCCATCCTGTGGTCCGAAACGCGCCTGCATCTGCAGAAGGCGTGGCTCGCTACCTCCAGTGAAATGGTTCCGGGTGCCACTGGCTCCCTTAACGAGACGGGCGACGTCGAATCTGCTCGCAAGTACAATTTGTATGACGCCCGCGAATCGTGGTCCCATAAAGAGGGAACCTGGGAGGACACCGCCATGCCGGCCTACAAGGGCTTGCTGTACGGCCAGTACCAAACGGCTCTTCAGTACCACCAAAGCTATACGGCCAAGCTCCAGGCACTCAACTATGGCGACCGTACCCTTGATGGCGTGGAGTTTACCTATATCATGCCCCGCGGTGCCGAGCCCGAGCTTGACGCCAACGGCAATCCCCAGGTGTCGGCCCAGGTGCTCAGCGGCGTGAACGGCACCAGCGGCTACGACAAGGATCCGAAGCTGAACGAATCTTGGGCGAACGTGGCAGCGGCCAACATCACCGTCGAGGTGGTGCAGACGCCTTACGGGGAGTACGCCGGCTACGACGCGCCCAGCGCGTCACAAAACCCGGCCGACTACCGCAACGGCATCACGCTGAAGTCGGGCACGACGGATCGCTCGGTCAAGCCCCAGCTCAGTACCTACGAGGCCGTGGCCTCTGACCAGCCGGGTATGCGCAACGAGTCCTATGTGGATAGCTCCCAGCCTTGGGTGCTGCGCATCACCGTGCGCCAGCCTCTGGGCAAGTGGTTCGGTCGCAACGCCGACGGCACGGCCGTGGGAGCGAACAAGAACGTGGCAGATCCCGACCAGTATCAGGGCAACGCGGGCTATAAGCTCAACGTGAACGTGAAGGCCCGCATCTTCGGTAACAACGAGAACGAGGCGTGGTACGACCGCCTGATGACCCGTCCTATCGACACGCGACCTGTGTCCGGCGCCAACGTGGCCCAAGGTCAGATACCCAGTCCGTCCAGCTCGTATTTCCAGGTATTCGACATCGATCACTTCGAGGGCAACGCGGCCGTGGCCGACACGAACAAGGCCGACGGCGATATTAACAACGCCAATCAGTTCGGTATGGATTTCCGCTTCGCCTCGCGCAAGGGCACGGGCACGGCGGACACGAATCCGGCCGAGCACGATCCTCAGTCCCATGTGGACGAGGACGGCAACTTCGATCCCGATGCGTGGGAGGCGTGCAATCTGTGCCAGAACGAGGGCGGCATGGGTCTGGCCTTCGACATGAGCTACGGCTCGCCCCATATGCCTTCGGTGGGCGGTCGCATGGTGCAGAACAACACAGTGATCGCCACCGACGACAACCCCATGGGCGCCAAAGCCACGAACACGAATCAGGTACCTTGGCTAACCGCCGCCAAGGACAAGATGCAGAATGACGACGAGACGCCAATTCGCGTGTATGCTCAGACCGGCACCTCGGCCGTGCAGCGCAAGCCTGTCATGCGTGTGTGGAACACCATTGGCGTCGACGGTGTGGGGTCTGATGCCTCGCAGTATTATATGTCGGGCGAGTCCGATGTGCGCCAGCTGAACGTGCATGTGGAGAACCGCTACTGGTGGAACGACACGGCGGTCGACCTGGCATCGCGCAACGGGGCCGAGAAGACCGAGCTGTACGAGCGGCGCACCCACACCTACTCGGTGGATGGCGGCCAGCGCGGCTCCATACCCCAGCCGGCAGTAACGGTGGTGCTGCCCGAGAACCTGGCGCCGGTGAATGCCAAGACCAACCGTCCCTATGCCCGTTTGCTCGGGGTGGCCCAGCCCTTCGAGCACACAGATGCAAGTGGTGCTCGCGAGGCTGACTGGAGCCTGAACATCGCTACCGACGCTACCTCCGACTCGAAATGGAAGCTGGCGAACAATCAGGACGTAGCCAACAATCTGTCGATGTACGACGCCACAGTCACCTATGAGGCCGTGGACGACGCCGGCACGCCGATCGCCCAAGACGGTATCACGCCGGCCCAGTGCCGCTTCGTGGTGCGCTTTACGGCGCGTTCCATAGACGAGGCGGGCAATGCGGTAGTGAACGGCCCGGCCACCGGTGAGCACTTCATCAAGTCCAACGACATGGAGACGTTTAAGTTCAAGGTGGTCACATTGGGTGATCGTGTGGCTTCTACCCAGGCAGAGTTGAACACTTTCCAGAACATCCGCACCTTCGTAACCAGCGCGGTTCCAGCTTTCAAGTTCTTCGAGGATCAGGACATCGCTCAGGATGCCTCGGGCAAGAGTCAGAACCCCTATCGCGTGGGCAACGCCTATCAGATGCGCTATAAGGGTGATACCTCGGACAAGCGCCTCGATTCGCGTGTGACCCGCGTGGCCACGGACGGAGTGGTGTACAGTTCGACGCAGCCCAACGCCGAGAAGCTTTCCCATCAGCCCCAGCATTTCTGGCATGGCAAGAACGGAACAGCCATTGACTATACGTTTGCTGCGTCGGCCACGTTGGAGAGCTTGCAGAGGGGCGGTACGCCGGTCAGCTACTTCTGCGGTCTTAAGTGCACCGAGGACTGCACCGAGGCGTGGCATCAGTGCTCCGTTACTGGCGCCAACGCCTGTGCGCCCGTGGGCGGATGCACCCCGGCCTGCAACAGCTTGTTCAATAGCAGCACGTGCACGCAAAACCTGAACCCGGTGGTTCAGGCAGGGACTTTCCAGGGACAGAACTTCTGGCCCTATGTTCCCTATCAGAATTGGCTGACTTACTACAATTACGAATGTGGGGCTAATTCGAACTATATTCCCTGGAAATGCACGGGCGTGCCGCACGATCATCGCGATATGAACGCCAACAGCACTCCCAACCGCTACAAGCGGGTTTGGAACAGTCATACCGGCCAGTACGAGTTCCACCTTATACCGCTGAATCAAAATGGAAGCTACCCCAGTGGATCCGCGGGCAACAACGTGTTCGTTCTCGACCCCGGCTATCATCCCTATTCGCATTGCGCGAATCCCTGCTGCCCCTCGGTTACCGGTATTGCCAATCCGGTCCATACCGGCTACGTGCGTTTGACCTTCGGCACCTTCGGCGTGCTGCCTGCCGATCCGGTATTTGCCGGCATGACGAACGATCTGAACGACAAGAGCTCGATCTCGAAGGAAGACGGCGAGTCGAAGGCAACGAACAAGCTGCCCGGCTTCTCGCGCCGCTATCTGGAGACCGAGCGCGGTCTGGATAAGGAAAACGTTCTTTCCCAGAGCGGCATGTTGGTGGAGGACTATTTCAACAAATTCCCGGCAAACAGCGCCTACTACAACCATCCGGCCTACACTCTGCAGAAGGAAAGCACGCGCGGACTGAACCGCGACACGACGAGCCGCCACGAGGAAGGCTACACGAACCGCGTGACGGGCACCTGCCAGGCCAGCGATGACAGCGGTATTTTGACGGGCCTCAAGCTGCGCGCCTGGAAGTCGCCGAAGCTGCAGCCCAGCTATGCAGTGGAATATCAGCGCAACGTTGACACCGACAGCACCGATTCGGCCAAGCGTGCCGTAAAGGGCCAGGAGGTGTATCCCCAGGGCGTGAAGACCGGAGATCCTCAGAAGGATACATGGCAATATGGCGACAGCCTGTGGTACGCCGCCAGCCTGGAGAACATTCGCGGAGAGGACTGGAACGACGCCTCGCCTGTGTACCACGCTAAGATGGTGTTCTCCTTCCATCTCCCCCAGCAGGTAACGCTCTATGGCGATCGCACCCTTACCGAAGATTACTTAAAGGATCTGTTTGCCAACGACGAGTGCCCCTTCTATGTGGAGTGGACGCACACTGATCGCGATCCGATCACCGGGGCCGCCAGCGAGCACCATACGGACACGCTCTATCCTGGCGACCTGATTCGCGACGGTTGGACGGTGAACATCGTCAAGCAGCCGAACTACGGAACGAGCACATACAGCGATCATGCTGTCGCCACGGGTGCGTCCGCCGATTTCGCCAAACCCGATGTTGATCAGATGACGGACAAGCCCGATGAGGGAGCGGCCACTAAGGAGAAGCGCCGCGACAGCGAGATCGTCGTTATCGAGCTGGCGCCTCCCGACGACGCGACCGACGAAGAGTTCCAGAACCATCCCTCTTTGCTGGAAGCCTATTGGGATGGCGTGCGTCCCGACGGCTATTTCGGTGTGGGCGATAAGGTCACGCTGAAGCTGCGTGTGCGCGTAGACAATATGGTAAGCACCACACTCGATACTGCGGAGGCCCCTGGCTTGAGCAGCTTTATCGACCAGAGTCTGCCGCTGCGTGATCAAGAGACCCTGCGCGCCGAGTTGTCGGCCGTGCGCAACATTGCCAAGAACCTCAAGGGCTTCCCCGATGCCCTTGGCATTGTCAGAGACAAGGGCCAGCTCGATGAGGTGTTTACTTGGAATGGCGACGGCTCGGCGGCCTACATGACCTTCCACGACACTGAGCTGAACTGGCTTAAGACTACAAATGGCGGCCCGGGGTGGACGCACCGCTGGCAAAACGCAGGCACGGGGGCCGACGGAACGACTCATAACGCTGGTGCTCTGGCGGCGGCTAAGCCCATTATGCCGATCCAAGACGTTGAAGAGGGAATTGTCCACCATGACTACGGCTTCGCCCGTCAAGAGGTGGCCGGCTTCCGCTCCGATTCGCAAATCAAAGATCACGAGCAGCAGGATATTACTGGAAGCAACAACGACTTCCTGCCTAAGGCTGACTATGATTGTGACGGTGATTTGACCGACGTATTTGCCTATGCGGAGAGCGGCACGTTCACGCTGTGGCGTCCGTCCTCATCGGTACGCGGCGATACACTTAAGCAGCGTCAGGTGGTGGGCGATCCCGATACCAAGGAGGACTCGGTTCGCGATCCCGGTATGAACAGCGAGGACGAGGGGGGAGACGGGTCTGCCGATTCCGATGACGACGGGGAGGTGGAAGACAGCGTCAATCGCTTCCTTATCACCCAAGCGGTGAATACCGGCGGTGCCGTGAACAGTTTTATCGTAGACTACCAGGTGCCGTTCTACGCAACGCGCGAAGCCACCAAGTCCGACGCTCTGCTGCCTAATCCGGGAGACGGGCGCCCCGCTTCCCAGGACGTGGTGCGCACGCGTCCCTGCGTGACCACGCTTAAGAGCGGCGTATGGGAGGTTCCAGGCTCGCAGTATGTCGAGCGGGACGGCAAGCGCGTAGCGGCGAACGATGCCGCCCGAACTGAGGAGAAGCTGCGCCTGTTCGTGATGGTGCGCATTGCTAAGGCACCGCGCGATGTGAACGGTGTGGATCTGGCAACGACGGGCTACGGCGAGCAGAACGGCACGAGCCACAACAAAAACGAGAACTATGCCAAGCTGGGTACCGATGGCGATCGAGACTACTTCTATGGCGAGGACGATGCGGCCGCTGATGGCAACACCGCTCCTGCCTCGGGCATGTGGTTGATGGTGGGCAGCCAGAACGGCTACGCCATCTCCGACAAGCAGAACGTCGAGATCGACGTACGCCAGGCTATTCGCGATTTGCAGGAGGCCGGCCAGCTGAGCAACGACATCGTGCTGGGCACGTACGGCAACTACGATGTGCGCCAGATTCGCTGGGTCGTGAAATCGGTAGAGCTCGACGACAACGGCCAGCCCAAGTACTCGGGGAAGCAGGCCTTGGTCGACACGCCCGAAACCTATGCGACGCCGGTGCCCCATGGTTTCCTCCTTGCGGTAGACGCGGCTCCCTACGATGACTCTACCGAGGAGACGAAGGCCTTCACCGCGGGCAACCAGGAAGCCGACGAGGTGGATCCCAATCGCTTTAACGTGGGCTGGGAGCGCCAGAAGAACGAGGACGGTACCTATACGGGAACGTACACCGGCGGGAAGAACGACTGGCGCTTGCTGAAGACGAAGACGTCCATGCCTACCTCGTTGACGGATCCGGCCGCCAGCGTAACCTGCGAGACCGAGGTCGTGGAGAAGTTCAGCCAAGTGCTCGGGGACGAAGAGCCCGACGAGGGAAGCGGCGACGATGTGGAGCCGACTCCCTCGGTGCACCTCAATCACTTTGTGTCCGGCGTGCTGCGCTACGACGATACGAAGTACGCCGAGTTCGACCGCGTGGGCATGGGCTTCTATATTACGGAGGAGGATCCCACGTTGCGCTTGCGCGTGAAGCAGGCCTACTTCAAGGGAACGGTCGACTCCGAGTTCGCTTGGGTAGAGGGCCAGCCGGTCATCAGCCAGGACAACTCGCGCATGATCAAATACACCATTACGCTGAACAACCTGAGCGATTCGCAGATGTTCCAGCTGGGCATTACCAACCGCAAGCAGTCGACGGCCACCAATCCCATGCTGTCCATCCTGCTGCCTTACCTGGAGGACTTCGGGCAGGCCTCCCTGCTGCAAGACGAGAACTTCCAGTACGTGCCCTATCGCTCGGTGATTACTCAGAACGAGGACGGCACCTATCCCTGCCCGTTAAACGACAACTTCAAGACCACCGCGGAGAAAGAGGCGCAGACGGTGATTATTGCTGGCGTGCCAATCACCCAGATGGTCACTACCAAGGGGGCCTACTCCCTGAACGGCTCAGCGACGGCGCCCTCTCAGAAGAATAACAACGAGGAATGTGCCACGTGGGTCGATCAGGCCGGAGTTGAGCGCAATATCTCGACCCCTATCTGGACATACCATATCGAGAAGCAGACCATGATGTTCGCTCCCGTGACGGTGGATCCGGACAAGCCCGAGACCGATCCGCTTACCTATACCGAGATGCTGGCTGATCCGACGAGCCTCGCGCCGGGCCTCGCGCTTTGGAATCCGTGGCTGTACCAGGACAACGTAAACAAGGGCGATGTGAAGGTGCGCGATCAGGAAAGTGTCGTGTCGCTGAACGGCTCTCCGGTGAAGCGCAAGTTCTTCAACTGGGCCTTCACGGGTAAGCCCACGCAGTATGGCGACATGACGCAGGCCAAGCTCCGTCCGGGCGAGGCGCTGGTCATCGAGATGCTCATGCCGATCAGCGATACTGCCACGTCGGCTCTGGGCAACGAGCTTCTGACCACCACGGGCTATGGTTACAAGGCCGGCTATTACGAGCCCTACCTGCCCGAGGGATCCACCTTCGAGTCGGTATCCTATGCTCAGGACAGCCGTGATGCCAACTTGGACGATGATCGCAACCAGCTGATCATGGCCATGCGTCTGCAGCCGTGCTCCTTCGAATCTTTGAACGCCGTGCTGCAGAATAAGTTCGCCTACACTCGTACGAACTCTCGTTACAGCAAGGTGGTGAACGGCCCAGCCCGTCTGACCGAGGGCGACGACTATTACTACGAGTCGGAGACCAGCAACCCCAGCGCCGATGAGAGCCGATCGAAGAACTACATCCGCGCCTCGTTCCTGGATATTCTGCCCTATGAGGGCGATGTCGATGCCATGAACGGCTCGTTCTCCACGTCCCAGAACCGCGGTTCTCAGTGGAACGGTTGGATCAAGGATCTCGACTCCATCAAGCTCATCCTGCGCCAACCTGGTAACGCTCACTATAACGATGGGGTCGAAGTAGAAGAGGCTTGTCATCGTATCTATGTAGGCCCCTACGAGCGACGGGGTAATAAATTGGTGGCGCTGAGTGAGGCAGATCTTATCAAGGTGTGGCAACAGGCTTCCACCAACGCAAAGAAGTCGCTCATCAATAACCTGCGTAACAACCCCAACGCATTGTACGCTCAGAAATTCATTCCGCTCAGCGAACTGAAGAGCTACGTGGCTTCCCATCCGGCTGAGGCGGAAACGCTTCAGAAGGGCCTGCGCGCCCTGTGGGTCGATATCTTGGACACTCCAAGCGCCTACACCGGCGATATGCTGTACCTGCCGCCGCGCGGCTTGTTGCGCCTCACCTACGACATGCACGCTCCTCTTAACTTGCCCAAATATCTGGGTGATCTAACGGGCAACGTGGTGTACGACATGAATACCGATGCTAAGCCGAACGAGGGCTTTGAGGGTTCGAACCCCTTGGGAGCCGCGCGCTTGGCGGAGGTGACTCAGTGGAATTCCTATGTCCATCGCGTGAACACCGCGTCCCGCAATGACTCCCAGGCAAACACGAAGAACTTGAAGCTAGAGGAAAAAGCCTACGCCGGCGTGTTCGTCGATGCTCCCGAGGAGCGCGGCTACCTGGGCGACTACGTGTGGGTGGACGAGAACTGGGATGAGAACAAAAACGATACCGCCTCGGTGGCGCTGAACTACGATGCCCTGGGCCGTCCCACCACCTACCATCAGGCGAAGAACGGTCGGTACCTGCTGTCCACGGCCACACGCTACGACAGCGTCACGGGCCAGCGTGTGGGCACCTTCACTGATGCCGACGGCCAGCAGGCCGATACGAGCACCATCCTGAAGGACATCAACTTCGACGGCCAGAAGGAAGACCCGGGCGTGAACGGCGTGAAGGTGGAACTGCTGAACGAGAACGGCTACCCCGTGAACCGCGACGGCCAGGTGGTCACCTTCAACGCCACGGTGAACGAGGGCAACGGCATCTGGCAGGAGTGCGACGAGTTCGGCAATCCGAAGTACTCCAACAACGGCTTCGCCATTGTGGCCTCCGGTGGCGCCCCGGTGTCTTTCACTACCGAGTCCGACTACTACGGCAACAAGGGCTACTGGATCCTGTCCGACCTGAAGCCTGCCGACTACAAGTTGCGCTACACCTTCCCGGCGGAGTACTCGGCCTACTCGCTCACCACGAAGAAGATCGGTCCCAGCCGCAACGTGGCCCTGGAGATCGAGCGCGTGGAGGACGACCCGAATACGGCCGCTAACGAGGCCTGCCTTATCGCCACCACCACCGACACCATCACGGTGAAGGGCCTGAAGAATGGCGATGGCTATGACAGGGAGAAGTTCCTCAACGGCGAGTACGATGCCCAGCATGTGATGTACGATGCTATGGCCACCAGCTACAGCGTGGGCATCGCCCGTCCCGTTCCCTACGAGGGCACGGTGTTCCGTGACGACGTGTACGACAACAGCGAGGAGATCGACCCCGATCTGTACGACGGCTTCATGGACTGGCAGTCCGATCCTTCCCAGACGCCGGCCGTGGGCGCCGCCGGCTACCCCGGCACCTTCGAGACCCGCAAGGAGCAGCGCGTGCCCTACATGCAGGTGTCGGTGCACGAGTACGACCCTGAGACTGGCCAGCTGAAAGATGAGATCGCCCTCGACTCCGACGGCGAGCCCGCAGTGAAGACCACGGGCATGGACGGCCTGTTCTCCTTCACCTTGAAGCCGAACCGCACCTACGGCATCCGCACGCAGGAGACCATCGTTACGCGCCGCATCACGCCAACGCCCTACGTGCACGCGAACAACCCGCTGGAGCAGGCCGTCATCGACGAGCCCATGCTGGCCTCCGACTCGACGGCGGTGAAGTTGCAGAAGCGCTACGACAACGACTTGACCGTTTATGGCAGCTCCGGCGGCCAGACGGGCCTGTTCGAGGCCGTGGTGCCCGTGGACGCCTCGGGCCATGCCGTCTACGAGCAGGGTCAGACCTGGCGCGGCTACCGGGTGAACCACCGCCTGTCCTTGGGCTTCATCGACGACACCAAGGGCTATCTGGGCGACCGCATCTGGAACGACGCCAACCACAACGGCGTGCAAGATATGGACGAAGTGGGCGTGGCCGGCGTGAAGGTGACCATCGAACAGTACTGGTGGAACCCCGAGGGCGGCACGGCTGGCATCGGCGGCTGGGAGCTGAGCCCCGACTGGGACTTCCGCACCCAGACCACGAACGCTGCGGGCAACTACGTGTTCAAGGCACTGCCCGTGTCGGTGATCGACCCGCAGAACACCATGCCCAACGCCGTCATTGACGAGAAGCCGCGCTTCCTGGCCGGCTATCGCGTGCGCATCGACCAGAGCGCGCTGGCGGCGCTGCCCGACACCTGGTCGTTCACCTACCGCAATAACGCCGCACCCCAGCTTGACGGCGAGGAGGACAAGATCGACTCCGATGCCTGCACCTCGGTGCTGCAGGCGCCTACCATGACGTCGGGCGTGACGGTGCCCAGCTTCTACTTGAACGAGAAGAGCAACGCGCCTATCCTGCAGCCCGAGTTCGAGGCGGGCACGGGACCCGATGCCATGATCGTGCTGGCCAAGCCCATGGACTTCGACGACACCTACCCCTACGAGCAGTTCGAGGTGCGCACCAGCGCCTTGAGCAGCCGCTACTACAACCTGTTCGAATCGATGCACACGGGCCGCTGGGATGCGGGCCTGGTGCGGGTGCCCACGGCGGCCATTTCTGGCCTGGTGTGGAAGGACGCGAACTACGACGGCGTGCAGAAGCGCACCGCCGACGGCTCCCTGGCCGCCGACGAGCCCGGCATGGCCGGCGAGCGTGTGCTGCTGACCCAGTGGTACTTCGATCCGACGCGGGTAAACCCGCTCGACGACAACAGCCACTGGTTCCAGAACCTGGGCTTCGGCACCGACAACCGCACGACGGGTATCGTCACCGACGGCCTTACCGCGGCCGACGACGCCACCGTGGCGGCGGGCGACGTGGCGGTGCTGACCGACGAGAACGGCCGCTACGTGTTCGACAACCTGCCGACGGCCTATACCAGCAACGCCGGTGAGCAGTACCTGGCCGCCTATCGCGTGCGGCTGGATGCCATGCACGTGGATGACCCGGGCACGCCCGAGGCGATCCACTGGCTGCCCACGCGCGCCCACCACGCCGGCGCCCTGGCGGCCACCGACGCGGTGCGCCTCGACTCCGACCTGCTGGACGACGCCACTCGCGAGCTGATCGGCCGCGAGCCGCTGCTGGGCGCCGGCCAGTCCGGCAGTCGCCCGCGCCACGGCCAGATCATCTTGGCCCGCTCGGTGGCCCAGCCCAACGCCACTCAGGCCTCCCATGTCACTCTGCCGAGCACCGATGTGATTGCCGGGGCCCTGGGCAATGCCGGCACATCCTTCGACTGGCTGCACGTGCGCAACGACGCCCTGCAGAACGACGGCAGCTACGAGATTTCCGGCGGCGATGCCGGTCAGCTGCCGGCGCCCACAGCCGACATCGACGGCGTGCTGTGGTACGACCTGAACAACGACGGCGTGCGAGACGATGTGGAGACCGGCGTGGGCGGCATCCGCGTGACGCTGGAGCGCTACATTCCCGATCCCGACAACGAGGACGGCGACGGCGACGGCTGGAAGGCCGACCCCGAGTGGTACACCGGTTGGGGCGTGGACGACCCGGCCTTCGAGGCCGATGATGACCCCGATCCGTGGAAGGCCTACGAGGCCGATTGCCAGAAGGGCATCGGTTCGCCGGCGGCCGGCCACAGCCAGCTGACGGCGGACAACGGCGGCTACCTCTTCGCCGACCTGCCCACCCAGCGGGTGGAGGACGATGGCACGCCTGTGGTGTACGCCTATCGCGTGAAGGTGACCGTGGCTCCCGACATTCGCTACAGCTACCTGATCGCGAAGTACCAGCAGGGCGGCGACTTCACCCTCGACTCCGACCTGCGCGCGGCCGATGCGTCGTTGATGAACACCGACGCCCGCGAGTACGACGTACTGCTGGACCGCGCTGACGACGAGGCCTTCCAGGGCAACGTGGTGAAGGCCGCGGCGCCCAACAACCCGAACCATGGTTTCCACGGCGCCATGGCCGGCGTGCTGGGCATCTTCGCCGAGGCCATGGGGGTCGAGTCGCCGATGAACTACGCCTACGACCGCGCCAGCGCCACGGACCGCCGCTACAACGACGGCTCGGTGGAGAACCCCAAGCGCGGTATTATCGAGGGCCGGGTATGGAAGGACACGAACTACGACGGCGATCAGGCTATGAGCGGCGGTTCCTATGATCAGAGCGAACCCGGTATGGCCGGCGTGAAGGTGCGTCTGCAGCGCTGGATGTGGGACAGCCCGGCCGAGGGCGAGCCCAAGCAGTGGATCAAGGGCACCGCCGAGGAAGTAACTACCGATGCCAACGGCGTGTACCGCTTCGAGAACGTGCTGGCCGCCACCCGCAAGGAGAACGAGACCACCATGGTGCTGCTGGGCTACACCGTGGAGGTGGACGGCGACGAGGAGAAGGGCGCAGGTGCTTATCCCGTCACCTTGCGCGAGCAGACTACGGCCGCTGCGCCCTCCAAGGTCGGACGCCCGAACACCTACGGCGACGAGCTGGCCTATACCGAGGATGCCTATCCGGTGCGCTGGACTGTGGACGATAGCTGCCAGCGCAACGGGGTGCGCATGCTGGACGGCCGCCTGATCATCGCGAACGCCTCGGTGGCCGCCACGCAGCCCGAGAACAATGTGCGCGGCTTCGACATCTCCAGCGTGTACGATGTGAAGCACCTGGATGCGGGCTTCGTGCCGCCGGTGAACTCCACCATCGAGGGTGTGGTGTGGAACGATACCAGCTACGACGGCAAGCGTGATTACGCCACCTCCCTTGATGGAGCTGCGGCGACGCATGCCGGCGTCGAGCCCGAGTATGGCCTGTCCGGGGTGACGGTGGTGCTGACCCGTTACGTGCGCAACGGCGAGCACTGGGTGCCCGATACCGACTTTGGCACCGAGGGCGCCATGCGGACGTCCACCGACGACGAGGGCGTGTACCGCTTCAAGGATCTTCCCGGCTTCAAGCGTCTGAGCCAGGACAGCTACACGCTGTACGCCTATCGCCTGCGCTTGGAGGATACGCCCGAGGCCTCGCTGTGCACGCGCTTCCATGTGAGCACGGCGGGTAACCGCTTCGACTCTGACGTGCTCAGCGATTCGGCAGGCACGCCTATGGGCCTAAACGAGGTGTTCGTGGAGGGCGCCAACGGGCGTGTGCGCAATGACGGCTACGTGCTGCTGGCCCGTCCCACCAGCGCCAGCCGCGCCTCGCAGTACTCGTTCACCTATGCGGGCCTGTCCTACGACCCCGTCGAGCCGGCCCTGCGCCAGCGCGGCGGCGATGCGGGCTTCCGCGAGCCCTCGGGCCGCGAGATGGCCGGCGTGGTGTGGTCCGACGACAACGACGGCATCCGCCAGGATGGCGAGCCGGGCATTCCCGAGGTGAAGGTGGAGCTGCGCCGCTACTGGTACAAGGCCGGTGTGGACGGCGAGCCCGGCCTGTGGGTGCTCGATCGCGACTTCCACGGCGAGGCGACCGAGCCCGAGCAGCCCGAGGGGCCGAGTGAGCCTGGGGAGCCTGTCGAGCCCGGGGAGCCGACTGAGCCTTCGGAGCCGACTGACCCGACTGACCCGACGGAGCCAACTGACCCGACCGATCCTACGGAGCCGACTGACCCTGGTGAGTCTACCGATCCGACGGAACCCTCCGAGCCTGTTGAGCCTATGGATCCCGAAGAGCCCGGCGAGTCTACCGACCCCGAAGAGCCGGGTGAAACAGAAGAGCCTGAAACACCTGAAGCGCCCGAAACGCCGGTAGTTGCCGCGGTCATGAAGGTGATGGCTGCTGCCTTCGTGAGTGTCGACGAAAGCGAAGTGCCTACCGAGCCCAGTGAGCCGACCGAACCGACCGAGCTCGGTGAGTCTACGGAGCCCGAAGAGCCCGGTGAACCTACCGACCCGGTTGAGCCCGTGGAGCCCACCGATCCTGTCGACCCTTCAGAGCCGACTGACCCCACTGAGCCTGACCAGCCCACGGAGCCTTCCGATCCCGACCAGCCCGCCGATCCAACCGACCCCGATCAGCCGGTCGAGCCCGAAGACACTTGGGTTCCGCGTTCGGTGCTCACGGCCGAGGACGGCACCTGGTCCTTCGAGAACTTGGACGCTGTGGGCGTACGCGAGGTGGACGGCCAGGAGCGCTACGTGGTGTACGGCTACCGTGTGAACATCCCCGAGATTCCCGGTAGCTACGGCGTGACCGTGTTCGGTCGCGGTGATGCCACGGTGACGAATTCGAGCCTGGACGAGTACACCACGCGTCTGGTGCCCGACGAGCCGCAGAACGGACTGACCGTGCTGGCTATGCACTACAACGACAACGAGGACGTGCGCGCGCTCATCGAGAATGGCCCGCAATACACCGGCGGCAATCGCTGGTCGCGGGTGGGCGCCAACGATTATCTGGAGAATGATGCGGGCCTCGTGTACATGCGCGTTGCCGCCATCAAGGGCCATGCGTGGAACGATGACGACAACGACGGCCTGCAGCGCGGTGACGAGGAGCGTCTGCCGGGCGTGGAGATGCGTCTCGAGCGCAAGTACATTGATGGTGCCGAGGCACCTGAGAAGTTCGGCTGGCTCCTTCCCGACGGTGCTCCCGGCAGTGACCTGGACGAGGAGGGCGAGCCGCTGGAGAAAGCCGAGCGCTACGACCCGAATGCGGTGGCTCCCGAGCCCGAGCCCGATTTGCCGGTAATCCCTGATGAGCCCACGGCTCCCGAGCCGGGGGAGAGGGATGACGCTCCCGGTATCGATGCCGGCGAGACGCCCAGCGAGGGAGGACCTTCCACGGGCGAGGGCAGCGGCGAAGGCGTTGAAGCGGCAGCTCCGCTGGCCGATGTGAACGAGCCGGATCAGTCGGTCGATGGCGACGGGCCGGTCGAGCCGACTCAGCCGGGTGATACGGTCGAGCCCGAAGCTCCGTCTGTGCCCGAAGCGCCTGCAACGCCCGATGCTCCCGCCGATTCCGAAACTCCGGCCGAGCCCGAGGCCCCCAAGGCCAACGAGTGGGAAGTGGTCGCGGTTCAGCGCACCGATGAAGAGGGCAGCTACTCCTTCGAGAACCTGCCGGTCATTGATGACGAGGGCCGTGCCTATTGCTACCGTGTGGTGGCCGACCGTCCCGATGAGTCGAAGTTCGTGCCTGCCGACGAGGGCGAGAACGACAACATCGACAACGACCTGAACCCGGTCTACCTTGCGGTCGAGCAAACCATGACCGTAGACGGTGTGGAGCAGCCCGCTAGCGACGACAGCATTGCTCCGCAGGCTGAAGTGGCGGACGGCGAGTCCAGCGAAGGCGAAGAGGAGCCGGAGCCCGCTTCGGGTGCCACCGACAGCATGCACGTGGTGCACCAGCTGAACCGTGGCCTGAACGCCTATGGCCAGTACTGGCAGAAGCTCGAGCCCGACGAGTGGACATCGGTGCAGATGCGCTCCGTCGACTTCGGCGTCCACTGGGAGAATCCCGAGGACTACGACGATTGGCTGACGCGGCTCATCGAAAGCGGATGGTCTACGAGGATCATAAAGGCTACGCCGTTGCCGCAGACAGGCGACTTGGTGGCTATGCTGTTGCTGCTATTGCTGATTGCCGCCGCGGCTGCAACCGCGCACGAAGCGCGTCGCCGCATGCGTCGAAAGTCCGAGGCAGCAGATGTCTTAAAGGACTAGCGGCCGCTAAAGCCCAACAGATCCACCTCGCTAAGGGAGGGGAGCGCCAAGCTCCCCTCCCTTGCGTATGTTCGTTGCGTGTCCGCCCGCTCTAAAGTTCCCCGTAAAGATTCTGCTGGAAACGAACACTACCCGAACGATCCTTTTGTCGTCTTGAAAGGAGAGTAGAGCCTTGTTACAGTGCTCATCGGTTTAGGAATGATTTAACTCCGTAAATTACTACGTGTTATAATACGTATAAAACTAAAACTATGTTTACGGAGGTAGTTATGCCGACGGTGAAGGACGGACACTTGGTTTTTGGCCGTGATCAAATCGTATCTGCCTCGCAGGCAGCAAAAAACTTCGGTGAAATTCGCCGTCGCGCACTGCTGCAGCCCCAGTACATTTCTGATCGCAATGCTGCCATTGACGCTGTCCTTGTAAATTTCGACACATTTGAGGAACTCGCTGTTGAGAACGAGCGCTTAAAGGAGGAGCTCTTGTACGAGCGCGCCGCCCATCGGATTTCCCAAGCTGATGCTGATCCAAATCATCGATCGATCCCCTTGGAGGAAGTTATGAGCCCCGAGGAGTATCAGGGGTTTCTGGCCATCGACACCGAATCTGTTTCCGACGAGGAGCTGTTCGAGTGAGCGAGCGTAAAGGACGTTTTCGCATTGCCTTCATTGACGTCGATGCCGAGAAAGAGTACCGGATGCTGGACGGCTCTCAGCGCAAGCTCGTTGACGCTGGCCTTGCTCGCCTGCGTGAGCGGGCAGACGAGATAGGGAAGCCTTTGATGGGGCCGCTTGCGCAGTGCAAAGAGTTGAAGTTCAGAAACGCGGGTCTTCGCATTATCTTTCGCATTGTAGGCGAAACGGTGGAAGTTCTTGATATTGTCCAGGTTGTCGCAATTGGGAGGCGGGATAAGGACAAAGTCTTTCGTACGGCGGAAAAGCGCCTTCGCTTCCCGTTCCTTTGTTGCGCAACGTAATTCCTGTCGAGACGGTATAATTGTCCCATTACCACACTGTCATTGCTGGCTTGTCTTTGGTCGCGGCCGGTTGAGAAGGGAATCGCATTCAGCATGGGGAAGCTGTCTCGGCATACGGGAGCTGCGCGTCGCGTGCGCAGTCTGGGGCTTGGATGGCCGAAGATGCTGTTGCTTGCCTGCTCGCTGACGGCTACGATCGGCTCGGTGGCGGTGTACGCCACGGCGGCGGTGGCTCTAGCGGGACAGGACGAAGGTGCTGACTTCTCGGGATTTCCCGGCATTGTCGCTCCCGTTGGGTCGGCAAACGCGTCTCACGAAGAGGCCTCGGCCGATGCCCTGGCGCAAACGGGAGTGGGGGCGCAAGGGCCCGATGGCCGATCTCAGGAGGCGCAGTCCTCTGATGCGGGCAATGCGCCTCAGCAGAACGCTCCAGGGAGCAGTGGGGGCGGACGCGACGATGCGGCAGCTTCAGATCAGGCTTCTACGGCCGCTTTTCCTTCGGTAGCCTCTCAAAACGACAAGGGCTCTGCTGACAAGACGGCCGATTCACCAGACAGCGCCAAGGGCCAGGACAAGAAAACTGGCTCGTCCGATACCTCGCAGCCAGCTGGCTCCTCGGGCTCCTCGAAGAAACCGGCCTCTTCCTCATCCAACGACGCAACAGCCGGCACTTCGTCTTCCAGCAAGCCCTCGGGCTCTACGGGTGGTTCTTCCTCCTCCGCACCCAGCGGGTCCGATTCCTCCGATTCGTCGGCCTCGAAGCCTTCCACGGGTACGGGCGATGCTCCGTCCACTTCCACTACGCCATCCACCTCCGATACGCCCTCAAGCGGCTTGAGCGAGGCCACTGAGAAGAAAATCCACACGCAGCTGACCAGCAAATACAACGACCTGGCGCCCCTTGCCGAGGACGTGGCCGAGGCGGTATCCACCTTCGATGCCACCGTCGACGAGGCTTCTGCCTCGGCGCGCAAGAGCGCCCTTTCAAAGGCGAAAGCGTTGTACACGAAGGCTTCGGATGCCTCGGCGGCTATGCAGTCGCTGTCGGTTCCCGCGAAGTCGCAGTATCGGGCCAACTACGACGACATGCTTATTCTCTACGACGATTTGGCCACGGCAGCCGATGTGCTGCGCCGGGCGTGGAGCGTGGCCTGCGGATCGGTGGACGTGAGCGGCAAGACCGAGCCGCGCCAGGTGGTGGCAGCCTATAGCGACAGCAGCGGAAAGCTGAATGCGCTGAAGGACTACGAGAAGCGCTATCCGGGGGCGCGTCCGTGAGCGAAGAGCTGAGCTGTCGAAATCCGGAAGACGAGGGAGCGCTTGCCGCTGCGCCTGCCTCGCGGCGCCTGCGCGTGGTTTCAGTGCGCTCGTTCGAGGCCGCCCATGCCGTGCGCTCGGCGTCACGCGATGAGTTCCTTAGGCGTTTCGCCACGTTGCTGATCGACGAAGAATCGGCGCGGTTCGGCGGTGCGGGCTGCGTCATGCGCGCGACGAATCCGCGTGGCGAGTCCTTTGCGGTCAAGGTGCTCGGAGGCCGGAGCGCAGCCTACGCGAGCCTGTCGTCGGAGGTTGATTCCGAGCCGCCGGCATGGGCTCAGGCCGCTTTCGAGGAAGAGTACGCGGCCCACCAGTCCCTTTCCGGCATCAAGGGGTTTCCGCGCCTCTATGGTCGCGCTGAAATCGACGGTCGCCCTGCTCTTATCATGGAATGGATCGAGGGCGTCACGCTTGCTGCGGCACTGCCCTCGTTGGCAGTGGATGGCCACAGCCGCCTCTCTCCGCTCACGGCGGCCCGACTTGGGCGCGATCTGTTCGACCTGCTCACGCGCATGGCCCTGGTGGCGGGAGGGTTCGCCCATCGGGACATCTCCCTGGCCAACGTTATGATCGATACCGCGCAGCTCTCGGTGGCCCAACAGGTAGAGGAGGGCTCCTTCGAGCTGCGGCTCATCGATTTCGGCTCGGCGGCGACAGAGGAGGAACAGGACCGCTCGCTCACGGCGGTCTACGGTGCGCCTCGCGGTGCCACGGCCGATTTCGCCGCGCCCGAAATGCTCACGCGCGATGTGGCGGCGGTGGCGGCCCATCGGCACGCGCCCGCGGTGGACGTGTACGCGGCCGCCGGCGTGCTGTACCGCCTGCTGTGCGGCCGCGCCCCCTTTGATCTTTCCCAAGCCGATGATCAGGGAGAACCCCTCTCTCCCTATCGGTGCAAGACCGAGACCGAGCCGGCGCCCTTCGCCGGCGCCCATGGGGCCTGCGCGGCGTTTGGGGCCCTTGGCCCCGTGTTAGCCCGCGAGCCGGAAACTGCGGTGATTGTCAGTCGGCATCTGGGGGCGTTGGCCGGAGATCCTCCCGAGAGGGAGGTAGCGGCGGCGTTGGACTCGGTGGACAGCACCTTGGGGCCGCTGCTGGAAACCTGTCTGAGTGCGGAGCCGCGCCAACGACCGAAGGCAGAAGCAGTGCGCGAGGCCCTTGCGGCGTTCTGTGCGAGCTACGACGAGAACGTCGGCCGAAGCCTGCGCGGACAGGCGGTTTCCTCTTGTCTGGAGTATCTGCCCGTGGGGCCCTTCGGTCTGACGCCGCGACGTTTCGCGGCCGGCGCCCGACGGGTCATCGGCGTGACGGCCCTGGTGGCGTGGGCGGCCGTAGTCGTTTCGAGTGCCGTGCTGCTTGGGGGAACTGAAGTTGCCGTGACGGCTGGGCCGTTCGATTGGGCCGGCCCTGTCTCCCCAGTGGTTGTTGCCTTGCTGGTGGCGCTGCCGGGTGCGCTCGGTCTTCTTGCCCGAGGCCGTCGGCGGCAGAGCGGTGATGATGTGCTGCGCGGTTCGCTTGGTCTGGTCTGCGGCATGGTCCTTGTGCTGGTTGCACTCGTGTTCACCCAGGCCAGCGTGGGGTCTCTGCAGCTGTTTGCCATGGCCGAAGCGGCTGCGTCGCTCTGTGCCTGGCTGCCCATGGTTTCCGACTACGTATTTGGCGAAGAGGGTGTGCGCCGCTGGGCGCGCAAAGCCCTGCCGCCGGCGGTTTCCGCCCTGCCCGCTTCTCTTGAGGAGGTTTGCTCATGAGCTCCACTCCCACTACGCCCTGCTCGGTGCTGTTCGACACCATGAAACGCCAGGGCGGCATTAGCTATAAGAATACGGCGGCGCTTATTTTGTCGGGGCGCCCCCTATCAGACGGTCGCAGCCCGGCCAGTCGCGTCGACGACCGCACCTGGGTATCGCGTTTCGTGGTGCACGCGCCAGTGGGGTCGCTGCAGGAGAACTACTTCGGCGACTTCACCGTGTCGGCGCTGCGCCTTATCTCGCGCCTGAAAACGCGCAACGGGAAGGCTATGACCAGCGAGAAGATTCTTGCCCTGGTGTCCGACGAGGACGGGCGCGCCATGGATCGGGCTCTCGAAGCCTGCGGCCAGCCCGCGTCGCTGTATCGCAACGCGCTGGAGCGTTTGAAGGGCGAGGGGTCGCTGACGGCCGAGGAGCGGGCCGAGGTGGCCATGGTGCTGTTCGTGACGGTGGCCTGTACGGCCAACGCGCGCCGCGCCGTCGCCCGGGCGCTGGAGTTCACCCAGAAGGCTCACGGCGGCACTTTCGTCACGCCCGCTACCGTGCCTGACGGCACAGCCCCGCAGACACCGACTGCGCCGCGGGTCAGCCGCTTGGGCTTGCTGCCGCTGACGGATGGCTATGTGGAGGGAGCGCCGTTTTGGCTGGCGCCCACGGAGGCGGGGACGCTGCTGGGTTCCCTTGCGTTGGCGGCCGAGGCGGTTACCGATGTGGCCGCCGATGTCTCCGGT
The DNA here is from genome assembly GCA_910585575.1 of uncultured Adlercreutzia sp. GTDB lineage: Bacteria > Actinomycetota > Coriobacteriia > Coriobacteriales > Eggerthellaceae > Adlercreutzia. Next base: position 18,750 of record CAJUFS010000007.1, on the reverse strand, counting down.
GAGCACGCCCGCATTTGGCTCGATGACGGCCAGTGGCTCATCGAGGGGCTTGATTCCCGCAACGGCACCGTGCTCGTCGACGGCTTGACGGGAGAGGAGACGGTGGTGGAACCGTCGCGCAGCGAGCGCAGCGGGTTCTCGCCGCAGCCGGTGCCCCTCAGCGCTGGCGACACGCTGCGGCTGGGGTCGGTGACAACGTTTTTGGTGGTGGAAGGGAAGCCGATCGAGTAGAGAGGGCGGCCCCGGCTGATCTAGGCGCCGCAGCTATTTGACGCGCGCGGTTTTCACGGCCGACCAGTTGCTGTAGAAGGTCTTGCCGCCCACTTTGTAAACGGTGCGCACCCGCACGTAGTACTTCTTCTTGGCCTTCAGCTTGGTGATCTTCGCCGAGCGCTTCGTCTTGCCCTTCACGTACTGCGTCTTCTTGCTCTTCTTGAACTTCTTATCGGTGGCGCATTGCACCTGGTAGCCGGTCACGTTGCCCGAAGCCTTCTTCCAGGTGGCGGTCAGCGCCCGCTTGCTGCCCTTCACTTTGGTCAGGGAGGTTTTCTTCACCGTGGGCTTGACGATTTTGAATGTCGTGGACACCGAGCCTGTGTAAGCCCCGCATCCTGCGACCGTGACACGGTAAGAGCCGACCCCCGTGCGCCCTTTGCTGTATGTAACGTGGAAATCGGTTCCGGATCGCAGCTTCTTTCCGGCAAGCTTAACAGTGACGGTGGGTTTCTTTGCTTTGCCGTTGAAAGTGAAGCTGCGGGCCGAAAGCGAGAGCGTTGCACGACTGAGAGAAGTTTTGGCCGCGCTCTGCGAGGTTGAGGGAGCAGTGCTACCCGAAGATGCGGACGCATTGTTCGATGACGAAGGCGCATTGCCCGATGGCTTATTGGTGGAAGGGGTATCAGGCGTTGCGGGAGCCGTGGGTGTAGTGGGAACCTCGGGAGTGCTGGGCGATTCGGGCTCCTCCGGTACCGGCAAGATGTCGGCTGCCGCCCACATGGTTACATGGTCGGTCACCAGTTGGTAGTGGCCGGCATCGGCTCCCATCAGGCGATAGGTAACGGTCACGTCTTTTCCGCTTCCCACTTCGGCATCGTCGAAGTGGGCTTCTGCCTTCAGCACCACGTCGTCTCCAGGAAGGATTACGGGCTTGGCAGAGTCGCTTTCGGAGGGAAGGCAGGTAAGCTGCGGCTCTTTGCCAGGGGCGAAGGTGGCAAGGGTGGTGCCGTCGTAGGTCTTCGAGGCGATAGTGCCCGGCGCCACCGAAATACGCTTGCGGTCGATCTGGAACGGCACCATGGCGGTAGCCGCGACGCGCTCGGTACCATCGGCGTTTTGGGCGCGATAGCGCAGGACCTTGTAGAAATCCTCGGTGTCGTTGGCGGACAGGGCATCCGATTCCCATTCCCAGGATCCTCCTTCTACTTCAGCACCGGCGAGGGTAAAGACCCGGGCTGCCGTACTGGCCGCCGCTTCCACAGTGGCGCCGTAGCAATCGCCCGCATCGAAGAGTGCGGGTTCGAAATGATAGGGAGCATCAGCGTAGGCCTGGTTGGTAATCACGGGGCCGTTGGTGAAGAGGGGGTTGGTCTTGACAAGGTTGGTAAGCATGGCTTCGTAAGGGTTGTAGCCGTAGTTCAGGGCAATGTGGCTCGTGTTGAAGCGCGTTGCGTCGACTACGGTATCGGATCCTACTAGCAGGTAGGGCGGTGCGGCGGTAGGGTCGGCCTCGGAAGCTGCCAAGTTCAGGGCAACATCGACAGCGTACCAGAGGCCGTCAATCTGCACGATGTTCCACTGGTGGTACATATACGAGCTCTCGAATCCCAGCGAGCGGATAATCTCCTTACAGGGTGATTGGTCGACGGCCAGCGCGCCGTCCTCGATGAGGCACGGGATGCCCGCTGCGTCACAGAGCACCTTGAAAGCTGCGGCCAGACCCTCGCTGGTAGGCGCATCGACCGCGCTTTCAACCTGCTGCGCGTTGCCGTCTTCGTCGGCGACAAGATCGCCCTCCCAGGCGATCTTGTTCGGGCCGTCTTCCGACTTAGATCCAACAAGGGCGTTCAAGCAGCGAAGACTTTCCCAGGCGGTGGTGCGGTATTTGAAGCCGCCTGCGCCTCCTACCTGGGCTTCCGTGAGTTTGTTGTAGGTATTGCGCTCGCAGAGGAAGTCGTTGAGCAGCGCGACCTTCTCGGCATCGGTGGCGCCTTCGGGAAAGCGGTCGAGGGCTTCCGCCACCTTTTCATCGCGCAGCTTGATGCCTTGGCGAATGCGATTGCTGCCTAAAGTGCCAGAGCAGAGGGGCATGTCGCTGAACTGCAGTGCGCCCCCAAATCGAGCGGTGCGCACATCGGCGTCCGGTCCCTTCAGGAAAACTCGGAAGGACACCAGGCCTTGGCTTTGCATGTCGCTGGTCTGGCCGTACCAGCACTGGCCGTTCAGCCAGAACACCTCGGGATGGTCGCGCCGAAAAGCCGCCCAAGCCGCATAGGTTTGAGCGATCGTCTCATTGGTAACAAACTCGCGTTCCTCGGCATCGAGGTAGGAGAAATCGAGAACTTTGAAGAACGAAGAAACCGCAGTTTTCCCGATGACGGGATCGCTGAAGGACGCGGAAGGGGAGTAGTACGAGCTGTCGATAAGGTAGGGAGTCTCGCTATCGGGATTCGAGCCCTCGACCAGCCAATCGTAATACTGCTGCGCGTAATCGGGAAGCACCGTGCGGGACCGCCAGTCGTCGTGAAGCCCGGAACGAAGGAACGGGCTCGGAGTATCTTCGGTAGGATACACGTCCGAGAAAGCCAGAGAGGGAGCGATTGCGAGCGCAAGCAGGCAAACGCAAGCCGCCAGCGCACCGGCGCGCACAATATTGCGGCGCACATTCGCCCAGCGTTCAATGTATTTATGGCAGAAGTCTCTCACGCCAGCAGGCTCTCCCGAAACAAAGCAGTGTGGTGCCAAGATTGTAGCATTTCGCCCTGGGTTATAATGATTTGCATCAGAGAAAGGCATTCCTTATGGCGCTCATGACAGTTTTTCATGGCAGCGGAGACGTGGTCAACACTCCTGAAATTCGCATCGGAAGATATACCAAGGATTTCGGCCCTGGGTTCTACTGCACCACGCTTCGTGAGCAGGCGGAGCGTTGGGCGCAGCGCGCCAAGGTGCCTCGGGTGAACACCTATCGCGTGCGGTTGAACGACTCGCTTGATATAAAAGAGTTCGAAAGCATGACGGAGGAATGGCTCGACTTCATCATTGCTTGCCGCCATGGCGAGCCGCATAACCACGATGTGGTCATAGGCGCTATGGCGAACGACCAGGTCTATAACTATATTTCCGATTACATGGACGGCGCGCTTACCCGGGATCAGTTCTGGGCTTTGGCGAAGTTCAAGTACCCGACGCACCAAATTGCATTCTGTTCGGATAAAGCGTTGGAGACCCTCGAGTTCGTTCGCTGCGAGGAGGTGTAGCGTGGAGGGCAGGGAAAGCCAGCGAGCAAACGACATCTTTTTTGCGTGTAGCCTGATCGACTATATCGCGCGAAGGACGCTGAACAAGCGTGCAGTCGTGGTAGACGCTTTGGGTCGCGATCGCATTCGCAAGATCATCGAGCTTGCCGACGTATATCACAGCGATAACATCGACGCGGTAAGTGACGAGTTTATCGAAGAAGCCGGGATTGTAGCTGGTGACTTCGACAATGTGGGCACGGCCAAGTACGCAGTGCCCTCTCATTGGGATATCGGGAAGGTTTACAAGCGCCTGGTGCTGCAAATTGCAGAGACTGAAAACGTTGACGATGTCGAGGCGCTTTTCCGCGCCTACCACTCTTTTGTAAGCGATCTCATCGACAACTACAATGGCAGCTTCTACTACGATTCCCCAGCCGCCATCTACGACGCGTATGCAACGGGAGAAGTGGAGTAAGTCACTTGATATAGCTGGCGTAGCGACGTTGGCGGTATCGAAGCAGCGGTCCTGATTTGATAAATCAGGACCGCTGTGTTTAGAGACACGATGTGCAAGCTGTTAGCATCTCTGGCTTAGTAGATGTGGGTCATGGAGGCTGATGACTGTTTGGTCGGGAAGCTCTCCATTCACTGTATTGATGGAACGATCATTCGTACGTTGTTGAGAACGATCGGCCACTAGAAGGCTTCAAGGAGCCTGGTTGAAAGAACTTGAAGCCTCGATGTCGGGGTAATTGCAGATGAGATCTGATCTGACAGAGTTCTGTCGTAATCCTTTGCTGTTTCCGCTGTCATAGCTGCATATTTATCGAGATCTGAGAGTGCATTTTTTGCGTCGCCGATGACGTCACGTAGTGTGTCTCCTTCTGTTGTTGTCAGGGTTACGCGACTGCTTGCCAGTTGGTCTGCGGATTCGAGGTACTGCAGGGCCGTTTTAAGCTCAGATACCGACATCTTAAAGTAGAGCAGTTTTAACGAACCGTCTCCGTAGTTGGATCCTGAAAGGTAATCCTGCAGGGCTTTGCTCACGCAATCTCTGGCTTTAGTTGAGTAGCTCTTAAGATTGTTGGCGTCAGAATAGGACCATTTTGTGCCCTCGGGTTCTGCGGGAGCGGAGGGTGTGTTTGGCTTGGGCGGATTTGCTGGTTGGGTTGCTTCGGGGTACTCTGGAATAACAATTCGTTTCGTTCCCTTTGGGATCGTCGTGCCGTAATAGAACGTCTTTCCTAATCCGATTCCGTTTGCATACAGGTATGCTCTATCAAGCAGTTTTCCATTTTTGTCATAGCAAAACGCATACTCTCCCCAGTTTCCACGTGTGGGTGTGCCGCATTTCACCATCTTGAACCATACGTCCATGTAATAGTACGAATTACCCCACTCGCGGAAGCTGTACTTTGTCAGGGACATGCGGTTATTTTCATATCCTTGCTCGCCGAAACTTGCGGGTGCCTCAACCTTAACTCCGTCCCATGGATTAGTGGGCTTTTTCTCCCATTTCGCATAAAGTGTGATGTTGCCGGTGGAACCTTTTTTGATGGAGGTAACCTTTTTAGTTAGCTTCTTGTTCGAGTACCACCCTTTGAAAGTGTATCCGTTTCTGGTGGGGGATTTGAGCTTGAATGTTTTTGTACTTATGGTATATGAAGATGCATTGGAGCTGCTGTTCTGGCCGCCGTTTAGCACGTACTTGATCTTGTATTTCTTTTTATTCCACTTTGCATAAACTTTGGTAGATTTGTTTTTAACGACAGTAATCTTTTTCGTTAGTTTCTTGTTTGTGTACCAACCTTTGAAGGTGTAGCCCTTTTTGGTCGGGTTCTTTAATTTCAGCTTGCCCGTGTATTTCGATGGATTTGCTCTGTTGTTTTTACCGCCATTTAGCACATATTTTATTTTGTAAGTTTTGCTGGACTTTTTCGTTGCCGCGAACGCTGCTTCAGGCGAAAGCTGGGTTTCAGCTAAAGCAAGAACCGATGATAGCGATACGATTAAAAGTGATGCTATCAATAAATTTAGTGGCTTTGTTTTTCGAAGTGTCATTCTTCCTCCTTCTCTCGGCCGTCCTTAGATCATCTTAGCCGTGCTTCATGCGATTTTGTTGCGCAACAAAATAAGCTTTTACCTGCGAAAACTCTGCTTGAAACTTGCGGTGTATCCGCTAGAGTTGAGAGTGCGCTGGGGGTAGGCCGTAAGGGCCGCAGGCTTTGGATGCGAAATGCGACGAGATGCTCCTCCGACGGTTTGGGCATAACAACCGTGGGGACGCCAGCGCGGAAGATAAGGAAGGTATCCGCCACAGTTACCACACTGCGTCGGGGCGCCGAGACACGGCAAACCACCAGAAAGGCAGATACCCTCCTTGTCGACGGTTTGTCCGTGATTCTATTGAATTGTGGCGCCTTCCAAACGGATAACGCAGTGTGGTGAGGTCATTGTAGCACGGAAGCGCCGCAGTTAATTGCTAGCGGTCTAGCCATGCTTGATCTTCCTGATTTCGCCCAGGAGCTTATTGAACGCAGCGGCATTCGTGCGGCTCAGGCGTAGTGCTTCAAGCAACCCTCGAGTTAAGGGTCGGACCCATCCAATCCCAGCATCGATGGACGGGTCCGACTTGTTTCTGGGGGAAGAATTGCTCCACTTGAGCCGGCAGCAATTCTTCGATTAATGCAGACAGCACTACTCCATCACTTCGGGGTGGTCGCCCTTCCATTTCTCTTGGTAGGATTTCAGCAGTTCGGTTGCGTCTTTATATTTCTCTTTAGCCAGCTCTTTCAGGAAGTCGACTAGGTGTTGGTTGTAATCGCCATCAAAGTTGTTCGTTATGTACTGATAGCGAGTTTCTTGGGCAAGTTTTGCTTCTCCGAGGTACTCGTACATAAGTGCCGCCATGGCCAGCTTGCCTTCGCTCAGCATCTCGTCGGCGATGCGACGCTTGCTGTCCGTCACGGCTTCTCTGTCTGAGACAGTGAGATACCAATTTTCCGCATCTGCGAATTTTCCGTTTCTGAAGTCCCGACTGCCTAATTCGATAGCGCTTGCATCTCGCAAGGCGACAGCATCTCGATAGGAGCCGAGGGTCTGAAAGCCTGCAAAGCTGGCTTCGAATTCACCGTTCTCGTAGTGTGCCATAGCGCGATCGTAGCTGGCGTTCGGCACGAGAGCGTCGGTTTTAAGGAGCAGGAAACCGAATATAGCGATTATTGCAATCCCGATAGCGGCCCAGATAATCGCCGTCCGCTTCTTCCGTGCTTTTCTCTGCGTTGCCCTTTCCAAGAGCTTGTCTTCGTTTTGGAGGTCAAGTATGTCCCGCTTCGGAAGGTTGCAATTTACGCAAGTTCCTTGGCCGACGTTGACCGTTCCGCAAGAGCAACGCCACCATGCGCCATGATCGATGGCGGCAAATTGGTAGCAATTAGGGTCTTTTCTGAGCTTCTTTAACTCGATCACGCGTTCCTGGGAAGCCTGAGGGGAAAGCGAAACAGGTTCTTTTTCGTCGTTCTCTGGCAACGCTCCAGTGCTGAACCACTGATTGCCTCCGCCGGAAACAGTTTTGATGCACGCTTCTACTGAAGAGACCTGAGAACCCTCCAAAGCGATAGGGTCGGGTCGCGCTACGCAATGAGACGGAAGGTCGGCGTCAAGGGGCTCGTAGGTCACTGCCTCCGTGAATCCGTCGGCGTAGTGGATAGTTGCTTCCAGCTTGTAGCTTTCCGCGGTTGTGTCCGAGACGTTTACGATCTTGAGCTGCAGGTAGCATTCACCGGTTGCAGTGTTACGTGCCACTTGCACGGCTGAAAGGTAAAGGGGGCATCCTGGCTCCCAGGTTACTCCGCCGTTTGTGCTGTCGCCACGATAAACAACTTTATAATCAGCCACGATCTGACCTCCTAGATTCGGGGCATCTCATCGCGGATCTGTCGATCAGGCTCAATGACGGGGGCCTGCGTCTGGCCGCGATCAGGCAGCGAAGCGGTGTATAGGCCGAGCACGATGGGGGAGGCGAATATTCCTACAAGCCACAGCATGCCGGCGCCATCGCGATGAAATCCTTTTTCTTTAGCGGCCTCCACCAGAAGGTAGATGGCCATAAGCCATACAATGAAAAGCGCCAAGCCTATGAATATGAAAACAATGATCATTTCTCCGTACATATTTATCCTCCTCGTTAGCGATAAATTCGCTGCCCCACGCAGCGCTTCTCGCCCATGCTAACCCGCTTTTCCGGGAATCCGTTGCGCAACAAATTGGACGGAACGGATAGGGAAGGTCGCCCTGCTTCTAAGAAATATTGGGAAGCGAAGGCATCAACTTCTCAAAATCTTTGAGAAGTTGATGCCTTAAACCCTGGCGATTCTACTTTCAAGTTTTCCTTTTAGACTGAAGGGTCTTGTGCTATTATTGATCGCTGTATCTCTGCGCCAGACTAGTATTTTTATGCCCAAATTCAGGCGCAGCGGGAGAAAGGACTATCGCGTGGCTGACGCTGCCAAGAAAAATCCTGAAGAGAACGAAGAAGTTGTTGTGACCGAGGTTGTCGAGGATATCGAGGACGACCTGGACGATGACGATATGGAGAACGCCGAGCCGCCCGCGACTGAGACGGTCGAGCAGTCCTCCGACAATCTGACTGAAGACAAAATCGAAGCCGGCATCGATTCCGAGGAGGACCTGCTCGAGGGCATCCCCGAGGAAGAGCTGAAGGCCACGGTCGAGGCGGCCTCGCTGCCGAAGGTAACCCCCCGTACCAAGGCGAAGGCCCGCACCAAACGCAATGCCGACGCCAACGTCACTATGCTCACGGGCGACCCGGTCCGCATGTACCTGAAGGAAATCGGCAAGGTGCCGCTGCTTACCGCCGCCGAGGAAATTGACCTCGCCATGAAGATCGAGGCCGGCGTGGCCGCCACCGAAGAGCTGGAAAAGGCCGAGGAAGACGGCATCGAGCTCGATCGCCGCGAGAAGCGCCGCCTGGGCCGCATCGAGCAGGTGGGTCTGGACGCCAAGCAGCAGCTCATCGAGGCCAACCTGCGCCTCGTGGTCTCCATCGCCAAGCGCTACGTGGGCCGCGGCATGCTGTTCCTCGACCTCATCCAAGAGGGCAACCTGGGCCTCATCCGCGCGGTGGAGAAGTTCGACTACACCAAGGGCTTCAAGTTCTCCACTTACGCTACCTGGTGGATTCGCCAGGCCATCACCCGCGCCATCGCCGATCAGGCCCGTACCATCCGCATTCCCGTGCACATGGTGGAAACCATCAACAAGCTCGTGCGCATCCAGCGCCAGCTTTTGCAGGAACTCGGTCGCGAGCCAACCCCCGAGGAAATCGGCGAGGAAATGGGCCTCACCGCCGAGCGCGTGCGCGAGATCCAGAAGATCTCCCAGGAGCCGGTCTCCCTGGAAACCCCCATCGGTGAGGAGGAGGATTCCCAGCTCGGCGACTTCATCGAGGACGACGCCGCCGTGGTGCCGCCGGACGCCGCCAGCTTCAGCATGCTGCAGGAGCAGTTGGCCAAGGTGCTCGAGGGTTTGGCCGAGCGCGAGCGCAAGGTTATCTCCCTGCGCTTCGGTCTGGAGGACGGCCACCCGCGCACGCTCGAGGAAGTGGGCCGCGAGTTCGGCGTCACCCGCGAGCGCATTCGCCAGATCGAGTCGAAAACACTGGCGAAGCTTCGCCATCCCAGTCGCTCCAGCAAGTTGAAGGATTACTTGGAGGACTAGCCCTTTGCAGCTTGGGTTTGCGGCCCCGGAGCAATTCCGGGGCCGCTTTTTTGTTGCAACAGGTTGAAAGTGGGGCACAATGAACGAACGCTGTTTTTGTCTGGCAAAAAATTGGACTTTTGACCAGTGTTTTGACTCAACGAGCCAATTTCGTCGGATTGTCCGATGCTGGCATGGCGGTTGGCAAGTGCGTTGCGGCGCTATTTGGCCAAATCCACTCCATTTTCCTAAGCTTTCTTGTGTTTTGCTGGTCAGAAATGCCAATTTTTGCCACAGAGGCACCGCTTTCGTTCTCGAAGAATGGCGCTGCCCCAATAATCATCGCTTTGACCTGCGGTGCAATATTTTGATAAGAAATGCGAAAGGAAAGATGAAGAGAACATCCATGGATGTTCCAAAAGCCGCGTACTAGACTTTTCTATCGAGGGGGGCTCCGGAGCCCCAGGGAGGGCCTAAAGGGGCTCTTTTAGGACGAGGAAAGGGGAGTCTATGGAAAAGACTGCATCCACTCGCATCAGCCGCCGTTCCTTCGTGGCGCTGTCCGGTTTGATGGGAGCAGGTCTGGCGCTGACCGCGTGCAGCCCGTCGAAGTCGGAGGAAAGCCCTGCCGAGGAGGCTGCCAAGCTGCAGCTGGGCGGCGAGCCTTTGGACTACGACACGCTTACGTGGTCCGGTTGCCATGTGAACTGCGGCAGCCGCTGCCCGCTGAAGGTGTACGCCAAGGACGGCACGGTCATCCGCATCTCCGTGGACGATGACGGCACCGACGAGTTCGGTCCCGGCAAGATCCAGCAGCTGCGCTCCTGCACGCGCGGCCGCACCAACCGCCAGCGCATCTACAACGACACGCGCGTGCAGACGCCGCTCAAGCGCGTCGAGGGCACCAAGCGTGGCGAGGGCAAGTACGAGGAGATCTCCTGGGACGAGGCCATTGATCTCATCGCCACTACCATGAAGGAGATCAAGGACGAGTACGGCAACGACGCCTTCTACATCCAGTACGGCACGGGCGTGCTGGGCGGCACGGTGTCGAAGTCGTGGCATCCCGACCAGACCGCCTTTGCTCGCCTCATGAACCTGTGGGGCGGCTATCTGCGCCAGTACGCCGACTACTCCACCGGCCAGATCACTTGGGACCTGCCCCTGCTCAACGGCGACGCCTGGTCCAACAACGACGTGATGAACCTGGTGAATTCCAAGAACATCATTCTGTTCGGCAACAACCCGGCCAACACCCGTATGTCCGGATCGGCCATGCAGTACCTCATCACCCAGGTGCGCCTGGAGAACCCCGAGGCCAACATCATCGTGGTCGATCCGCACCTGTCCGACACGGCCGTGGGCATCGCCAACCGCTGGATCCCCATCCGCCCCGGCACCGACATGGCGCTCGTGGCCGGCATGATCCACTACCTGTTCACCGAGGGCAAGCTCGACGAGCAGCTCATCCGCGACAAGTTCATCGGCTTCTACTCCGACACCTTCATGGAGGACGTGAAGCTCGGCGAGCCGAAGAGCACCGCGTTCATGGGCATGGATCCCACGGGCAAGCTCATGCCCAAGGAGGATATGTCCTACGAGGCCTACCTGAAGGGCACCGGCGCCTACAAGGGCTCGGGCGAGAAGACGCCGGAGTGGGCCGCGGCCATCACGGGCATCCCGGCCGACACCATTCGCGAGCTGGCCGACATCTTCATGGACCACCCCACGGCCACCATCCAGGGCTGGGGGCCGCAGCGCCACTCCAACGGCGGCAACAACACCCGCGCCATCGGCCTCATCGCGGCCATCACGGGCAACGTGGGCATCTCCGGCGGCGGTACCGGCGCCCGCGAGGCCACCGGTGGCGTGCCGTACCCCGTGCCCAGCGCCATTCCGTGCTTCCCCGAGAAGAACACGGTGGACGTGTGCGTGTCGTTCTTCGACTGGTACCAGGCCATCGTGGACTACAAGTCCATGAACGACGCCACTTGGGGCATCCGTCACATCGACGAGAACGGCGTCACCAGCTACGCCGAGAAGCCCGGCACCATCAAGCTGAAGGCCCCCATCAAGTTCATCTGGAACTACGGATCCAATGTGATGATGGGCCAGCATGCCGACATCAACGAGATGCTCAACATCTGCAACCTGCCCGACGAGAAGGACTCCGGCGTGCGCATGATCGTCACCGTGGACCCGTGGATGACGCCCACGGCCATGGTCTCCGACATCATCCTGCCGGGCACCACGCCCTTCGAGGAAGAGGACATCATCCAAGGCGGCACCGGCTGGACGGGTTTCGTGTGCATCGAGTCCCGCGCCATCGAGCCCTTGTTCGAGGCGAAGCCGG
>CAJUFS010000007.1:0-7211 GCA_910585575.1 uncultured Adlercreutzia sp. | reverse complement strand
TCTACGAGATCTGCACGCTGTTGGCTGACAAGCTGGGGCTGAAAGAGGAGTTCACCGAGGGAAAGACTCAGATGGACTGGCTTGAGTGGTGCTACGACCAGGGCATCGAGGCCGGCGCGGCCCTGCCCGCCACCTTCGACGAGTTCCGCCAGACGGGCCTGTTCAAGCAGACCGACGACCACGAGCCCTCCATCGCCCCCATGCCCGAGGAGCTGGCAACGCCCTCCGGCAAGTACGAGGTGTTCTCGAAGCAGGCCTTCAACATCTCGAAGCAGTGGGACCTCACCGGCGACGGCTTTGTGCCTGACGACGGTCTGGACCAGATCACCCCGTGCCCCGTCTACTACGACAGCTTCGAGGGCTACGGCGATCCGCTGCGCGAGGAGTACCCGTTCCAGCTGATCGGCCACCACTACAAGACGCGCACCCACTCCTCCTACGGCAACGTGGCTTGGATGCAGGAAGTGGCGCCGCAGCAGGTGTGGATCAGCGAGAAGGACGCCGCCGATCTGGGCATCCAGCAGGACGACGAGGTCATCGTGTCCACGGTGCGCGGCCGTTCGCAGCTGTCCGCGAAGGTGACGAACCGCATGATGCCCGGCGTGGTCAGCATCCCGCAAGGTGCCTGGTACGAGCCGGAGAGCCGCGACGCGGCCACCTTGGGCGACCCGTCGGTGCTCGATAAGGGCGGTTGCATCTCGGTGCTCACCTCCATGCGTCCGACGCCCATCGCAAAGGGCAACGGCGTCCATTCCAACCTGTGCAAGATCGAGAAGGCCTAAGAGGGGGGAGTAGAAGATGACTCAGTACGGTTTCTACGTTAACACCGATATCTGCATCGGCTGCAAGGCATGCATGACGTCCTGCTTCGATCGTCAGAATTTGGACGTGCCGCTCAAGTTCCGCAAGGTGTACGAGTTCGGCGGCGGCGATTGGCAGACCGATGACGCGGGCGCCTTCACCACCACGTCTTTCACTTACTACGCATCCATGACCTGCGGTCAGTGCGACAACCCGGCCTGCGTGGCCAATTGCCCCACGGGTGCCATGCAGAAGGACGAGGAGTTGGGCATCGTCAACAACGACAAGGACATCTGCATCGGCTGCATGACCTGCCAGAAGTCCTGCCCGTACAACCATCCGCAGCAGTTCGCCGACGGGCTGTCCTGGAAGTGCGTCATGTGCACCGACGAGAGCCCCGACGCCACGCCCGACCCGGCGTGCGCGAAGGCCTGCCCCATGCGCTGCATCGAGTTCGGCCCCATCGAGGAGCTGCGCGAGAAGCATCCCCAGGGCGAGGACAAGATCGGCGAGCTTTCCAACGAGACGAGCCCGAACGTGGTGTTCGAGCTGCACCGTGACGCGTCCAAGGGCGGCGCGCTCATGAACCCGGCGGAAGTGGCCTCGCAGGACGCCGCACCGGCAGCGGTGTAGGCGGCGGCCCTTCGAGGGCCCGGGCAATTGACGTCTAGCAAGAAGGCGGCTGGTAGGGTATAACCTTACCAGCCGCTTTTCCGAAAGGGGGAGGAAATGCACGACACCATGGCGCCCGAAGAGGCGCAGGCGTGGGAAGCACTGCTGAACTGGTGTGGATGGGCGCTGTACCACAGTCCGTCCGAGGAGGATATCGCGAAGCTGGTGGACACGCGGGCCGTGTTCGAGGAGGAGCCGTTCACGACATGGGCGCCCGAAGGGTCGCGCGCTTTGGCGGCCGTGTTGGAAGAGGCGGCATTCCGCGAGGGTGGCGCGGCCGATCTGGCCCGCGAGGTGCACTTGGATCACACCTATTTGTTCCGCATGACGGGACAGAGCCGCACGACGCCCTACGAGTCGGTGTACCGCACCGACGAGGCCATCATGTTCGGCGAGACGCTGTTCGACGTGCGCCGGTACCTGGCTAATGCGGGCCTTCAACTGGAATCTGATTTGAACGAGCCCGAGGATCATGCGGGTCTCGAGTTCATGCTGGCGGCGGCGCTTTTGGCCCAGGGCCGTTCCGACGAGGCACGGGCGTTTCTGTCCGACCACCTGCTCGTCTTCGGTCCGCTGTACCTGGCGAATCTTGAGAAGCGCGCCCAAACCGATTACTACCGGGCGGTGGCCTCCCTCTGCGCGGCCGTGCTGGCCGGGGCGGCCGACGCCTTGGGCGCGGCGCCCGTCGAGCAGATCGATGCCGCGCGGTTTGCCATTCGGGAGTAGGAACTGCCGTGGGCTTAAGGGGGTTTGGTCGAAAAACGGGGTTGCGCACGAAGCTCATCGGGCTTCTGACGGCGGTGCTCGTGCTGATCACGGCCGTGTTTCTGGTGTACACCTACGATGACCAATCGCATCGCGCCGAGGACAACCTGCTGGAGAAGTCGCGGGTGCTGGTGGCCGAGATGGACGCCGTGTGGGATTTCATCTCGCTCAACCAGGACACCATCAACTACGACGCCGACGGCACCTACGACTACAAGGGCATCCACTGCGCCATCGCCGGCAAGTCGGTGGCGGCGCTGTTCTCCGAGCGGTCGGACTACTCCATCCGCTTCACCAACCTCAAGCCTCGCAACATCTACAACAAGCCCGACGCCTACGAGCAGGCCGCGCTGGAAACCTTTCATAGCAACGACGCGGTCGACGAGATATGGGGCTTCGACCAGGAAGACGGCGAGCCGGTGTTCCGCTACGTCGAGGTCATGGAGGTGTCCGACGCCTGCGTCGATTGCCACGGCACCCCCGCCGGCGAGCTGGACGAAACGGGCTATCCCAAGGAGGGATGGGCCGTGGGCGATGTGGCCGGCGCCGTGTCGGTGGTGGTGCCTGCCCAGGCGGAGCTGGACAATATGCGGGACGCCATCGTGAACAACGTGGCGTTCTTCCTGCTGGTGGCCTTGGCCATGGCCATCATCATCTACGTGGTCATCAGCCGCATGGTCACCGAGCCGCTTACCTCGCTGCGCTCCGCCTTCTCGCGCGTCGGCGGTGCGGGCGCCTCGGAGTCGTCGGCGGAGCCAGCCGGTGGAGAGCCCCTGGAGGTGCTGGACATCGGGAACGAATCGGCGCTGTTCACCACCCGCGAAATCGACGGCCTCGTGAAGCAGTACCAGTCCATGGCCGAGCGCCTGAATGCGCTCTACGAGAGCTTGGAGCTGCAGGTGGCCGAGCGCACGGGGCAGCTGCAGCGCGCCAACGACGAGCTGGAGCAGCAGCAGCGCCGCGTTGAGGAGATCAACGAGCAGCTTCAGAATGAGAACCAGTACAAGTCCGACTTCCTGGCCATCGTCAGCCATGAGCTGCGCACGCCCCTGGCCTCCATCCTCGCGTTCACCGACTTGCTGCAGCAGGAGATCTCGCCCGACAACGAGTCGGCGCTCCGCCAGCTCGGCGAGATCGACAAGAACAGCGCCATTTTGCTGGATATGGTGGACAACGTGCTGGAGAGCGCTCGCATTCAGGCCGGTTCCGAGTCGCTCAACCTGGAGCTCATCGACCTCAGCGATTTGGTGGGCATGATCGAGGCGGCCATGAGCCCCGTGGCAGACAAGAAGGGCGTGGCGTTCACCACCCAGGTGTCCTCGGCAACGCCCCTTATGCTGGGCGACTGGGAGAAGCTGCGGCGCGTCATCGCGAACCTGGTCAGCAACGCGGTGAAGTTCACGCCTACGGGCGGTCGCGTGGCGCTGGAAGTGGGGCTCGTCGGCGCCGATGAGCGCGAGCGTGACGATCGCTGGCACGGGACCACGCACATCGGCACCCTCGCGGGCGAGGGCGACGCCGTGGCTATCTCGGTGGCCGACACGGGCATCGGCATTCCCGCCGACAAGCAGGTGCTGGTGTTCGAGCGCTTCCAGCAGGAAAATATGACCACGGTGCGTCGCTATGGCGGCAGCGGTCTGGGGCTTTCCCTGGTAAAGGACCTTGTCGCCATGATGGGCGGGTGCGTCACTTTGAAGAGCGTCCCCGGCGAGGGAGCCGTCTTCACGGTATACTTGCCGGTAACGGACGAGGGGGAAATCAGTGTTTAAGGTAATGCTCATCGACGATGACGAGTCGATGCGAGTGCTCATCGAGCAGATCGCCCGGCGCGGCGGCTACGAGTTCTGCTGCGCAGGCAACGGCGAAGAAGGTCTGGCTATGCTGCGCGCCGAGCGGCCCGACTTCCTTATTCTGGATGTCATGCTGCCCGACATCAACGGCTTCGAGATCTGCGAGATTATCCGCGGCGAGGGGCGCAAGGTGCCCATCATGTTCCTTACGGCGAAGGGCGATATCGTGGACAAGACCATCGGCTTCAAGGCCGGTGCCGACGATTATCTGGTAAAGCCCTTCCAGCCCGAGGAGCTGCTGCTGCGTTTGAACGCCCATCTGCGGCGTCGAAAGTGCGAGCACGACCGCGACCGCGCTACCCGCGAGCGGAGAAGCGATGTGTTCAGCGTGGGGGACTTAGAGATACACCTCGGAAAATACGATGTGCGGCTGCGCGGTAAAAGCGTGGCCCTGTCGTCACGCGAGATAGAGCTTCTCGAAGTGCTGGCCTCCGATGCGGGCAGCGTGTTCACGCGCGATCAAATACTCGAGGCCCTGTGGGGCAGCAAGGAAGCCGCCGATCCGAACTCCATTACCGTCATGGTGCGCAAGATTCGCGAGAAGATCGAGGACGACCCCTCGAAGCCGTGCTATCTTAACACGGTATGGCGCATCGGCTACAAGCTGGCCGATCGCCTCTGAAAGGAATCTTACAACGAGGCGGGAGCCCCCATGGACCAGTTCGAACCCTGCGAGTTTTTCGCCACCTGTCTCCCGGGGGCGGAAACGCTGCTGGCCCGCGAGCTGGAAGCGCTCGGCGTGCGGAAGGTGCGCCCTTTGGCGGGCGGTGTCACCTTTTACGCCAAGCCAGCGGGTGTGCTGCGGGTGTGCCTGTGGTCGCGGCTGGCTGGGCGCGTGAACTGCACCGTGGGGCGCGCCAGTGCCCGCGATGCCGAGGCGCTCTATGCCGATGTACGGCAGATGGCCTGGGAAGACGAGGTGGGCGAAGGCGCTACCATCGCCGTGAAGGTAAGCGGAACCAATGCCGCGCTGCGCAATACCCAGTTCACTGCTTTGAAAGTGAAGGACGCCGTGTGCGACCGATTGGCCGAGGTGCGCGGCGCGCGGCCCGATGTAAATCCCCATGAGCCGGATTGTCTCATCGAGGTGCGCCTGCGCGACGAGCGGGCCACCGTGTCGGTGGACCTGTCGGGTGCGGCGCTCACGCACCGCAGCTACCTGCTGCCCGAGGACGGCGACGATGCCCCGCTGGCCGTGGCCCAGGCTGCCGCGCTGTTGGCGAGCCTTCGCGCTGGCGAGGCGTTGGCGGCTGGCTGGGGGCTGTTTGATGCCGCTTGCGACGACGGCCTGTTGGTCTGCGAGGCGGCCTCGGCGGCGGCTGACCAAGCTCCGGGGCTTTTGCGCGAACGTTGGGGGTTCACGGGCTGGGGACGCTTTGACGAAGCCACCTGGGACGACCTGCTCGCCGAAGCCGACGATCGCTTGGAGGCGGGCATAGCGGCGCTGCTGGGGAGCGCGCCTTCCACCGAGGCTCTCGGAGCGGCGCCCGACCAGGAGCGCGTGCGCATCGTGGGCGTGTCGGCCTCGTCGCCGGCCGTGGCCCGGGCCCGGGCGCATCTGCGTCGGGCGGGCCTGCGCGCCGTGGCCAGCGTGGAGGCGGCCCGCGACGGCGATGCCGCCGCGGTGGAGGCGCGGCTGGCCCAGGTGGTGGCCCGCGGAGCGAACGCGGATGCCGAAGCCCCGGCCCTGATCGTGGCCTCGGCGGCCCCGGTCTCCCATGCGGGCGATGATGCCCGAGCCGTGGCAGAGACGGGAGCCTTCCTGGCCGCTGCACGCCGAGCGCCGGCGGGTTCCCGGTTCGGCTACGTGGGAGCCGAGGGCGTCGAGGACCGTTTCCGCACCGCCCCAGCCCAGCGGCTGTCCATCGGTCGCGGTCGGGCCGAGGCTGTGGTGGAATGCTTCGACGCGCCGCCGGCAGAGCCAGTGGTGCTTTCGGTGCCGAACCCTGCGGGCGGCTCTGACCTTTCCGTCGAGGTGAACGACGCCGGGGCGGCGCAGTTCGCCGCGCGCCTGCGGAAGGTGGTCCGCGAACGGCGCAAGTGGGCTCAGCGAGAAGGGGTCCACTGCTATCGAATCTACGATGCCGACCTGCCCGAATACGCCGCGGCCATCGACGTGTACGAGGGTGCGGGCAAGGCTGAGGGCGCGCTCTACGCCCATGTGGCCGAGTACCAGGCCCCCAAATCGGTCGACGAGGCGAAGGCCCGCGCCCGTTTCGAGGACATCCTGGCGTTGGTGCCCGTGGTGCTGGGCATTCGCCCCGACCACGTGTTCTCCAAGGCGCGCCTGCGCGCTCGCGGCGGCGGTCAGTACCGCGATGCGGGCAACCGCAGCTACGTGACCCATACCGCTGAAGACGGTCTTACCTTCGAGCTCGATCTGGGCGGCTACCTGGACACGGGCCTGTTCCTCGACCATCGCGTCACGCGCGAGATGGTGGGGAAGATGGCGGCGGGCAAGACGTTCCTCAACCTGTTCGCCTATACCGGTGCTGCCACGGTGCACGCCGCGGCAGCCGGCGCCAAGGCCACGACCACCGTGGATCTTTCGGGCACCTACCTTGACTGGGCGCAGCGCAATTTGGAGGCCAACGGCTTCAGGGCCCAGCGCATCGACGGTGAGGGTCGTAATAACGGCAGAGGGGGAAGTGCTGGTCGCAGTAGCCGAGAGGCCGGCCGCGGGCGAGACGGTCGCCCCCCAGCCGCTCGGCCCGGGCAGCGTCCCGCCGCCCATCAGCTGGTGCGCGCCGACGTGACGCGCTGGATCCAAGAGGCCCGCCGCGCGAACCAGCGCTACGACGTCATCTTCGTGGATCCGCCCACGTTCTCCAACTCGAAGGCCATGGGCAAGCGCACCTGGGATGTGCAGCGCGACCACGTGGAGCTGCTCATTGCCGTGTCGCGCCTGCTGGCGCCCGGCGGCGTGGCGGTGTTCTCCTGCAACCTGCGCACCTTCAAGCCCGACACCGAGGCCCTGGCGCGCTATGGCGTGCAGTTGGAGGACATCACCGCCCAAACCATTCCCCATGACTTTGAGCGCAACCCGCGCATTCACCACTGCTATATCGTCCGTCGCGGGGAGGCCAAGGCAAGCTAGGAGGAATTTTTCCCACCGGCGAAAAA
>CAJUFS010000006.1 GCA_910585575.1 uncultured Adlercreutzia sp. | reverse complement strand
CACCTCGTGCACGGCGCTGATGATCATGCCGCAGGAATCGATGCCCATCATCTTGCGCGGCGGCAGATTGGTGATGGCGATGAGCGTCTTGCCCACCAGCTCTTCCGGCTCGTAGTAGGCGTGGATACCGGACAGGATGGTGCGGGGCTCGTCGGTGCCGTCGTCCAGGGTGAACTGCAGCAGCTTCTTCGACTTCGGCACGGCCACGCACTCCTTCACCTTCACGGCGCGGAAGTCCGACTTGCTGAAGGTGTCGAAGTCCACCTCATCGGCGAACAGCGGCTCGATGACCACGTTGGAGAAGTCCACGGGCGCGGGAGCAGCGGGGGCGTCGTCGGCAAAAGCCGAGGGCGCCACGGGGGCCGCTTCGCCGGCCGCCTTCCCACCAGCGGGAACCTCGTCGCGCATGTGGGGGAACAGCAGCACGTCCCGGATGGACTCGCTATCGGTGAGCAGCATGACCATGCGATCGATACCGATGCCCACGCCGCCCGCCGGAGGCATGCCGTATTCCAGGGCGCGGATGTAGTCGGCGTCGAAGCCCATGGCCTCGTCGTCGCCCATATCCTTCGCCGCCACCTGGGCGCGGAAGCGCTCGGCCTGATCCACCGGGTCGTTCAGCTCGGTGAAGGCGTTGGCGTACTCGTGACCCAGAATAAACAGCTCGAAGCGCTGGGTGAGCTCGGGGTTCTCCGGATCCTTCTTGGCCAGCGGCGAGATCTCCAGCGGGTGATCGATGACGAAGGTGGGCTGAATGAGCTTCTCCTCGGCCACGGCCTCGAAAATCTCGCTGATGAGCTTGCCCTTGCCCCAAGCCGCCTCTGCCTTGCCGCCATTCTTCTCCAGGATGGCCACCAACTCGTCGCGGGTGCGGTCGAAGGACACTTCCTCGCCGGCATGCTCGCTGGCCAGCTCCATCATGGACGCGCGGCGCCAGGTGCCGGACAGATCCACCGGCGTACCCTGGTACTCGATCTGCAGGGTACCGCAGGACGCCTGAGCCGCGGCCTTGATGCAGCCCTCGGTGAGGTCCATCATGCCGTCCAGGTCGGAGAAAGCCGCATAGGCCTCCATGGTGGTGAACTCGGGGTTGTGGTAGGGGTCCATACCCTCGTTGCGGAACTGGCGGCCGATCTCGAAGACTTTCTCGAAACCGCCCACCAGCAGGCGCTTCAGCGGCAGCTCGGTGGCAATGCGCAGGTAGTAGTCGCGGTCGAGCGCGTTGAAGTGCGTGATGAAGGGCTTGGCGTTCGCGCCGCCGATGATGGCGTGCAGGAAGGGGGTTTCCACCTCGTAGTAGCCCTGGTCCTCCATGTAGCGGCGGATGGCCGACACAATTTTGAAGCGACGCTCGAAGGTGGTGCGCACCTCGGGGTTCATGACCAGGTCAACGTAGCGCTGACGATAGCGGGTCTCTTTGTCCGTGAGCCCGTGGAACTTCTCGGGCAGCGGGCGCAGCGACTTGCTCATAAGCTCGAAGGACTCCACGGCCACGGACAGCTGGCCGCGCTTCGTGCGCATCATAGTGCCAGTAACGGCGATCCAGTCGCCCACGTCCAAATCGCACAGCGCCGCGAAGGCCTCGTCGCCCAGGGCGTTGATGCGGCAGAACAGCTGGATGTCCTCGCCGGACTCGCGCAGCTCCAAGAAGGCGATCTTGCCCTGCACGCGCTTGGCCATGATGCGGCCGGCGATGACGACCTCGTCCTCGGTGGAATCGCCGTCCTCCAGATGCGCGTACTGCTCGTTCAACTGAGCCACCGTATGGCTGCGCTTGATGGAGTGCCCGTACGGATCCACGCCCGCGGCGATAAGCGCCTCGCGCTTCGCCTTGCGCACCTCGATAGGGTCGTCTTCAATTACTTCAACGTCAGCCATTTTGCACTCCTTGCAGCCGCACAAACAGTAGATTGCATTGTGTCACAGGTCGTTCGTAAAGTCAGCGAGAGGCTCTGACGCATTTCAGATTCGCCCGCCTTCGCACCAAGTTGGCTTCGCCAACGCCGCGTGCGAAAGAAGGGTGAAGATGGAATGCGTCAGAGCCTCGCAGCGTCGAGCAGTCCGTGCGTCCCGTCAGGGCGCACGGAACGGAATTAGTGCTCAATCTTGAGGATGGTCAGCTTGATGTCCTTGCCCGTGGGGCCCGTGGTGGTCATCTCGTCGCCCTTCTTGTGGCCCAGCAGCGCCTGGCCCACGGGAGACTCGTTGGAAATCTTGCCGCCAGCGGCATCGGACTCAGCGCCGCCCACGATGGTGAAGACGCGCTCACGGCCGTTCATGTCGACGGTGACCGTGGAGCCGATGTTCACCTTGCTGGAGCGCTTGGGGGTGTTCACCACCGTGGCCTCGGCCAAAATGCGGCTGATCTCGGCGATGCGCGCCTCCATCATGCCCTGCTCGTTCTTGGCGTCGTCGTACTCGGAGTTCTCGGAGATATCGCCGAACTCGCGGGCCACCTTGATACGCTCGCCAATCTCGGCGCGCTTCTCGTTCTCCAGGTAGTGAAGCTCTTCTTCCAGCTTCTCCTTGCCTTCTTGGGTGAGGATGTAATTGTCGTTTGCCATAGTTGTTCCAACTTCTCTCTATACATTGGTGGTGCGCCCGCGGAAACCGCAGGCGCACCACTATTAACCAACTGGTATGGGACGAAGGTTACTCGGCCTTCTTCTTGACCACCTTCTTGACGGTTTTCTTCGCGGCAGGAGCGGGCTCGTCCTCGACCTCGACCACTTCCTCGACAACCTCTTCGTCGGTGGCCTCGTTGATTTCCTTCTCGCCGGCGCCCATGCCCTCGCGCAGGTTCTTCACCGTCTTGCCCAGAGCACTGCCCAGTTTGGGAAGGTTCTTCGGGCCGAAGATGAGCAGGATGACGACGAGGATAATGAGGAGCTCAGGAACTCCCATGCCCAAAATTTTCATGCATTCCTCCATTGGTTCGGGCAAGGGGGCTCCCCTGCCAAATGCTTGCGTCTTGCGTGACCGCACCGCGGTGCCGAAACGGACGCTCGTGAGTGCGCGGAAAAGGGTAACACAAACGGTCGGTTTACGGCGCAAGCAGCACAAATCCTTCAAGCGAAGGAGCCCCCTGCGAATACCCCTTGCGAAACCTGGGGCAGTCTCTAAAATGGTGCACGTGATCAAAGATTGACGATTGGCGCGAAGGGCGGTGCCCACATGGGGGTGGACGGACAAGAGCAGCGGTTTGTTGCTGCCCGACGGTCGGCTTCGACCCTTGAGGCCCCTGCGGGGCCGTCCCCCGCAGCGCCTCAGCTTTCCGAGACCCAGCGCGCCGCACTCACGTCTCGCCGCTGGGTTATCCTGGCGGCCTCGTGCCTCGTGAACCTGTGCATCGGCGCCCTGTACGCCTGGAGCGTGTTCGCCAACCCCATGGCCGAGCATTTGGCCGCCCTCTCCGGCGGCGAGCCTCCGAACCTTTCCCTTGTGTTCACCGTGGCCTGCGTGTTGCCGCCCGTTACCATGATTTTGGGCGGCATCGTGAACGACCGCATGGGACCGCGCTGGGTGGTTTTGGCGGGCGGTCTGTTCTTCGGCGGCGGCCTGCTCCTCTCGGGCTTCGCCACCAGCCTGCCCTTTCTCATGGTGAGCTTCGGCGTGTGCTGCGGCCTGGGCGACGGCCTGGCCTACGGCGCCACCCTGTCCAACGCCGTGAAGTTCTTCCCCGACCGCGCCGGCTTGGCTGGCGGCATCATCACGGCTTCCTACGGCATCAGCTCGGTTATTGTGCCTTTTGTGGCCAATGGGCTGATCAGCGCCTTTTCCGTGACGGATTGTTTCCGCATGCTGGGCGTGGTTATGCTGGTGGTCATGGTGGGCGCCGCGTTCCTCATCGCACCCTGCCCGCCAGGGTTCACGCCCACGGGCTGGCACCCCCAGCGCCAAGCCGACGGCGGCGGCCGCGGCGTGAACAAGGACTGGCGGGGCATGCTGAAGAGCCCCGTGTTCTACACCATGTTCGCCATGCTCGTCTGCGGCTCGTTCTCTGGGCTGATGATCATCTCCTCGGCCAGCCCGCTGGCGCAAAATGCCGTGGGCTTCGACGCCGCCCAGGCCGCCGCCATCGTGTCGGTGCTGGCGCTGTTCAACACCTTGGGCCGCATTGTATCGGGCACGCTCAGCGACAAGCTGGGCATCGTGAACACTCTGCGCGCGGTGGCCGTCGGCTTTGCGGTGGGCATGGGCGCGCTTTCAGTAGCAGGTCCCGCCTCGGCACCGCTTTTCTGCGTGGGTATTTGCCTGGTGGGCTTTTGTTTCGGCTCTATCATGGGGGTCTATCCCGGTTTTGCCGCGTTGCAATTTGGCAGCCTGCACAACTCAGTCAATTACGGCATCATGTTCATTGCCTTCGCTGCGGCCGGCGTGGTGGGGCCCCTCATGCTCAACGGCCTGTACGAGAGCACCGGCACCTACCAGGCGGCATTCTTGGTAGCCGCCTGCCTGGCCGCCGCCCAGCTGGTACTCACCTTCGTGTATCGGCTGCAGAACGACGCCCGACGCGCACGGCGCCGGCGCCGTTGGCTGGTGGCAGCCAAGCACCCGCACCGCACCTATCACTTCATGCGCGAAGCGCGCCATCGCCGCCACCGTGCGTAGGCGGGACGTACTGCCGCCCCCCCCCAAAAAAAAGAAAACTGTTTGGATTCGTGCCCAAGGAGCATCCATGTACCACATGACCAACGAAGAGTTCGAGGCCGCCATGGAAGAGGCGCTCGACGCAATGCCCGAGCAGTTCCTCAATGCGTTGCAGAACATTGCCATCGTGTGGGAAGAAGAGCCCAACGCCTACCACCTCTATGGGGACGACCCCGAGGATGAGGGCTGGGACAGCAACGGCGGCTCTGTCCACTTCGACGAGCCCGAAGTGGAGAACCGGGGCGAAGGCGACGACCTGGAAGCGCGGGGCTGGAACGGAAGCGGTACCTTGGGCGATCCCGAGGCAGAAAGCTGGGGCACCGCAGCGCTTGACAACCCCGAGACGCAAGACGACTCCAGCGAAAACGATGCCCTCCCCGACGACTTGCTGGGTCTGTTCGACGGGCTGTCCATCGTCGAGCGCGCTAACGGGCTGGACGACGACATTCCCGACGTCATCACCGTGTTCAAAGGGCCCCACGAGCGCTGCTTCGACTCCCGCGAAGAAATCGTGACCGAAATCGGCAAAACCATCATCCACGAACTGGGCCACTACTTCGGCCTGGAAGACGACAAGCTCTACGATATGGGGTATTAGGCATCCTGGCTCGAGGGGACCAAGCAGGCGCCAAAGAAGGCCAGAGCTATAGACAGGATAAGCAGCACGGTTACGACCGGCACCGAAGCGGCGGATGCACCGTAGGTGCCCAGAGCGACACCCACCATCACAGCGCATGGATAGTCCACCGCCCCGAACAGAACCGCCAAGGCGAAAGCGCGCCGGCTGCCCATGCCGCCCCTCAGCAGCCCTGCCACCAGCATAACGAGAGCCACGGCTGCAAAGCCAAGCCCCATAGCCGCGCTCATGGCCCCCAACACCGCTGCCAGCAGCACGGTAGCCAGGACAAGCTGCCCCACCGTACCGCCTCGTCGAAAATGCCAGAGAGCGAGCGCAGCACAAAATGGCGACGCCAGCACCCCATGCAAGGCATAGTACTGGGGAAACATCCATGCTGGCATGCGCGTAACAAGCCCGATAAGGAACAGCGCCGCAAAAAGAAACACCACTCTTGCTGCCGGGCGATCGACCAGCGATGAATTCTTTTCGCTCATAGCGCCTCATTCTTCCCGCGCGTTGCCTCTAAGCGCTCTTGGCATAAATCAATGAACTCTTGCTTCGAATTGACGGTAGCTTTGCGATAAATATGCTTTACGTGGGTATTCACCGTACTCGCTGCCACAAACAACTGACCCGCGATGGCCGCTTGGCTATGGCCTTGCAAAAGCAGCGAGGCCACATCCTTCTCGCGAAGCGACAACCCCATGGCCTCGAACACACCGTCCATTTGAACGGCCACATCCACGGCCTCCTCCTGCGCCAGGGCCCGCACCTTCTGCACTTCGCGCTCGCGTCGACGATCGGCGATGCGCTCGATGCTGTGCATCGAGGCTATGACCGCCACTACCAGAAAGCCTGCCGCAATGGGAAGAAAGAAGTTCGTGACATCGTTTCCCGCCGCCCGGAAGAGCACGCCGGCAAAAACCCCACCGAACATGCCGGCATAGGGAGCAAGCCATCCCCAGGCAAACATCTGGTCAGGGAGCAAATCGGGACGATGGGCGAGAGCCGCGAAATGAGACATCAGGTGCAGATAGGACACCACCATGGAGAGCACGATCAGCACTGTGGCCACGCGTACCAGCTGCGTCTCACCCGTAACGAAGAACACCAAGGCAGTAACGAGCAACGGCACCGTCACCCAAAAGGCGCGGGAAAGGTCAATGCCTGGACGCCGATGGAGCCGCACCAACGCAATACCTGCCAGGGCCAGCGTGACCGCCGCCACCGCCAAAAGAAATCCATCGCCCCCCGCACTGAACGAACGGTCTCCGAGCAGCGCCCAGAAAATGCCGTAAACCATCCACAGCGTAGCACCAACGAAAAACGAAGACTTGGGAATAGCGTTGCGCGTATCGCTCACCACCACCTGGCCCTCAGTCGCGATTCCCGGGCCTAAACCCTTCACCTCGCGCGCTCCCACCAAGCCCGCCAACAGGCCGAGTACGGCCATCAGGGCCATGGCCGCCGCCTCGGGCAACAGCATCGCCATCACCATGACAATAAGGGCCGCACAAGTATCCGCGAACACCTGTCGCGCCGAAGCAGTGACGTCCTTGGCCGCAAGAACACGGCCCCACACCAGCAAACAGCATCCATAACCGCAGCCAGAAAGGCAGAACATTAGGAACATGATCCACGTATTGGACTGGTGCATTAGGCTTTCGCCGGCGCAATACACCGGCCCCAAAGCCAGGAGAAGAGCCGCCGCGCGCCCCATAAGCCGCTGGGGATTGCGATGCATCAGATAGGGCTCCGCCAGCGCCAGAAACAGCAGCGTCAAGCAGGCCGTCCCCAGAAATGCCAAGAACGACACGAGGGCTCCCTCGTCGGTAGTCTCACCCAGACGCAGAGACCGCAGCGACACCAGGGCAGAAATGCAGAAGAAGTAAGCCGTTAAGCTGCTGAGACCCACATCCCCGCCATGACCATGACCCGTCTTGTTCCCCTTGCTCAAAGGCACGGTACTATCCTTGTCTTCGCGCACTGACGCCACTCCGTTACCAGATCGAACCTTCTTTCCCGACCGCGCCAATCATCCCCTGTCTGGCATCGGCACCGGCGGACAAACCACCTCTGTTTTCTCGATTTTAGCATGACCCGGGCCCTCCCCTTCACGCCGCCGTTACCCCTGGGGCAACCCAACGTTCAAGTAGAAGCGGTAGAACGAGTAGCGCCCCACCACCATGCCCACGACTACGAGCGCCCCGCCGACCAAGGCCCAACCGGGCCGACTCGGCACACAAAGCAGGCCATAGGCCCACAACGCCGAGCCAGTCACCAGAAATGCGATGCGCGCGAAGCTGAGCCGATGCCATGTCCTCATCATCTGACCGCCTTGGCGATGGCCTTGGACGCCGCAAGCAACTGCCGTGCCCTGAGCATGAACTACCAGTAGCAGCCCTAGGGCGCACGCCACTTCGGCCACGACCAAACCCATTTTGACCGCCGCCGTAACCGCTGGCACGAGGCACAGCATGGCACCTTCGACCACTACGCCGCCCAAAAGCGCAAGCACGGCAAACTCGACGGAAAATGAAGGGCTATTCCAGGTGCTCACTGTGCGCATGCGGTAAGCCAAGCACTGAAACAGAACGAATAGTCCAGCGAATCCGGCCACAAAGGCGAGGGGGATCTTCCAGAGGCTCCCCGCCTCAATGAGGCTTTGGGCCACGAGCACGTACAGGCACGAGCACAAAGCAAACACAGCGCCCACGAACACCTCGTTGGACACCGACGAGTTGCCCAACCGCATGAACGCCCGAAGCGCCTTAAGCGGCTTGCCGAGGTGCAGCGTCGAGCACGCTAAGGTTGCCAGCAAGAGAACGCACAGGAAGGCCCCCGCGTAGCCCGTCGTCAGGTCGACTGCGCCGGGAAAGGCGTCGATCAGAGCCAGAAATCCCGCCACCATCCAAATGCCGGCACATAGCGGCGCCAAAACGGTGAACATCACCAAAGGCCACTCCGAGGCAACGCTTCTCATGTCAGATCTCCTTCTCGTTGGCCAGCACCACGCCTGACTCGCTCGAGTGGCGGGCGCAGCGATGGGGCGTGATCACCAGGTTGGGTTGCGTGTAAGTGCTTTCCGGCAGGGGTGCCACATCGCACACACTTCCATAGCGGTCTCGCAACTCGTTGATATCGCCGAACTCCAAAGCACGCATAGGGCAGGCTTCAACGCACAGGGGGTCCTTCCCCTCGCTCACCCGCGCACGGCATCCATCGCATTTGCGCATGGCACGGTGCTTGCGGCTGTAGCTCGGTGCTTTATAGGGACAAGCGAACGCGCAGCTGCCGCACCCGATGCAGCGATCGCTGTCGAGCACCACAAATCCGTCGTCATGCTTGCGCAGCGCCCCCGAAGGACACACTTGCTGGCACACCGGATCGTCGCAGTGGTTGCAGGCCACGGAAAGGTAATAGGCAAACACGTCGTGCCACCAGCTCTCCCCCTCTTTCACCCAGCTGCCCCCCGACGCCTCGCACACGCGGCGAAACGAGGAGATGTCTCCCAGCTGATAGGCGTCACGACAGGCCATCTCGCAGGTTTTGCATCCGGTACACCGAGAGGCATTCACATGGAAGCCGTACTGCTTGCTCATGGCTATCACCCCGCTTTCTTCACTTGTGCGCGATTGCTGTGCTGAGGGTTGCCCTTGGCCAGCGGTGTGGCGCGGCTCGACGTGAGCGTGTTGATGCAACCGCCCCAATCCACTCGGTCGCCCTCCATGTCGGCCCGGTGCCAGGCCCCCTCGCCCAGCGCGATCACCCCAGGCATAATGCGCTCGGTCACCTTTGCCTCCACCATCACCCGGCCGTAGGCCGTAATCACCTCCACCATCTCGTTAGGGCACACCCCCCGCGGGGCAGCGTCAAGCGGGTTGATCCACAGCTGATGGCGCGCCCGCTCCTTGATGGCGTCAAGCGATCCGTAAGACGAATGGGCGCGACTGCGATGATGAAATCCAATGAGCTGCAAGGGGTAGCGCTCGGAATCACCGGCGCCTTCCTCAAAGAACGGTGCCGCGTATACGGGCAGCGGGCTGATAACCTCTCCCTCGAGCAGGGTGAAGTGTGCCGTGTCCTGCAGAATCTTCTCCGAATAGATCTCGATCTTGCCCGACGGCGTTGCCAGGGGATGTCCCTCGGGATCTTCGCGAAATTCCCGAAATGCCACATGACAGCCATCGGGGTTGCTTCTACGGTACAGACCTTGCTCCAGCAGCACCTCATAGGGAGGCAGCTCCGGATCGGCCTCGCGAGCCTGCTCGTAGATGACCTGGCGCCACTCCTCTTCGCTGCGCCCCTCAGTGAAGGCCTCGGCAAATTCCAGGCGCTCGGCAAGTTGGGAGAGCATCCAATACAGCGTGCGTCGCTCGCCACGCTGAGGGAGATACTGCGAGTTCATCAGCACGTAGCCGGAGTCGCCCGCCCAATCGTTGGCAATGAGGCTCGGCTGCTCCACGGGCAGCAGATCGGGCAGCACGATATCGGCATAGCGCGCCGAAGAGGTCAGGAACGTGTCGATAACCACGACGAACTCGCACTTGCTCTCGTCGGCGAGAATGTCGTGGGTGCGATTGATGTTCGAGTGCTGGTTGATGAGGGTGTTGCCCGCATAGTTCCAGATGAACTTAATGCCGGTCTTCAGACGGTCGGTGCCCACCACGCCGTCTTCAGAGGCCGTCATCTGAGGACCGCGCGCCACGGCGTCGGTCCACAAGAACACGGGGATGGCCGTGGTCACCGGATTATCAGGACCCGGCACATCGGCCTCGAAGAAGCGGAACGTCTCGAAGTCGGAACCCGTGCCACCGCCCGCTAAACCCACATTGCCCGTGAGCACGGCCAGCATGGCAATAGCCCGGGCCGTCTGCTCGCCATTGGCATGACGCTGCGGACCCTTGCCCTGGTAAATGGCACACGGCTTCGCTGCGGCCATCTCGCGAGCCAGCTTCACGATAGATGCCGCCGGCACGCCTGTTATGGCCGCGGCCCACTGCGGCGTCTTGGCAACTCCATCGGCGCCAAGGCCCAGGATATAGGAGCGGTAGCTGGAGCCGGTCGGGGCAGAGGCTGGCAACGTATCCTCGTCAAAACCGATGCAATAGTGCTCCAAAAACTCATGGTCGATGAGGTCTTCTTCGATCATGACATAGGCCAGAGCGGCCGCCAGGGCACCGTCGGTTCCGGGACGTAAGGCGATCCACTCGTCAGCGCAATTGGCTGCCGTCTCGGAATAGCGCGGATCGACAACAATGGTGCGCACCCCCGCCTCCAAAATAGCGTCCTTGAGGTGAACCGAACCACCCGCCCCGCACATCTTGGTCTCGAAGGTGTTGTCGCCGAACAGCACCAGCAGCTTCGCATTCTTCACATCCGTCGGCGTATTGGCGTCGCGCGCGCCGTACAGGTACGGCAGCGCGGCATCGATCTGCGAGTGGCTATAGTCGCCATAGCCTTCCAAGCACCCCCCGTACAGGTTCATGAACCGATGGAGGAACCCCATGATGTTGGCACTCATGACCCCACTGGCGAAATTAATGTACACCGCCTCGTTACCATAGGTTTCCACCACGCGTTTCAAGTTGGCGGCAATCTCGTCAAGGGCCTCATCCCAGCTGACGCGCTTGAACGCACCTTCGCCGCGACGGCCCACGCGTTTCAGGGGGTAGCTCAGCCGATCGGCATGGTTAATCCACTCGCGAATGGAGCGCCCGCGCAGGCAGGCTCGAATCTGCCGTGCATCCGCGCCGTCCTCGACGGAGCGATCGGTTTCCACCCACAAAAGCTCGTCGCCCTTCAGGTGGAAGTTCAACACGCAGCGGCCCTCACAGTTGACGCTGCAGTAGCCAAATACCGTACGCGTGCCATCGGCCACACGCCGCTCAGAGTCCACCAGCGCCTCCGGCTGCACCGAAATGCTCTTTTTAGCCTGCGCAACCATAGCCGACCTCTTCCTCAAACTCCGCCTCAGCCGAATGAACTGGCCGCCCGTGTCGATCCTTCAGATACCGGGCGATGCGTAGCACCCCATAGGCTCCGAACACCACGGTGCTCACTGCCAGTGTGGCGGCCGCATCTCCCGAACCCTTAAACGCGGCCGGGTAGAGAATCAGTACCTCGTGGACGTAGATGAGACCGAAAAACCCATAGGCCAGCCGCTGGAGGTTCTTCCATGACGCCGCCCTCATGCGCCGCTTGACAGCCCTGATCGACGTGACGCCCAGCACCACAAGCAGCGCCGCCAAAGCCAGTGCGATGATCAGCGAAGCCAGCTGATTGCCACTCAGCACATTGGCCCGCATGAGCAGGACGCCGACATAAGAGCTAAGGTAGTTGAGGCAATGCGCTGCGGCCAAAAGGCAGGCCATAAGCGACAGTTCAGTTCGGATAGGGGCGATCAGACGGCGCGGAGCCGAATGCTCGGGGAACACGCCGCAGTACATGACAACGACAAATAACGAAGTAGCCAACATGCCTCGCTGAACCAAAGGCGTTAACAGCTGCAGTACGCCTGGCGGCAGACC
Organism: uncultured Adlercreutzia sp.; assembly: GCA_910585575.1. Lineage (GTDB taxonomy): Bacteria > Actinomycetota > Coriobacteriia > Coriobacteriales > Eggerthellaceae > Adlercreutzia. The sequence continues at coordinate 53,351 of CAJUFS010000006.1, read as the reverse complement.
AACAATCATGCCGTAGGCGTAGACGAAATCCAGAGCCAAGGCCACGCCGTACCACAGCACTGGCGTACGGCGAATGGAGGGGGCAGCCAGCCCCACGAGCACGGAGGTGCCCGCCAAAATAAACAGGAACGTCATGTCAGCCTCGATCTCCAAGAGTGCCCGAAGGGGCAGCGCTATCGGCCATTATCGCCACCTCGTCCTCGCAGCGTGCCTGCAGCGCCTCGTCCTCGGCCAACACAGCAGCCAAATACTGAGCCCATGCTCGATAAAACCCGCTTTCATCGTTGTCGGCCACGCGCTCGACGAACAAAGGCGCCCAGCGATCGAGATGCTGTTCCTTGAAGGTGCGCACCACATCCAGCTGCCGCCGCACCTCTAGACAGTTAGCTTCCGTCAAGCCGTCGCCCTCAATTTGCCCAATAAGTCGATCGACCAGGTTGCGCAGGAACTCCAGCTCGGTGCCGATGGCGTCCTCGGGCTCGCGGTTCTTCGCCTTCATGACAAAGCCATTGGCCTCGTAGCACTTACGCACAGCCAGGGTGTCGGCGGTGAACATGCGCGGCGTGCCCGAGAGATAGGCCGACTCATGCAGCGGGGCCACCACCGTGCGTGGGCCCAAGAACAGACGCGCATACTCCGTACGCGTCTTGGTGGCCAGAGCGGCCATGTCCTCGCAGGCTAGCGACGCCAAAGCCGCGCTCAGCGCGCGCTCCGGCGCATCGTCGAGCACGACCTCTGCCCGAGCGGCCTGGGTCACCATCTGGCGCACGGACTCTTCGGGCGACTCGTGCGAGAACACAGCGGCGGTCACCGCAAAACGATCGCGGCGCACCTGCAAGGCTTCCAACAGCCTTTCGGCCGCCGTACTGGGGATGGAAACGGTTTCCATGGGAACCAACTCCTCAGCGGCGAGGCGGACGAAACCTTTGATCGCCCACCTCGCCAACGGGTATCTGCTACTGATCTTGGACGGTCGTGGAAGTGCTCAAAAGATCGACGGCCGCCGCGAAGTAGGCCTGGGCCGCTTCGTTGGAGTCGTACACCTCGAAGCCCAGGGACTTCGCCGCCAAATCGGTAATGTCCATCTGTCGCGCATGGGTCTGCGCAGCCACGCACATGTTGTTCACCTGCACGCCGCAGCCGGCACAGGCCGTCAGGATGTAATCAGCCTGGACCTCATCGGCTTCCGTGACGCGCGCCACGCCCGAAGTGGGGACGCTGCCGATCTCGTAGAAGGCGTTCACCAGGCCGCAGCACAGCGAGTCCGAGCGGTTGTGCTTCATATCCTCGTACTCGACCCCGGGAATGGCCTTAATGAAATCGCGAGGCTCTTCGTACACGTTGAACCAGCGGCCCAGATGGCAAGGGTCGTGGTAGGTTACCTTGGCGTCCACCTTCTGGCCCTCGCCCAACTTCAGCTTCCCCTGGGCCACCAAGTCGTTCAGCACGACGATGGAGTGGACGAACTCAATCTCGAAGGGCAGCCCATGCTTCTCGGCAATGCCCCCATACAGCTCGGCGAAGGCGGCCAAGCACGCAGGGCACGGAGTAATCACCTGCTTCACGCCAGCGGCGTTCATGCGCTTGATGTTCTCCACCACCCGCGCCTCAAAGTCCTCGGCATAGCCGCCCAGGAACAGGTAGAAGCCGCAGCAGATATCCGAGCCGTTGTCGCCCAGATCCACCGGCTCGATGCCTGCGGCGTTCAGCAAATGCACCACGTTCTGCGCCGCATTCTTCGAGATAGTCTGCGTCCAGCAGCCGGGCCAAAAGCCTATTTCGCCTGTTTCCTTGAAACGCATGTCCTCAGTATGCCAGCCCAAGCCCTCGGCATCGGCACCCCAGAAGTTACCCGTGTTCAGCACATTGCCGCGCAGTGCCGCCAAACCGGCGTTGGAGAAGCCCTTTTCCTTGAAGTAGGGCTTGGCGCCCAGATATTCGTCGGCCATCTTCAGGGACACTTCGCAGGTCTGCTCGCAGCGCTTGCAGGTGGTGCAGATATTCAGCTTATGCACCATCGGCAGATCGAAGGGGATATGGCCCTTGGCGTACTCCTTGATGAGATACCACTTACCGCGGGGCGAGTTGTCCTCCCAGGGATCGGGCAAAAAGACCGTGCACTTACTGCGGCAGAAGCCGCACTCGGCGCAGGCGAAAGCGCTTTCCTCCATGTTGTTGGGCAGATCGGTCAAGGGCTTCACCTCGCGGTTGCGACCGCCCAGCACACGCCCGAGCGCCGCACCGATGCCCGCCACGCCCCGGGCTGAGCCGATGGCGCGGGCGATGAGCTTGGCCGGCGACTTCGGATCGAGCGCGGGCGGCAGCACCTTGCCCGGGTTCATGATGGCCGCCGGGTCGGTGGCAGCCTTGAACGCGGCAACGCGCTCGAGCAAGTCCTTGCCGAAGATGTCCTCCGATTCCGCCGTCAGGTACATGCCCGATGCGTAGGCACGACCACCCAGCTTCTTGGCCACTTCCGCAATAACCAGCGAATTGGCGAAGGCCATGGTGAAGTCGTCCTTGCGCTCGTCGGCCAGCAAAAAGCCGATAAGGGCAAACATCTCGGTGCCCACGGCCGTGGCCTCGTAAACGAAAGAATTCTCGTACTTATCGATCATGACCTTGTTGAACTGGTCGAGCTTAGCCTGGGGCACCAGCACGTCGACGGGAATGATAGAGGGGCCGAATTTCTTGCCGCGCAGCGGGTAGTAGCGATCCTCCCAAAGCTGCTGCGCCATCTCGGAATTCAGCGACGTGGCCGTCGCTGGCACAGCCACGGCCGCCACCTCGTCAGCCGACGATGCCGCCAGCACAATCCATTGCTCGGGCAGAGTCGTACCCGAAGCGCGATTCATCAGAGCCACATAGTTGGGCGGCTGCACATTCACGTGCCACAGCTTGCCCGCCAATTCATGGGCGAAGGCTTGGGCCGGCTCCACCCCCTCGAACGCAAAGGCGACCGGCACCATCTCGGCTGCGGGAATCACACGGCAGGTAATGGCCGTGATGATGCCCGTAATGCCCTCCATGCCATAGGCCAAATCCACATCGTCCCCCGTCAGGGTGCGCACGCTGCCGTCACCGAGCACCAGGGTTACCGCCACCAAGCTATCGCGCATCGCGCCAGAGCGGGCGCTGCCAATACCAGCGCCACCCTGAGCGACGAAACCACCGATAGTGGCCGAAGGCGAACTCGTAGGCATGAGCGGCATCATGAAGCCGCGCTGGCGCAACTCTTCGTCCAGGTCGGCCATGGTGGTGGCGGGAAGCACCGTGACCGTACCAGCCGCCTCGTCAAGATCCACCACGCCGCGCAGGCGATAGAGGTCGACTACCACGCCGCCTGCAGCGGGCACCGCGCCGCCGTAGCCGCCCGAGGCTGACCCGCGCAGCACCAGGGGTACGGCGCCGTCCTTGGCCAGGGTCACCAGGTGGCGCACCTCTTCTTGGGTTTCGGGCTGCACCACCATGTCGGGCATGGTGGTGATGAACTTCTTCACCACATCGGGCAAGGTGCCCATGTCGTGGCTGTACACAACGCGACGAACATCCACCGTGCTCGCGCGCTCCTGCAACTCGCTTTGTATGGCATCCAGAGCTGCCTGCTTCTCCATAGTGCTTCTCCTCTCAAAGACGCGTGGGCGACATTCCAGGGAGGGGTCGGCGAAATGCCGCCCACGCGTCCTGCCCAGCGGGCCGTCGCCTTCCCCGGCGACGGCCCTTCTCTTAATGGTTGAATGATGCGCGGTTACGCGATGGGAATGAAGCGTGTAGAAGGCACCGTTGCCTCCACGGTAAAGCCCACGCCCTCAGGCACGCCGCCGGCGGCCTCGTTGTTCTCGACGGTGTCCACCGTCAGAATCTTCATGGGGCAGGCCTCCACGCAGGCGGGAATATCGCCGGCATCCAAGCGGGCCGCGCACATATCGCAGCGGATGATGCGGTTCTCCTCCTCCAGATACGCGGGATGCTCGTAAGGGCAGGCCTTTACGCAGGACTGGCAGCCGATGCACACTTCGGGGTCGTGCACCACAATGCCGTCCTCGCGCTTCATGGTGGCGCCGGTGGGGCACACGCTGGCACAGGCCGGATCCTCGCAATGGTTACAGGCCGTGGAAATCCAGGGGCCCACGGGCTGCTGCTCGAAGCTGGTAGCCTTGCGCAGCTGAATATCGTCGGGGGTACGATGGCGCATCTGGCAGCCCGTTACGCAGGACTGGCAGCCGATGCACCACTTTTGATCCAAGAGAAATCCCATTTGACTAGCCATTAGATAGCTCCTTCTTCTTGACGGGTGCCGTTACGCCTTGCGCACGTCGACCAGATTGGACTGGAAGGACGTGCCCATGCCATAGTCGGACGTATAGCTCGGCGTGGTCACATTCACATTGTTCTTGCCATCCATGACCTTCGGCCAAGCGCTCTTCAGGCCGGCCACATTACCAGCGGCAATAACGTCGTCGCCAACGACCAGCGCCTTCAGTGAGTTGCACACGCCACGATCGTTGAACACCTCGACATCGTCACCATCGACAATGCCGCGGGCCGCCGCGTCCGCCTCGTTGATGTACAGCAGCGGATCGCCGTGCAGCAGACGAATCTTGCCAATGTTGTGCCAGTTCGAACCGCACAGGTTCTTCGAAGTGACCGTCAGGAAATTGAGCGGATAGGTCTTCGCCAAATCAGGGGTGCCGTCCTTGCTCTCGGCGGAGGGGATGTACTCGACGACAGGATGCAGCCCCAAATCCTTCAGCTGCTCGGAGTAGAACTCGATCTTGCCCGAAGGCGTGCCAAAGCCGTTGGCAAGGTCGTCCGCATAGGGAACGAAATCGGGCAGCTTGCGCCAATGCTCCTTCTTCAGCGTCTCGTAGCTCATATCGGGGCCGTAGATGGGGTTCGCACCGTCGGTGCCCTCGATGAGAGCCTTAGCCAGGGTGGGGATATCCTCGTCGAAGCACGGGTCGGTGTAGCCCATGGCTTTGGCCAGGGTGTTGGCCATCTCGATGTTGGTCTTGGCCTCGCCCGCAGGCGCCACCGCCGGCGTGTTGTGGTTGAGGTACCAGCCGTGGTAGTCCTGGTGGATGTCCTCGGTTTCCAGGATGTCCGTACAGGGCAGAATGATGTCGGCATAGTCAGCGGTGTCGGTGTACCACTTGTCGGATACCACCACGAACACCTCGTCGCGGGCGAAGCCCTCGCGCACCCGCTTATTGTTGGGAACGCTGACCAGCGGGTTGCCGTTGTAGACGAAGATGGCACGGCAGGGCTGGCCCTTATAGCGACCGGTCTCGTTCAGCACGTCGGCGTAATCGGCAATGTTAATGACGCGGTACTTGTAGTCGCCTGCCTCGATCTGGTCCCAGGTAGTCACATAGCCGCCGCCAGGAGTGGGAGCTCCCAGGAACTGGGAACCCATGGACACGTTGTCGAAGTTGAGCGCCCAGTAGCCGCACGTGAGCCACTGATAGCCCGCGGCCGCATTGGTGCCGATCTGACCCGTCAGCGCGGGCAGGAAGCTGATGGCGCGAATCTTCGAGCCACCGTTGGAATCGCGATTCACCTGCATTCCCATCTGGATGATAGAGGTCTCCGCCTCGGCATAGGTGCGGGCGAACGTCTGCAGCTCCTCTACCGTACAGTCGCAGGTCTCGGCAACGCGCTCGGCCGGCCACTCGTCGGCCGCCTTTCTCAGCTCGTCGAGGCCCATGCAGTACTTGCCGACATATTCCTTGTCGTAAATTTCCTCGTCCAGCAGAATCTTCACCACACCGAGGGCAAACGGCGTATCGGTGCCGGGGCGAATCTTGATCCACTGGTCGGCCCACTCGCACAGGGGGATGCGGAAGGGGTTAATGACGACCACTTTGCCGCCGTTCTCAATACACTGCTTCACATACTTGACGGCATGAACCGAAGTGGCCGACAAGTTGCTGCCCCAGGAAACGTACAGCTTGGTGTTGGCGTACTGCTCAGGATCGACGTCCTTCTGCGCACCGTAGGTGTACGGCAGAGCCGCCACACCGGCTGCCTCGCACATGTTCGGCATCAAAGCCGAAGCACCCATGCGGTACAAGAAGCGCAAAACGCCGCTGAAGAAGCAGCCGTTGATCAGACCGAAAGTACCCGAGAACGTGTAGGGCACAATGGCCTCGGAACCCTCATTGGCGATGATCTCTTTGAAGCGATCGGTAATGGTCTGCACAGCCTCTTCCCACGAGATGCGCTCGAACTGCGCGCCCGGACCCTTGGCCCCCACGCGCTTCATGGGGTAGATGATGCGGTCCTCGGAGTAATGGTAATCCAAGTAGGTCTGGCCCTTCACGCAGGGGCTGCCTGCCGTGTAGGGGTTGTCCTTGTCACCGCGGATCTGAACAGCCACACCGTCCACTACCTTGGTGCAGATACGGCACGTGTCATAGCAGTTCTTCGGGCAGACGCCGTGAACGATCTCTCCCTCGGCCGTTTCCCAGTCGTACTGATACCCCGCAGCCTTGCCCTCCCCGGTATCGGAAAGCGACTCTTCGCCGGTGTCCGCCTGCGGGGCGCAACTGGTCAGCCCTGCCGCCGCCACGGTGCTTACCGCAAGCCCTTGGAGAAAACGACGACGGGACAAGCCCCCGCTCACCCGCTTCAGTCCATCGCTAGCCATGTGATCCTCCTCTATTCGATCATGGCCCGTCTGTTGACATCATTATCTTTACGAGCCGAGGGCAATCATAGAAATGGCGCGCATTCAACGCATCCTCCATAACAAAGGAATTGCATGATGCTGGAGCGATTTATCGTCAAAATAGCCGTCCCGTAAAACCCACTATATTTATGAACGAATAAATTTGAACTGGTCGTTTACGCTGCATGCATATCATTTTCCCACGCGGTTCGTTTATGAGGAAACAGGTCGCAAGCGCGGCGTGCCACAATGGCGCAATCTGCTCGATCGCCGCCCTCGAAGCCGTTGAGTATTAATTCTAAATAGTTTAATATTAAGACGATTTCGGGGCATGCAAGAAAGGCTCTGCTATGCCAAAGCAATCCCGCGAATCACACAGCACTCGCAAAGTCATGGCGCGCCTCAACCGCGAAGGATGGATCATGCGTAACGGCAAGGGCGACCACATCAACTTCTTCAAGCCAGATGTGCCAGCGCTCATCACCATCGACACCGGCAAGAAAGAAGTGCTTCCGTCCATTTACCAAAAAATTGCGAAGCTGGCGGGCTGGCGCTAGCAACAGTGAACAGGAGGGTCACCCCATGGCGAAATATGTTTATGGCGCACTCGTTCGGCAGGAGCAAGAAGGCGGTTGGTGGGCGGAAATCCCCGATCTTCCCGGGTGTTTTGGCCAAGGCGCAACCTTCATGGAGGCTATTGAAAGCATCTCGGACAGCCTTGAAACCCATCTGGCCTCACTCGCCGACTACGGACTGCCTATCCCCGAGGCAACCTCTCTCAAAAGCGACGACGCCCGCGTTGTGTACCTCTACGCCAACACCGACGAAACGCGCCTCGGCGAGTCCTCGGTCAGCGCCGCCGAGGCAGCGCGCATGCTCAACGTCACTCCTGGGCGCGTCTCTCAGCTGATTCGCGAGAAGAAGCTCGACGGTCGACGCACACTCGATGGAACAAACGTGACTTTGACCAGCATCGAAGCCTACCAAGCCACTCGCCGCCCCGCTGGTCGCCCGCGAGTACAGGAAGCTTAGGGAGCCGCGAGGTTCCACGATTTGCGGGTTTTGTTCCCGAGCACGGGGAATTGGCTGCGGAGTCGGGCTGCCGGGCTCCAAGAGCGAGCGGTTTGGTTCCGAGCCCAGGGCAGCGGGTTCCAAGATCGGGCGATTTGGTTCCGAGCCTAGGACACCGGGTTCCAAGATCGGGCGATTTGGTTCCCGCGGCGTTGCCAAAAGCAGGCGCTTTGGCTCCCCTCGACGCCCTGAGGTTCCAGAATGGGGCAGTTTGGTTCCCCGTTCCCTGTCGAAATCGAGCAGTTTGGTTCCCCGTCGCGGCAAAACGCCAGGTCAGATTTTGCTGCGATACGCGACAAGGGAACCAAACCGGCCGTTTCTGGAACCTGAGACGCGACGGGCTGGAGGAACACGAGCGCTTTAGCCGAATACTACCAGGTATGGGGTGTTCTCGTCGTCGGCTTCCCATACCTGGATGTGCCAGCCGCGCGTCAGGGCGCCGTGCTTCTCGAAGTCGGCATCGGGCTGGATGAGACGGCTGCACTCGATGACCGGAAGGGCTGATTCGCTGTCCTCGACATCGCCTGCAGCGGCGTCACCGCTCGCTTCAGCCTCGGCTGCAGCGTCTGCGGCAGCGTCACCGCTCGTTTTAGCCTCGGTGGCAGGGTTCCCGGCGGGCTCCGTCGCCACCGCTTCCGCAAGGTTGCCGTCCGTAGGCAACTCAGATTCCTGGCCATTCGCATCCGCCGGCACGCTAGCCACAACCTCAGCCGTCAGATCGGTGCCTGCAATCGCTGCCATCACCTGCACTGCGGACACAGCCGCAGCTTCCGTGCCTTCCGACGCCTCGGCCGTCGCGGCACCCGCAGGGGCGCCGTCCGCATCCGCGGCATCCTCGACGGGGACGCCCTCGCCCGCAGCATCCGCAGCATCCGCGCCCGCAGCCTCCTCATCCGTGGCGGCCGCCTCTTGACCAGTCGCTTCGTTGGCGGCCACCACGGCGGCCACCTCGGGCACGAACTCGGTGAGCACATCGAGGAACTCCCCTACCGTCGCAAAGGGCTTGGCCTCGGCCGGCACTGTTTCGGTGTAGCCGATGCGCAAGCAGGTGTGACGACCGCTTGACCAGGGCTCGTAATACTGAGCGCCATAGCAGTCCAGGCTCCATGGGTCGACGAAGGAGCCGTTCTTCAAGCGGAAATTGCCCTCGGTCAGCCACAGGCCCGGTCGAGCTTCCTGGTGCTGGTGGCTGAACCACGCCACCGGCGTATCGAGCCCCGCCTCTTGGATCATACCGACGAACTCGGCCACATCGCTGGAGGCGCCCTGGGCGGCCACGTGATATTCAACGCCGGGATTACCGGCATACAGCTTTCTTGGTTTCATGAGATCTCATCCCCTATCTGCATAAAATGACTCAACGGGCGCGGAGGCGGCTGGACCGAAGGGGTGATTCGAAAGCCGCCTCCACATATCAGTGCCGCTGCTTACGCGGGCAGGGCATCCGCTATCAGCGCCTCCGCCTATGCGGGCAGGGCATCCGCTCTCAGCGCCGCTGCCTATTCGGGCAGGGCGTCCTCGGGAAGTTCAAGCACTTCGGCGCCGCGTCCCTCACGGGAGGAGTCGTCACTGGGTTGGCGACCCGCTCGGCCACCGGCTTGCGCGTGCGCAGCTTGATGGCGCCGGCCGGACAAGCCTGCACGCACTCGGCACAGCGCGTGCACTCGGAAAGACGCGCGCTGTGCGGGTCAAGCTCCTCGGGGCAGCTTTGCACGCACACCTTGCAGTCGATGCCATGGCTGCGCAGGCATTTCTCTTCATCCACCTGGGGCTTAAGCACCGGCGCCTTAGCGCCCACCAGGCTCATCAGCGCGCCAATGGGGCAGAACTTGTGGCACCATTTGCGGAAGAACACCACCTCTACCAACAAGATGGCGGCGAACACCAGGATGGACACCGTGGGGTCCTGCTGGAACACCGCTCGGAACAGGCACACCACCAAGGCAATGGTCAGTCCCACGGGGCATACCAAGCAGAAGACGGGGAAGCCGCAGATGGCACTGGAGATAACCGCGCCGGCGAGCACGCCGTGGCGCGAGTCGATCTGCAGGCCGTCGCGCTTGCCGCCCACCGGGGGCAGCTTGCACGAGCCGCAGGTAGAGCACGAGTGACAACCGGATGCGGCCATCGCCGGGGCGCTTGCGGCATGCGCCGCCTCCTTGGCGGCAGCCCCGGACTCGGTCGCCGCGAGGGCCGCGGACGCGTCCCTCGTCATGCCACAACCAGCGCCCTCGGCATCGCCGCACGTCTCATCCGACGTTGCACCCTCGGCGCCAGCCGCGGTCGCCTCCGGACCATGCCCGGCCATCGCCCCATGCTTCTTCTTATCGCCGCGGAACAGACGGCGCAACGGAGGCACCGGGCAGGCCCATGCGCAGAACATGCGGCCCAGCAGCGCAATGACCACCAGGGCAACCACCAGGGCAATAACCACCCGGGGAATAAACGTATGGCTGGCGAACAGCGTCTCGAGCGCACCAACGGGGCACAGGTAGGTAATGGCACCATAGCCCATGGCGGACAACGTGCCCCAGCCATTGGACAACAGCAAACCCAGCACAACGGACGCGAAGATGATCAGCACGGCGCTCCGGCGCACCTTGACAATGGTGGGGCGCTTCTTCTTGGGGGCCTTCTCCGCTGCCCTGGAAGTGGGCGCCATTGGCTCAGCAGCCCCTCCAGACGCTGTCGCAACTCCGGCTTTTGCAGCCGCCGTCGGCTCGCCACCCTCAACCACCGTCTCGGCTTCCACGACTGCAGCCGCCGTCTCCTCCGCGCACGTTTCCTTCTTCGTCATGCCCTACACCCCCAGTCTCACTTCGATGGCGCGATCGAACGAGCCGTCGAAGGTACGATTCACGTTCACCTTGCAGGCCATCACGCACTCGCCGCAGCCATTGCACAGGTCGCTGTTCACCGACGGGTGCCCGGCCTCGTCGAAGGTCAACGCCTCGAACTGACAGGAGTCGCGGCACATCTCGCACAGGCCGCGCGTGTAGGCAATGCACTTCTCGTGGTCGATCACCGCGATGCCGATTTTCTCGACCGCGGGATCGAAGGCCACCAGCGCGCCCGTCGGGCACACGTCGATGCACTTGTCGCAGAAATCGCAATAGCCCTTATGGAAGTTGAGCTTGGGCGTGCGCGCATCCAAAAAGCCCTCGGTCACCGAGACCGGTTCCACACAATGCTGGGGGCAGACCGATCGGCACTTGTCGCACTTGACGCACAGCGCCCGCAGACGCTCCTCGTCCTGGCCGCCGGGCGGTCGCAAAAGCGATCCATCCTCGGCGTAGGCGCGGGTCACCCCACCCACAGCTACCAGACCTGCCAAGGCGCAGGCGCCTACCACGAATTCCCGTCGCGTGGTCTTTTCCATGGCTTTCCTCGTCTTCCCCCGGAACGCGCTAGGCCAGCGCGTCCTCCATTTCCTTCAGCATTTCGCCGTCGGCGCGTACGAAACCGCGCGTCATCTGAGAGACGCCGCGGTAGAAGTCCGTGCGGCAACAGCCCTCGATGGCGTCGCACAGCTGGTCGATCCAGCTGGCAATATGGTCGTTGAAGAAGTCGCGCTGAACGGCGAACAGACGCATGGCCTCTGCCTCGTCGCCGGCCTCTACAGCCTCGTTGTAGCGGGCGCACAGATTGGCCACGAACTCGAAGATGAAGGCGATATGGTCCTCGGGAATGCGCAGGTTCTGGTTGGGTTCCAAGTGCTCCGCCAGCATGATGCGGTACACGTTGTCGCGCGCCTCCTGCATGATGAGGCCGTCGCGCGAGGTGAACACGCTCTCGTAAGGGCAGGCGCGATTCTCGCTCTTCGTCGTACCAGCCGCCAGGAAAGTGTGGGCGTAGTCCACCGCCAGGTCCTCGCGGGTGCCCTCGTTCACGCGATGCAACCCGTGGCGCATATTCTTAGCGCCTTCGGCCAGCAGCGGATCGAGCTCGTCGAGGTCGGAAAGATCGGTCTCGCGCAGAAACTTGATCTGGTCAAGCGTCAGCTCTTTGAAGTAGAGCGAGGACAGCAGCCGATACACGCTCTCGCGCATGGCCATGAGCTGGCCCACGTCGGCTTTTTCCATCGTCGTTGCTTCCATAACGATATCACCCCTATCGTTTCGATGATTGCCGCTTCCTGCGGCAAGATGGCCACTCGGCGCATCCCGATGCTAGAGGCTTGAAGCTGGAAGGGGAACTCTGGCGCGCAGGGCATCGCGCCAAACAGCACAAAGCGCAGGGAGAGGAGGGAGGGGTTCTCGCATCTAGCATCGGGATAAGTCGAGTGAGGGGGTTGCCGGGCCGAGGGGGGGGCCGACAAGCGCCCCGAGGGGAGGCACCGGCCTGAACCGCCGATGCCCCAGGGGGGGGGCGGGGCCGCGCCGCGAAGCCACGACCCCGAGGGGGATGCCCGAGGGCATCCCCGGAAGGCGCTACATCACACCGAAGAAGTTGAAGGGCGTGGTGAAGACCACCCACATCATCACGCGGTAGCACAGGGCGCCGATCACGGCACACACGAAGGCCACCCACGGAAGCGCCGGGCTCGCCGTCTTGGTACCCAGGGCGCCGATCACCGCGGGGACGACGCCGGCCAGCACCAGGGCGCCAACCGCGAGCATCATGCTCTCGCCCGAGAAGGCACCGGCCACGGCGGCGTAGGCCGCTGCGCCCAGGAAGCCCAGGACGCCGCACACCAGGGTGCACACACCCATGAACTTGCTGGCGGCTTCCTCGCGGCCGGCCAGAGCCCAGTACAGAGACGAGCCCATGGGCAGCGCCGTCAGCAGATAGCCCGTCGGAAGCAGCATGGTGTTCCAGGTGTCGATGGCAGCCATGATGTAGGAATGGCCGGCCATGAAGCTGAGAGCCACGCCGAAGACCATGCCGCACACCGCAGAGGCCTTGATGCCGCCGGCGATCTCGCGCTTCACGCATACCAGGTACACGATCACGGCGACGGCCAGCAGACCGATGAGCACCGCCTCGACGAAAATGCCGCTCGTGGGGTGAGACAGGGCGTTCAGCATGCGGTCCACGTGGGCCAGGTGAGCCACCGAGCACAGGCCGCCGACGACAGCCAGCACCAGGGCCACGATGGCCGGCACGAAGCCGCTGACGGAGGACTTACGGGTGAACTCGTTGATGCCCACGAACAGGAACAGGCAGCCGCCCATGGACGTAAGGAGGGTAAAGAGTGCTAGAGGCCATTGGATTTCCATCGTCTTTGTCTCCTTTAGTCGTATTGCGTAATATCGTGAGCGCCGTCGGCTCCCTCGCGCCACTCGCAGTACTTGGAGGACAGGAGGTACACCGAAGAGGGATCATTGCCGAAGTCGCGCAGCTTGTGAGCCGAGTCGGCCTTGGCGGCAATGGCCTTCGAGGCGTCGGAGTTCGGATCGTCCAGGTCGCCGTAGTAGCGGCACTGAACCGAGCAGACCTTCACGCAGTGGGGCAGCTCGCCGGCCGAGGTGAGGTGCTGGCACATGGTGCACTTCTCCACCACGTTCTCCTCGGGATTCCAGGCACGCACGCCGTAGGGGCAGGCCATCATGCAGTACTTGCAGCCGATGCACTTCTCCTTGTCCACCAGCACGATGTCCGTGTCGGGGTCACGGTAGGAAGCGCCCGTGGGGCACACGTGCACGCAGGGGGCGTCCTTGCACTGCTGGCAGTGCGTGGGCAGGTAGTACTGCTGCAGGTGCGGATACTCGCCGTAGGGGCCGCACAGCAGAAGGCGGTTCCAGCGCTCTCCCAGCGGGATGGCGTTCTCGTTCTTGCAGGCAATCTCGCAACCCTTGCAACCGGTGCAATGGTCGACGTCAACAACTAAGGCATAGCGGCTCATGCTACGTAACCTCCTTCGGTGTTATCGCAGGGCTGGGGCATCCAGGGCTGGAAGTCGGTGGCGTCGTACCACACGCCCTCGGGACGGGTCGACTTCTCTACCTGCACGTTGCAGGAGCGCAGGTTGTAGGTGCCCATAACGGGGTTGTGCGGGCCCTCGCGACGGGACAGTACGTTGTAGTTGCAGCTCGTCCACGACTTGCGGGCGTCCTGGCCCTCTTCCAGGAACTCGGGGTTCCAGAAGCGCTCCATGTAGGCGCAGCCAGGGTTGATGCCCTCGGTGACGAAGGCCTTGGCGCGGATACCGTCGGCGATGACCTCGTTCTCCTCGCAGCGCTTGGAGGTGATCTTCACCCAGTCGCCGGTCACAATGCCGCGCTCCTCGGCCGCCTTGGGGCTGATCCAAATTTCCGGCACGGGATAGGTCTCGCGCAGGTAGGGGATGTTGCGCAGCGTGGAGTGGTGGAAGTAGGGCAGACGGCCGTTGGAGATGACCAGCGGATACTTCTCGCGGATCTCGTCATCCTGGAAGTCGGCGGGCTCCACGTAGAACGGCACGGTGGAGTAGTCCACGGACGCGGGCGGCAGCTCGCCGGCCGGGTCGTCGCCGTGACGGCAGATGTACAGCAGACGGTCCATGTACATCTGGTTCTTGCGCGGGTTGTCCTCGATGTCCTCGGCCCACGTGGTGTAGTCGAGGCCCTTCCAGCCCATGCCCTGGTAGATGCCCTCTTCGTCCACAATGAGGTGCTGGTTGAGGCTCTTCTCGTAGCCCTCCCAGAACTCCTCGGCGGTCGAGTTGCGCCAGCCGTTAACGGCCTTGGTCTCTTCCCAGGTCATGCCCTTGATGGCAATGTCGGCCAGGTACTGGTCGCGCTCGCGGATGGTGTAGTACTCCTTGTCCACGTAGTACACGTTCTTCGCGTAGGGGTCGTCGTACTTGTCGGCCAGCTGCTTGAAGATGGTGCCGTAGATGAGACGGTCATCGACGTGCTCGTAGGTCAGGGCGCAGGCCACGATGAAGCCGTTGCAGTCGCCGTGAGCGCCGGGAGCGTAGTCCATCTCGAGCCACTCGGTGGCCGGCAGGATCAGGTCGGCGGCCTCGAAGGTGAACGAGGTGGGATACATGTAGGTGTGGCTGATGAAGTCGAGCTTCGGGAAGGCCTTGATCCAGGACGAAGAGTCGGCCAGGGTGACCATCTTGTTGCCGGAGCGCTCGTACCACACGCGGGGCTGATAGGGCTCGCCGGTCATGATGGCGTCGTACACGGCCGGAATCTGAGAGTGCTTCCAGTCGCCCAGGCCCTTGTGCTCGATGTAGCCGAGACGCTCGACCACAGCGGGCAGCTCGATGTAGGGGCCGCGCGGGTTGCCGTCGTCGTCGACGTTCGGGTTGAAGTAGCCACGGCCGTCGTAGCTCATGGAGTAGGTGAAGCGGCCACGCTCGCGACCGGTCTCGTACTCGCCGCGGAAACGGCCGCCGGAGGCGTTGGCGCCCGGCTGCTGGGTGGTGCCCTTCAGCTGGTTGATCAGCGTGGTGCACATAGCGGCCTCAGCGGACTGGATGTTCTGGTCGTGGGACACGCCGTTGCCCACGCCGCCGAACTTCGTGGACTCGGCGATCCACTTGGCGGCAGTCTCGAGCAGCTCGGCGTCGACCCAGCAGATCTCCGCGGCCTTCTCGAGGGTCATGTCGGCCACCGACTCCATGAGGAGCTGGCCGGCGGTCTTGCAGGTGCGCTTGGTGCCGTCGGCGTACTCCACCTCAACGGTGCCGAACAGCTGCGGGTTGTAGTCCTTCTCGTTGTCGGGGCCCATGGCGAAGGCGCGGGACACCTTGCCGGTCTTCTCGTCGAAGTACACGTAGGTCTCGCCGCGGGACATGTCCAGACCCTTCACCTGGCTGGCACGCAGCAGCTGGCCCAGCTCCTTGCCGGCGCCATAGGGGCAGGTGGACTCGTCGGTCACGTCCACCAGGAACGGCAGGTTCGACCATTCCTTCAGGAACTTCTCGTCGTAGGACTTGGTCTGGAAGATGTAGTTGATCCAGTACATCATGGCCGCCACGTCTGTACCGCCACGGATGGGGATCCACAGATCGGCGCGGGCGGAGTCGTGGGTGAAGCGCGGGTCGACGTTGATGAACTTGCAGCCGCGATCGCGCAGCTCGTTCCAGTAGCGGGCCGTAATGGTGGACGAGGAGGCCGCACCGCCGCCGCCCATCTGCACGAATACGTCGAGCTCCCAGTTCGGGTTGAAGCAGCCGATGCACTGCTGGTCGCCGATGGAGGTGAAGCCCAGCCAACCGTCCATCTGCTTCTGGATAAAGGTACGAGGCATAGCGCACTGAGCGGCGCCGGGCTCGTACACGTTGCCGGCTCCCCAGTAGTCGCGGAAGGCGATGGAGTCGATGATGCGGGGGTTGCCACCGCCACCGGTGGTCTCCAGCAGGCCGTTGCGGCCGTACTTGTCGCGCATGTCGGCCATGGCCTTGGCGATCATGTCGATGGCCTCATCCCAGGAAATGCGCTCCCAGGTGTTGTCCACGCCGCGCTCGCCAACGCGCTTCATGGGGTACTTGGTGCGGTTCGGGTGATAGAGCGCCTGAATGGCCGAC
Organism: uncultured Adlercreutzia sp.; assembly: GCA_910585575.1. Lineage (GTDB taxonomy): Bacteria > Actinomycetota > Coriobacteriia > Coriobacteriales > Eggerthellaceae > Adlercreutzia. The sequence goes on along the minus strand of CAJUFS010000006.1, from coordinate 37,149 downwards.
TGGCCCTTGGCGCACATGCCGCCCGCGGAGAAAATGTCGTCGGGGTTGCCCTCCAACTTGATGACGCGCCCGTTCTTGATGTGGGCGATGACGCCGCAAGCGCGCGGGCACGAGCGGCAGAACGTCTTCTGCTTGATGACCTCGTCTTCTGCGAAGGCCTTTTCCGTTTCGAGGAGGTTGCCCTCGACACCCAGGCCGACGGCAGTGGCAGCAGCGGCGGCCGTAGCCAGCTTCGTGAAGGTACGGCGCGTCATTTCAGCAAATGCCATGAGTTCCTCTCCTTTCCTTTAAGACAAGAGCACGCGGCTCTTCTTCCCTTGGTTCGACTTGGCGGGTTTACTCCCAAGTCATCGTTGAAAGCACCTCCATCCCCCCAGCCGTTGTCTTCCAGCCGTTCTCCCAAGTCAGTGCTCCTGCTTGGTCGAGCTTGCCAATATAGGCACTGGGCTGCATATGCATAACGCCCGTCCGGGGGTCTCTCTCCAGCCCCGGATCGTTCGCCATGAACGTGGTGATCTCCTGCAGCGAGCGCGGCGTTTCGCAGAACTCGAGCAGGCGTGCGCAAGAGGCGTGACGGGAAACCGCCTGGGTTTCCAGCATGGCGCGGGTGCGGTCAACCGGATTGAAGCGGCTGAGCGCCTCGGCGCCGGCGTCGGTGAGGCGGTAGTGCCACTCGACGGCCAGCTCGGCAATCTCCTCTTCGGGAGCACCCAGCTCGCGCAGTTCGTCGCGCATCTCGTCGGTAATGAGAACGCCCTCGCAGTCGTACTCCAGCTCCTCGATGGCGCCGGTGCGCTGCATGAACAACAGATACTTGCTTGCAGAGTGATAGCCGTCGGCAAACTGCTTGTGGCCCTCGAGAAACGCCTCGGTCTCTTCCTCGGTGCGCTCCTCGCGGCAGAACTCCAGCAGATCGCCGAGGATCTCCTTCTGGTTGTTCTTGCGGCCGAGGCACTCCACCGTGGCATCGACGCGGGCCTCGAAGTCCATCTCGGTCAGCTTCGCCTTCCAGTCCTGGGGACGGGCGGCGGCGCGCATGGCCTCTTCGCGCTCCAGCTCTTCGGGATCCTTCTTCTTCCCGTCGCGCTCGTCGGACATATCGGCGCCGATCTGGCTGGCCAGCATGCCGCCGAACTCAAACTGGGCCGGATCGATTTCCTGCCCGGCGGCCATAGCGGCGAGCGCTTGCGCGCTCATAGCGGAGGTGGGCAGAGCGCTCGCGGGCGCCACTGCGTCTACAGAAGTATCTGTAGCGCGCGCGGTATCAGCGCTTGCCGCAGCCATCTCCTTCTCCTCAATGCGTTCCATATTCCTAGACCCCTTCAATCGAATCGAACGACAAGGAGAAGTTTGCCAACTCGTTGAAATCCTGTATTCCCCAGGTGGTGGGGAAAGCCGTTTTACCCCCTCATTCCCCATCGATTGGGGAGGTTTTTGGGGAGGTTGGGGAAAATTGAGGAGATTTTCCTGCTGGCGCAGCGCAAAGCGGTTAGGGATAATAGGGAAGCAAGGAGAGGGACAAGGGAGAGGTTATGGAGCAAGCAACGCGTCGTTTCAAACCAACGCGCCAACAGATCATCGCGATTATCGGCATGGCCATGGTGTGGCCCTCTATCCATAATCAGCTGCTCTACCCTATTACGTTCTCATTCCATAAAGACGGCGCTTTTTCCAGCTATCTCTGCTGGCTCGCCTATTCGGCAGTTCTGCTCGTAGCCACCTTGGGCCTGTTCTGGGCCGGACGAAAGGGGAAGGCCGAGCGCGTGCTGTCCAATCGCGCCGTCATGATAGGAGTCAGCTGCGTGGGCAGCATCGGCATTGGATGCTTGGTTCTGTGCGACTTCAACAGCGACCTGGCGTGGCTCCTTATGGGCCTGGGGATTGGCTTCTCGGCTGTGTTCGTGCCCATTATGTTCGCGTTCTGGAGCCTGCAGCTGGTGTACGCCAGCCAGAAGCGGGCGGCCTACGACCTTCTGCTTTCCTATCTGCTTTTCTGCATTATTACAGCCCTGCGACTCGGGCTAGGACTGCACGCCTGGATGTTCTCCATTGCCTACCCGCTGGTGTCGGCCGTGCTGGTATACCTCGTCTTGCAGCACCCCACTAAGAGCCGCTTCGCCAGCGGCCCCACGCGCTTCTCGGAGATGCCGCTGAACCTGATCGTCCCATCCGTGCTGCTGGTGTATCTGGCCACGGCCAGCCGCTGCATGGTGAATCCCCTCAGCGCCACCCAGGACTATCCGCCCGACACTCGGGTGCTCATTTACGTATATCTGGGGCTGCTGGCCGTCGTGCTTGCCATCCTGTATCGCCCGCGCGGCAAGCTGCGCAACTCCGCCAATATGCTGGCTTTCGCCATTGTGGTTATCACCCTTATCGGTGCGGTGCTGCTGACGGGCATGGGCATGCTGGGGTCCCAAAGTCTGGGAAACTTCCCCACCATCGCCGGACTTAACTTCATCGAGGTATTCATCTGGCTTTTGGTGCTGAGCAACGCCCAGTCCAAGCACACGGGCATTGTGCAAGCCTCGGCGGCCTACCTCATTTTGGTGGTGGGAGTGAGCCATCTTGTCAGCGTGCTCTACATTGGCAGCCGCGACTTGCTCAGCCTGGAAATCGACGTGCTGCCCATCCTCATCACCACGGTGGTGCTGGCCTTTTTGGCGGTCTCTATCGTCATCGCCGTTATGGCGGCCATGCTGTTCAAGAGCACGCGCCATCCTGCGGCCGTGTTTCCGACGGTGGTTGCGAAGCAGTCGCGTCCGCCCGCAGCCCCGGCTGTTTCCGGCGCGGCCCCCGCGGCGTCAGGCGAAGCGGTCGCCTTCGCCGCCCCCGTGGCCCACGCCGCCGCTGCCGGGTCGCCGCTGACTGCCGCCGAGGACGCCGGTGCCCCTACGGCTAGCTCGGACGCCGCGTCTGCAGCGCCCGTGGCACCCGTGGCGCCCCCGCCCTGCATGACCATGGCCGCCGACGAGGCCGCCTATCGGCGCATCCAGGAAACCTTCCGCCTCTCGCGTCGCGAGACGGACACGCTGCGTCTGGCAGCCCGCAACAAGAGCGCCAAGGAGATCGCCGAGGACCTGTTCGTAGCCGAGAGCACCGTGAACTCGCACATCAAGGGCATCTACCGCAAATGCGACGTCCACTCTCGCCAAGAGCTCATCGCGCTCGTCAATCGCTTCAAAAAGGAAGAGACGCTGTAGGACGCATTTCGGCTCCTTTCAGCGCCGCAAGGTTCGAGAAAGATTGCTCGAAGCCCGGTCCAAGCGCCACGACGCCCGAGCAGGGCGGCTAAGGCCCGAGAAAGGTGGTGCAGGGTTCCAGGCCGGGGTGGTTTGGTTCCCCAGCACCATCAAGATCGGGTGGTTTGGGTCCCGCGGCGTGGCCAAAACCGGGTGGTTTGGGTCCCGCAGGGTCAAAAGGCTCCAAAACCGGCCGGTTTGGTTCCCGCGGCGTGGCCAAAACCGGCCGCTTCGGTCCCTCTCGGTGCCGCTAGGTTCCAGAACGGGGCGGTTTGGTTCCCCTTCTCGCACCAAAAGCGGGCGGTTTGGTTCCCTGCTACAGCGAAACCGCAGGTCAGGTTTTCAGGCTGCGCCAGACACGGGAACCAAACCAGCCGTTTTTGGAACCTGGCTAGCAAGTTCAGCTGCGCGGCGGCTCACCGGATCGCCGCTACGCACACTTGGGCGACATCCTCTGGACGCAAAACGACCCTGCCGGGTTGCCCTGGCAGGGTCGTTAACAGTCATGGTCGGGATGACAGGATTTGCACCTCCGGCGTGCGTAGGAACTGCCCAGTGGGCAGTTCCGAAGCTAACCTGCGCGCAGGCTCAAATCCTCTGGACGCAAAACGACCCTGCCGGGTTGCCCTGGCAGGGTCGTTAACAGTCGTGGTCGGGATGACAGGATTTGAACCTGCGGCCTCTGCGTCCCGAACGCAGCGCTCTACCAAGCTGAGCCACATCCCGAAGTGTGCCCTTGCGGACAGCGAACGCTATGATACCACATACGCCGACACGGGCAAGAGAAAACTCGCGAACTATTCGCAAAGCAAGGAGGGCGCCCACTCGGGCGGTGCTCCCCCTCGCATATCGCTTAAAGCCTACCTGCCCGGTGGCTTGGGGGCTGTCGACTGGGCCGTCAACGTCTCACTCGTCCATATCGACCCGGCCGCCAGCATCTCACTTGCCCTGAAAGACTGAGGGGCTCCATCTTGCTCCCCCTTGGCAAGCCCGCCGCCTTACTCTTCCTTGGCAGCCTTACGGGCGGCTTCCTTCTCGGCCAGGTAGGCCTTGGGGACCACCTTCACCACGATGACGCCGTCGCTGATGGTATCGCCCTCGCCGTCATAGGCGGCCACATCCCAGTACAGCTTGTAGCCTACCTTGCTGGAAGGCTTGCGCTCAGTGAGCTTCGCCACGCCGTGAGCCACATCTCCCAGCTTGCCGCTCTTCTTGTGTCGGATGGTCACCTCGACGCCAAAGGGCTGCTCGGTTTCCAGGTCGCACACCAGCTCGCCGCCGGCCGAGGCCACCGATTCCAACAGCGCAATGGTCGCGCCGCCATGAAGAAAGCCGAAGGGCTGCAGCAGATCCTCGGTGATGGGCATATCGGCTGCCACCAGGCCCTTCTCCACCGTCGTGAAATGAACGCCCAGCGTGTGATTCAAGCCGTGGGTCTCGCGCTTCTGCGCCACTTCCAGGGCCGCCCCCGTCAGTTCCGTCTCTGCCATCAATGACTCCCTTTCTTCGTTGCCGTCGCGTCGTCCGGCGCCGTCGTGGCACCCCGCGCTCTGGGCGCCGCACCAATCGCTGTCACTGCGCCATCCTTCGCTGCTACGCCGCCCGCGGCCGTCGCGTCATCCAGGACGCTGGCCGCCTCAGCCTGGGCCGACTGCGCCTCGGCCTGGGCCTTCGCTGCCCGCGCACTGGCGCGCTCGGCCTCGGCCTGAGCCTTGGCCGCGGCCGCTGCGGCCATCTGGCTTTGAACGCTAGCGGCTTCCGCAGCTTCCACCTTGGCCGTAGCCTCGGTTTTCGGCGGCAGGCTGGCATCCAGCTGCTGCGCCTGGCTCTTCAGGTCCTTGCGCTCTTTGGGCACGAAGGCCTTCATGCGCTGAATAACAAACGCGCCTACCAGGAACGGCAACCAGAACACGATGCCGCGGTAGACCATCACTACCGCCAAGCCCGTGCCAGCGCCAATGCCGAACAGGGAGAACGCCACGGTTACCGCAGCCTCCACCACACCGACACCCTGGGGCACAAACGAGATCATAGCAAACAGCGTCGCTACCACGTACCCGCAAATCAGCGCTTCTGGGTGATGGACGCCGAAGGCGTAGCCCACCAGCACAAAGCAGCCCATTTCACAGACGCTGGACAGCGTGGTCCACAGAAACGATTGCACGGTTTTGCGCGGGTTCTTCGTGATGAGGTGAGCCGCGCTGGAGAAGTTGTGGATGGTGCGCTCGACAGCATCGTCCACGGGGCCCTTCTTGAACTTCGCCAGAATTTTATCGGCCAGCTTCACGAAGGGATGCAGCACCTTCAGCACCAGATTGGGCTTGAGGCCGCCCACAGTAATGAGCAGCACCAAACCGCCCACCAGGGCAATGGCCACGGCGCCCACGGCCAGCCAGCCGGGCTGCAAGCCCACGGTCAGGGAAAGCACACCGAAGGTAACGAGCATGATAATGACGAAGCCCGTGTCGATGGACAGCTGCATGAGCAGGGCCGCTGTGGTGCCCTTGCCCGCCTGCATGCCGTTCTTCGTGGCCGTGGCCATAACCAGCGATGTGCCGGCCAGGTTCATGGACGGCGCCACCGTGTTCATGAAGAAGGTGCCAAATACCAGCGAGAGCCCTGTCGAGTAGCTGATATGGCCGTTAACGGTGTTGAAGCAAGCCTGAAACCCGCGGCCCTGGGCCAGGTACTTGCACACCTGCGCCACCACCGCCGCAATGATGAGGGCCGGAATGCCCTGCTTGATGGTATCGATAAGCTTGACGAGGGAATCCCCCGAGAAGAATATGAACGCCAGCACAATGATGACGACGATGCCAATCATGATTTTCTGCAAATTGCCGCGCATGCCGGCCACCTCCGTTTTTCGTGGGAGCGACCGGGCGGCGGGTGCACTCGATTACGCGTCCGTGTCGCGCTCTAGGGGCAGCATACCTTGTTCGTGGGCCTTCTTACTCAGCGTTACGCCTTCTTCGGCCTGCTGTTCCCAACCTGTTTTCGTACGTAAATCTTGCCGCGCGCCACGGCGAGCCTGACGGCGCTGCTCCAAACGGGCGCGAAAGGCGTCGATACGCTTGCGGGCATGGCTCAGAGCGTCGTTGGCGTAGCGCTCCAGCGAACCAAGCGAGAAAGGACGGTCAAAGGCCGCGCGTTTGATGAACAGCCAAATGGCCAGCAGAATGCCGGCGATGCCCACATGAATAGTGCCCTGGAATAGAAACTCGCTGCCCGCTATGAGCACCAGCAGGCACAGCGTGAAGGCCCACGCGGTGCGGAAGCGCAGAATAAGCCCGACGGCGCATACCAGAAGCAGCATGGAGCCCACAATAAGCGGCGCGCCCACGAAGATGCTGCTCATATCGATCCACGAGGTGAGCATGGTATACGGGGCGAAGCTGCTGGGCATAAACGACAGGCCGATGTTCACGAGGCCCACCAAAGCCACCAAAGTGCCCGAGATCCAACCGATGTCCTTGTGCTTCTGCTCCTCGGACGCCGTTTTCTTCGAAGCGAAGAAGCCGGACTGCGACAGCAGCACGGCGCCGATGCAGAAGGGCACCCAGAACATGATGCCGCGATACACCAGCGCGATGGCCGTAGCCGTGGCCAGCGAGCAGCCCGAAGCCGTAAGGATGGCCGCAATGGCCGCCTCCACCACGCCGATACCCTGGGGCGTGGGGCTCAAGATAACCGAGATGGCCGCCACGGCGAAGGCCGCCACCAGCGGCGCCACCGACTCGAAGCCGAAGGCAAACCCGATGGCCACCAGCGTCATCATGTTGAGAATGGCCGACAGCGAGGCGTAGGCCACGGTAATGAGCGTGCCCTGGGGGTTGTGGGCCAGGATGTTCGCCGTGCTCTGGAACGAGTGGGCCATCTTGCGGCCCCAGCCCCTCGGCAGCGCCTTGTGCACCACGCCGATGATCTTGTCGAGCACCTTCTGCAGCCCCATGAAAAAGCGGTAGAGCAGGCGCGGCTTCTTGTACCCGATGACAAACAGGCTCGACAGCGCCAGCAACGTGCCCGCCAGCACAATGGCGCCCGCAACGAACAAGAAGTTCACCTGACCGGCAATGAGCATGGTAAGGAAGCCGATGGCCGAGATGACGAAGATGGCGGCGAAGTAGCCGATCTGCGAGAGGATGGCGCCGCCTGTGGACTGCCCCGCATCGCAGCCCTCGCGGTGGGCGTCGTCGATGATGAAGGCCACTCCCGTAGCGCCCGAGAACAGGCAGAACGTGTTGATGAATACGAGCGAGAAGATGAGGATGACGTTGTGCCAGAACCCCGTGCGATGACCCACGGCGTCGAAGGCCGCGTCGTAGGAGGCCGCCTGTACCAAGTGACGCGCCAGCATGAGAATGACGGCCAACACCAGGGGCACCAACGCGCCTGTGCGCAGGGTGTCGACGAAAGAGGCCAGATAGTCGGCGTTGCCGATAAGGAAGCACGCGGCGACGATGCCCAATATAAGCAGGAGAGCCTTCTTCAAGGGGCATCCTTTCCGCGCAAGCGCCCGCAGGCGGCATACTGACAACCCGCCTATTATACAACGGGACGCGCCCGCTCTCACGGACGCGTCCCGAAGGCGGCGCGCAGCACCGTGCCGTCCAAGGAGCTGCCGCGCACCTACAGCGCGTCGGCAGCCCCCTTGCTGTTCAAATTAGCGGCGGTGCACTCCACGGTTTTCCTGGCGACGGCTGCGGCGGAGCGCCGCCACGGCCAGCGCCAGCGCACCGAGGGCCAGCAGGCCCAAGCCCATCAGGGGCAGCGTGTCGCCGGTCTTCGCCAGCTTGTCGGGCTGCTCCTGCACCGTCTTGCCCGTTTCCGGCACCTCGCGCACGCGCTCGCGCTCCTCGGGCACCACTTCTTCGGCGTCGAGCATGGTGTCGTAGAGCGTGATGGTGGCGTCGCTCAGCACGGCGTTGCCGTTCTCGGTGCCGGCCAGAATCTCCACCTTGCCGTACTGGTCGATGACGAATTCCACGTCAGCGGCCTTCTGGTAGTTCTCAGGCGCCTCGTCCTCGCGCAGCACGTAGGTAGTGCCCACGTTCAGCAGCTTCTGCAGCTTCTCGGGGGCTTTGCCCGAGGTCCACTGGGCCACCACTGTGCCCGTATCCTTTTCGAGAACCGACAGCTTCGCGCCCTCGACCCACTCGTGGGTGCGCGTGTCCAGCTTGTTGAACTCCACCAGCGTGGCCTCGTCGTAGACGCCGCCCTCGTGGTCGTAGGTGAAGAGCATGGTGCCGTCCTCGGTGAACTCGGGCGTCGAGCCCGTATCAGCCGCGGTGGCTCCGTCGGCGGCATCGCCAGCCCCGGTGTCGTCAGCTGCGGCGTCGCCGGCCGTCGCGTCATCGGCGCCCGCGCCCTCCCCAGCGGCGTCGACGGTTGCTCCGTCGGCTTCGGCCAGCGGCTCAATGGATGCCTCAGCGGACAACGGCTCGACGGCATCTCCCAGGGCCAGCTTCGTGTCGGTGTACTTCATCACGCAGGACGTGATGTTCGTTGCCGGGTCCACGCTCGTCTCCACGTAGAAGTACGGGCTGCGGAACTCGCTCACCGTGTGGCCGGCCGGCGCCGCCTGCTCCTTGAAGTAGTACAGGTTGCCGGCGCTCAGGCTCACGTCCTCGTAATAGATCCAGCCCTCGGCGTCCGAGGTGGCACTGGCCAGGAATACGTCGCCCTGACCGTCACCGCTGACCATGAACAGGCCGTAGGTGGCGCCCTCCAGACCCTCGGCGCGGTCGAGCACGCTCGTCTTGCGCACCTTCAGGTCCATGGGCTTGGCGGTGTTCACGATGGTGGGATGCCAGTCCATGTTCAGCTGCGGGAAGTCAGCGGCGCTCGGCTCCCACTCCTCCCCCTTGGTGTCGGCATCCACGTACTGGTCCTTGTAGCGCACATTCTGGCCCTCGTCGTTCAGGTAACCGTAGAACATGTCGGTACACACCAGCTGCACACCAGGGCCTGCGTTCTCGTCGGTCTGCACGTTGCGGCCCTCGGCGTCTTGCAGCTCAATGACCGCCGTGAAGGTGATGACTTGGTCGCTATAGGTAACCGAGGGGTCCTTCTTGTAGTCGGCGTCCTCGATAACGCGATACTGGTAGGTGCCCGGCGCCGTGAACAGCAGGCAGCACGGGTCCAAGCCCTCGGCAGCCAGGTTGTTCGCCTTGTCGAAGTCCACCATGCCGAACTCGTCGTTCGTGGTAGCGGAAATTTCAGGACCGGAAGTATTGGCCCAGTCGTCCTTCTCCATTACCTGAATGAGCTTGAAGCGGAATTCGTCGGCCTTGATGGTGCGGCCGTCCAGCTGCTTGATGACCTTCGGGTCCACCAAGCACTGCTGATCCACCGGCTCGTTGCTCATAGCATTCACGCTGTAGCTGTACAGCCCGAAATCCATGGAGGTATCAGCGTTGTAGAACTGCGCACCAGCCTCTTTGTCCTGCAGCAGAGTCAGCGACGTCTCTTCCGCCGTGGCGGCGAAGTAAACGTTCTTCACCGTGGAGACGAGCGACTCCTTGTCTTGGGACTTGGCAACGTTGACTTCGAAGACGTACACCGTGGGATCTTGCCCGCTGTCCTCGCTCATGAGGTACCAGTGCGTGTCTCCCTCTTGATCATGCTCGATCTTGTCGTAATCGATTTTATCGAAGGCCACCGGTGAGAAGCCGTTCTCGTCAAATTTGCTGGCAATGCCCCGCGAAACCAGCTCCCCGCCCGTCAGATCGACGTTGGCGATATCGGCCACCGCTGCGATTTCCTTTACCGAGAAAGCGAAGGAGGTGTCGTCACTCAGAGTGCCGTAGTAGTGCTTCGAGGCCGTCGGTTGCCATTCGCCCTTCACTTGCAGGGTATTGACGATGCGGGGCTTCTCTACGACGGGCTCGCCGTCAAGCCTCATCGAGCCCTCGACAATATGCGGCGTCACCGTGGTGATTTTCTTACCAGCCACGTTGTCGACCTCCGTGCGCTCGGCGGTGGCACATACCTGGAAAGTCAACTTGTGGTCGTCCCTATCGTAAGAAATGTTGCCGGTATCCTCAGGAACGACCTCGCGCAGCGTTAGTTCAACATTAACGGTCCTACCATCTTTCCAATCCGCGGTGGGAGTACTTTGAAGAAACGACGCAATAGCAATCGTGTCGAATACCACCTTGCCATCGGCGTCAGTGCTCGCTTGCACCTTACCGTTTGCCAGATAGGAGCCATCGCTGTTCCTCTTGCCATCAACGCCTTCGACTTCAAAAGTGTAGACGCGATCCTTCAGCTCTAGCTCATCGTTCAGCGAGGTAATCAGACTCTTTGTAGCCTCGAAACCTACCGGCTTATACTCCACCGTCTCCTTCAGCTGGACCGTGTTCACCATGGTAAAGGCGCCATTTTGGTACGCCTTGTCATTCATCTTGATCTCGGTGATAACCGGCGTGTGATAGGTGACGTCAACGGTAGAGTTGGGATAGGAGATCGTCTGCACGTCATGACGCACTTTCAGAGTGACTTTCACGTCTTCCGCGTACTTGATAGGAGTTCCAGTTGGGCGATCTTCTTCAATAGTCAAGTAGCTCGTCTTCGTGCCGCCCTCGTCCCCTAGGAGGGATTTCACAGCGGTCTCGTCATCCACGACAAACGTCACCGAACCATCAGCCGCATTGGTGGCCGTAGCCAGCTCCTCACCGTCCTTCTTCAGCTTAAAGGTGAATTCGCCGCCCTTCAGCTTGATGGCGTCGCCGTCGCTGTTCTTGAACTCCTTGTTGATGGACAACGAAAGCCCATTGCACTGATCACCCGTGCCGAGGTCGCCGATGAGAATAGTGCCGTTGCAGCCAATGCCGCCGCCATGAGTGGAGCTCTGGTTGCCCTTGATGATCACCGAGCGGCCCGTCACCTCTTCGGTTTTCGGCTTGGTGTTGGTCAGACCCAGCGACTCGCCGGGAACCACCGCAGACTCTCCGTTGCGAATTACGATATCGCGCGGCAGCGTACCCGTGGCTGCAGAGCCCGTATGGGCCTCGATAGCCTTTTTCGAGCCCGTCGCGTAGCCCGTCCAGGCAATGGCGCGATCGCCGTAGCCGGAAACGTAGCTCACATTTGTGCAGTAGTAATCCATGGCTTTGGCGGCCGTCATGTTACCGTCGGCCTTAGCCCAGCGGTCGCCCGCTTGATAGGTTTTGCCGTTGTAGCTCACCGTCAGGTTATCAAGGTACTTATTCGTGGGCCACTTGTCGCGATTGGCCGTATTGCCGTACAGCGCAAAGCCGTCCTCAATCTTGCCGATACCGATGCTGGCATGGGGACAGCCGGCAATGCCACCTCCCAGGCCCTGGGCCGTGTTGTCGGTAATCCAGGAATTTCCCAGCTTCAAAACACCCTTGCTCTCGACAAAGATGCCACCCCCGCCCCAGTCGTAGGTGGTGGTAGTTTTGTTGTTGATGATTTGGCCCGCCTTGATCTCAGCGGGAGTGGCCTGCTCCCACACCTCACTACGGCCGCTGCCTTTGTCGGCATGGATTGTGCCGGTCGCATCTTTATAGCCCTTGAACACCGAGCCGCCGGCCACATAGATACCGCCGCCCTCGCCGGCGCTGATCACTTGAACGTTGTCTGTGACGTTGCTCGACGCATCCGCTACCGAACCTGTGAACTTGGTCTTAACCGTCTCGTTGTTCGAAATAATGCCGTCTTCCATGATGAAAGTGCAGCCGCGATCGATGTAGATACCGCCACCGGCTTCGGCCTTGTTGCCGTCAACCTTGCCGTACCGAAACTCGAGCGTCGCACCCGTTCCATAGTTTTTATCTTCACCATTCGTATAAGACCGTTGCACCAAGATGCCGCCGCCGCCTTTATAGTTAGGGAAGTTCTTCGTGTCGTTAAGCTTGGTGCCACCGTTGCCGCCGGTGATGGTGAGGATCTTCTTGGCATCGCTTTTATCTCCGTCGATAATCAACGTGCTGTTGCCTCCATTTACATGGATAACTGTACCAACACCGTCGCCATCAATGATGCCGTTGCCCTTAATGGTAAGAGTGGAGCCACCGCTTACGTCAATATGGCCCTTGAAGGTGCCATACACCACCAGCTCGTACGTCCCCCCGTCCGTATAGGAAAGCGTTCCCCGCTCCGTCGTTCCCGCGGGAATGGGGTGCGTGCTGATATTGCGGGCCGCCAGCATGTAGCGCATGGCGTTTACGGTGCCTTGGGCCACGGGACGCTCGACGCCCTCGGCGTCGCCCTCGCCAACCGACGCGCCGGCAATGGCCTCGAGGGCCTCTCGGTCAACCGCCTCGGCGGCATCAAGGGAGCCCGTCGAGGTCGAAGTTGCCTCCACAACACCAGTATCGGCCTGGTCAGAGTCAGCTGCCTGCGGCTCATCCGCCCCCACGGTCGCGTCTGACAATTCCTCGGTGAACGTGGTGCTCTCGTTGGTGGCTGCCGCTTCTCCGTCGCCGTAGGCGGGTTGGATGTGGGGCATCAGGGTGACCACAAGCAGGATGGTCAGAGCAATGCCCAGGAAACGCTTGAATGTCTTGTTACTCAGAAGCTTTGTCATGGTGTCCTCCCCTCCTTACGCGATCGTCGAATCGGTTGCGGTCTTCTTCTTGCGCCAGCGCAGCCACAAAAACGCGGCGGTGCCCAGCGCGGCTAAGGCCACCAGGCTCAGCACGATGCCGGCCACGGTGCCCGCGCCCATTTCGCTGCCCGGCTCAACGCCGGAAGCCAGGGCGTTGGCGTCATCGGCGATGCGCTCCTCACCCGTGGTGACACCCTCGTTGTTCGCCAGCGGCGTTGCATCGTCGCCAATCACGGCGGCGCCATCGCCGGCGCCTACACCGGCATCGATGGTGGTGGGAGCCGCAGCTCCGGCACCTCCGGCGGCCCCGGCCGCTCCGGCCGCACCAGCCGGCGCAGCGCCTGCGGGGGCGCCCTCAGTCACCGTCGTAGTGGCGGGAGCCGCCGTTACCACCGTCGTTCCCGGCACGGTCACCACACGCTCAGTGTCGATGATCTGCGTGCGCTGGATGGTGATGTTCGAGCTCAGCACGTCGTTCACGTCGCGGTAGTAAATGGTGTAGGTACGCGTGGGCGAGAAGTAGGCGTGACGGATGGCCGTCTCCTGGCCGTCAAGGCGCACGTACTCGTTGCCCTCGGCGGTGAAGCGTTCCTCGCCGATAATTTCCACGAAGTCGGTGATCTCGGGGTCCACCGTCAACGTCTCGGTGCGCAGCACCTGGCTGTTAGCCACGTTCAGATACTGCACGGTAATGTCGTAGGCCGCGCCCGGCACGTAGTCCTCGGGCACGTAGTACACGTACTGCAGCAGGTCAACGCCCTCCTGCAGACTGGCCCAGGTATAGGTGATCTCCTGCTGGTTGCCCGACCACGGCACCAAAGCGACGCCCTCCACCGTCTTGGCAGCCGGCGTGTACACGGCGGCCTCGTCGGGGGTGACCGTCTTCTCCACGCGCCCGATCTCGGTATTGGTGGAACCGTCCACTTCCACGATGGTCAGCTTCACGGTCTTGTCGACGTCCTGGTTCTGGTACACCGCCGTCAGCACGCGCTTGCCGTTCTCGGAACCGAACGAATTCGCGTAGCTGGCATCGGCAATGCTACCGTCGAACTTGATGACCGGGTTGGCATCGGCCCAGGGGTTGTCTCCCTCGGCCTGTGCCGCCGGCTCGTCGTCGCTCTCGGGCTGGGGGCGATCGGCCTGTACGCGATCGAGCGTGTAGTAGTTCACGCCCGAAGCCTGCTTCATCGAGAAGGTGTTGGGCAGCGTGTACTGGTAGCCCAGGCCCTTGATATCCACCTCGTCGCTCCACAGCTGCTTGCCGTCCTGGTCGACGTAATTGATAACCACCTCGTAGGCGTTGGCGTCAGCCCCCGCCACCTCCATGACGCGCACCACGTAGGTGGGCTGCGTCGGGGTAAGGGTCACCGTTGTTCCCGTCAGATTCTTGATGACGCGGTAGTACTTGCTGGGAGCCGTGTTGCCCTCGGCGTCCGCTTTGCCCTTCACGAAGAAGGACTTCTCGAACGTCGCTTGCACGCCCTCGTCGGTAATGCCGCTGACGGAATCGCTGCGCACGACGTTGCCCTCGGTGTCCACGTAGTTGATGGCTCCGGAAACCGCGTCGGAGGCAACCTGCTTGTAGGCCACCGCGAAGTAGCCCTTGCCACGCACGAAAGTATTGTCCAAAGCGGCGCCCCCGTCCTGGCCCTCGGCGTCCTGAGCCGTTGCCGGCTGCAGCGCGAAGGCCACGCGGTCGGCGCCCTCATCGAGGGCCGTGTAGTAGGTGGCGCCCGCACCGACGTTGCTGCGCGTCGGCTCGTCCACCAGGGCGCCGTCTACCAAGGTTTTGCCCTGGGTGCGCAGGCCCAGAAGCTCGTATGATTCCGTGCCGTCGCTGGCCGTTAGCTTGGCGTAGACGGGGTACACCGTGCCCTCGTAGAGCACCTGGCCCTCGCGGGCGGCGTCGTGGACGGTAATCTCGTAGCGGTCGCGTTCGGCAAACACCCCGAAGGCGTCGCTCGGCGTGAGGGCGACCGTGTCTGTCTGACCCTCGTCGCCAGCGCGGTTCTCGGTCATCTGAAGCGCCACGATATGGGCCAGCTTCGCACCTTCGCCCGCGTAATCGGTATCGCGATCCTGCTCGATATCCTTATCCTCGGGAATTGCGTAGGCCATGCGCTGGGCCAGATAGGCGCCGTTCTTCTGGATATCCAGGTAGATGCTCTTGCCGGCACCGTTCTGCACCTTCAGCAGCTCCCAGCCCTCGGCCGTGGGCTCCATGAAGTCCACGCCGGTAACGGCAATCGCCTCAGCCGCCGGCGCATTGTCCGGGCTCGACGCTTCCGCGCCCTCGGCCAGGGCCACGCGCGGCGTGCCAAGCAAACTGATGGCGCACAAGAGCGATACCGCCAGGGCCAGCGCTGCTTGAGCATTGCGCTTTACCACTGCTCGCATGCGTCCTCCTTCTCTTCGTTGATGGGCCATCCCCACGATGGTCTCAGCCCCAAAATCTGGTCGTTTTTCAACGCAATCTTGACCGTATTTTGCCTGGTAGTCAACGGAATTTCGGTTTTAAAAGAACAGGGTTTTCATCGCGCAATTAATGCTATGCCAATAGCATATCTATAAGTGAATAACCTCTTTTTAGATAACCTGTCAAAGAAAAACGGCTCTGTTCTCTTATCAGTTTTGAGAACAGAGCCGTTTTAATGAAAATGAGTGAATTACTTATTTAAATGAATCAAATTATGAGTAAAAAGTCAGCGTAAACGTTTTGTTACTTTTCGCTCTCCCTCTTATATTGACTCATTTGCTCAAAGACTATTTCTGGCGCTTTTTGGCGATGACCAGCACTATCGCAGCGGCAATGACACCAACGATCAAGATTGCGATACCAACAATGAGAGGGTCGCCTGTCTGGGCAATCGCACGCCAGGCCTTCTCGATCTGCGTGCCGCCCCGATCGTCCGCGTCCTTGTCCGCTGCGGTTGCGCCTTGAGAAGGCTCTTCTTTGTCGTAGGTGCCGATGGTCTCGTCGTCGCTCGCGGGACGCTTGTTCTCCCCCGCGCTTTCCGCGGCAGTATCGGCTGTTGTCGAGCCGGTGCCTTCTTCGGGCTTTGCGCCCTCATCAGAGGCGCCCGCGCCATCGGTGGCGTCGGTTCCCGGCGTTGGCGCCACGGCATCTCCGGCGCCGTCATCCGTCGCGCCGTCCTGATCGCCAGAGGCGGCATCGCCGGGCTTCTCGTCGCCGCCCACTCCGGGCTTGTCGGCCGCATCGGGTTCATCGCCCGTCGCCGGTTTGTCCCCCGTCACAGGTTTGTCCGACCCCGTATCCCCGGGCGCCTCGGGCGTTGCCGGCTCGTCCTTCGCCACCTTGTTCTCCCACACCAACGGCGAGGGCTTGGCGGCAAGGTCCACATCCACCCACTGATCGCTGTCGGCCGCCTTCTTGCGCACGTAGGTCACTTCGGCGTCCAAGCCGTTCTGACCGTCCTTCGCCACCTCAACGGTCACCACATAGGAAGTGTCGTCCAGCTGCACCTGGTCCTCCACGGTTTTGGCGCAGGCGCCCTGGGACACCGCGAAGAAGAAGCGACCGGGCTCGTCAAACACCTTGTCGTCGATGACCGGCACCTCGGCACCCGCCTCGCCACCGGCCCCGGCCTCACAGGCCACCTGCTGGTTGCTCAGCAGCGAGCCATCCTCGGTCACCTCATGTACCTCGAAGTTGAACTCGCCGCGCGCGATGGGCTGACCCTCCAGGTAGACCGCGCCATCGTAATCGTCGAGGAAGGCGCCTCCGAAAGCATTGCGGAAGCCGGCGCCGATACCCGACTGGCTGCGTACCGGCGGCGCGTCGAAGGTGGCGTCTCCCAGCGGCACAAGGGCCACCGAGGAATGATGGTCGGCGTCTACTTTCTCGTAGGCATAGATATAGATGCGCTTGACGACATCGTCGTAGGTAACGCCCTGATAGACATAGCGGCCGAGGGCATCCTTAGTCACGCCGGGTAGCAGCTTGCCATCCGCATCGCGCGGCGCCTGCTCGGCTACGGTATAGCAGAACACCACACCCCCGTGTCGCGCCGTAGCCGTTTCGCCGAGCGTCTTTCCAGAAAAGGTGATGGCGGGGAAGGCGACGGTGCCGTCGGCCGCATTGGTGACCGTGCTCGGGTCGGGCACCGGCTGCAAGGCGTTGGGGTAATAGTCGTAGCCCCCGTGGGCCACCAGCTCGAACTTCTCGGCGTCGGACACGGTAGCGGAGCGCAGCTGCTTTGCCAGCGACGAGCCCCCGGGCACCGCATAGGCGCCGGCTTCGCGAATAACGAAGGTGAACTCGCCAGCCTTGAGGGGACGACCGGAGAGGAACTTCTTGCCGGAAATGGTGAAGGTGGCCGGCGTAATGGAGTCGGGGTTGGCGGCTTTCGCCTGCAGCGGCAGCTGATAGCGTCCGGGCAGATCGTCGGCGGGATCGTCGGCGGTTTTCTCGACGGTGGCGGAGTTGTCCGACTTGCTGGAAGACGCAGCTGTGCTCGCCGCAGACTGCTCGGCTGCCGCAGACGCATCCGTCTGGGCCGGCTCAGCCGCAAAGGCCGTGGCGGCCGACAGCGACCAGGCGCCAGCGGTCATCACCGCCACAACGGCAAGCAAGCCCGCCACCCACCAGAGCACTGTTTTCGTTCGCATGATTTGAGCCTTCGCCATCTTGACCACCTCGCTCCTCGCCAAGCCGCCACGATGGCGACTTCACCAGGAAAATCATAAGTCGAAGGCTCAAAGATAAAGCCCCCACCTGGCGTTTGTTCGCACCTGGTGGGGGCTTCGTCATCGTGGCGTTGGAATGGCTAGCGCACAAACTCCATCAAGTCGGTGCGCAGCAGGAAGTCGCGCTCGGCCGCGCCGGCGCCCTCCGCGTCGGTTTCCAGAAAGAGAAAGCCGTAAAAACCCACGGTTTCCGGATCGAAGGGCAGATAGGCCAGCACATGGCTGAACCGCTCCAACAGCGCCGGCCCATCGAAGGGGCGATCCAAATCGGCCTGGGGCGCCGGGTTCAGCAGCGACATGGAGTACACCTTGCCGGGATGCGCACCGTACAGCGCGGGCAAATCCACGGGCGCATCCTCGAGAAACGCCTGATAGGTACGCAGGCCAACGCCGTAGTAAGCCACGTCGGTGCCACCCAGGCCCGCAAAGCGCAGCGGATTGAACTCGATGGGGGCAATGACATCGCCATCGACGCGCAGCTCCACATGAACGGGGATGCTGCGGGCGCCCACCACCTGGTTCACCTGATTCAGCCACGCAGTAAAGCGCGGCTCCCACTCGTCGACAATGGCCTTATCCGTGAGGTACATACGGTCGGAGGTGTCCTCGGGACCTGCGAAGTCGTGGCGCAGGATATTCAGAATGTGCGCCTGGCCCTCTTCGTCGAAGTAGGCGTCGAGCGCGTACTCAGTGCCGGTCAGGTAGCCCTCGATGACGTACACCTCGCTGCCCACCACGCTTTCCGGGTAGCGCTCGTGCCAGCCGTCCTCGCGCCGCGCGATATCGGCCACGGCGTTGGCCCAGTCGTCGCGCTCCTCGATGACGTACACGCCCATGGAGCAGAACCCCACGGCCGGCTTCAGCACCACGGGCAGGGGCAGGTCGTCGACGTTGATGGCCTCCAGCTCGCGACGGCTGACCGTGGTGTAGAACAGCCCCGGGTTAAGCGGCGCCAGTTTCTCGCGCATGGCGGCCTTGTCCTTGAACAGCTCGATGGCATCCGTCAGCGTCGGGTTGTCCACGTGATCGAGAATCCACGCTAGGGCGTTCTCGGAATTGGTACAGATGCGCTCCCCCTCTTCGAGACGCCGAACTGCCTCGGCATCATCAACCAAGTTGAGCGGCACGGCTCCGTCAACCGCCAGCGCCTCCGATTGGCAACGGGCAAACGCGTTGTCCAGCACCGGCTGCTGCGAGGCCGAAAGCCATTGCAGAAGCACGGGCGAGGCATAGGGCTCATCGAGAATAACCATGGGTACCTCCTGATGACGAAAAACTACCCGACGTAGAAGCTCCAGGTGACGGTGTCGCCCTCGGCGAGGACGCACTTGTCGCAGCTCTCATTAACCTGCTGGTCGTTCACAGTGTACACCCAACCGCTGGACGAGCCCTGGGAGCCGTTTTCGATACCGTCGATAGAGGTAACGAACTTGCCGTACTCGCCGTCCTCGGACTGCACCGTAGCACCGCTCTTCTCCAGCGCGTCGAAGGCCGTACCGCCAGCGGGAATGGTAGTCTCCACCACCTTGCTGTCGGCCATGCCGTTGTCGGGCATATCGATGGCCACCGTCACGTCGATCGTGTCGGCCGCCGGGGCCTCCTGGGCCTGCTGCTCAGTGGCGGCGTTGTCGGCGGCGTCGTTCTGAGCCGCCTGCTGATCGCCCGCGCACCCCGTCGCCGTCAGGGCGAACGTAAGGGCCAGCGCCAAAAGCGCCACGAGCCACTGGGGGCGCGCCTTCGTCAAATCGAACTTGTTCATAGTTGCATCCTTTCCATCCAGGGCTCGGTTGCCCGGCTTGGTGTTCCGACTTCCCAGCGCCCCGGCCGCTTCCGGCTGATGACGGCGCCGCGCTTACGGTTCCTGGTAGAGCGCAGGCTTCGCACCCGCATTTCCCAAGGCCTTCCAGCACCGTACCCCGCGGCCCGACGAGCCATTGCACAACGCTCCCATTATGACGCAAAAGCGGCCGCCCCCGAAGGACGGCCGCCGATTGAAAGGCGAATGCAATCTCGCTGGTTCACCGACCCCGAAGGCCGGCGGAACCTTCCTAGTGGTGGAAGAGGCGCATGCCCGTAAACGCCATGGCGATGCCGTACTTGTTGGCCACCTCGATGACGTTATCGTCGCGGATGGAGCCGCCGGGCTCGGCGATGTACTCCACGCCGGACTTGCGGGCGCGCTCCACGTTGTCACCGAAGGGGAAGAAGGCGTCGGAGCCCACGGTCACACCGGAGAGCTGCGCAATCCACTCCTTCTTCTCTTCGCGGGTCAGCGGCTCGGGGCGCTCGGTAAACACGCGCTGCCACTCGCCGTCACGCAGCACGTCTTCCCACTCGTCGGACACGTACACGTCGATGGCGTTGTCGCGGTCGGGACGGCGGATGCCCTCAACGAAGGGCAGGCCCAGCACCTTCGGATGCTGGCGCAGCCACCAGGTGTCGGCCTTGTTGCCCGCCAGACGCGTGCAGTGAATGCGGCTCTGCTGACCGGCGCCCACGCCAATGGCCTGGCCGTCCTTCACGTAGCACACGGAGTTCGACTGCGTGTACTTCAGGGTGATCAGCGCCACGATCATGTCGATCTTCGCCGCCGCCGGAATCTCCTTGTTCTCGGTGACCACGTTGGCCAGCAGTTCCTCGTTGATCTCGAAATTGTTGCGGCCCTGCTCGAAGGTGATGCCGAAGACGTCCTTCAACTCGGCCTCGGCCGGCACGTAGTTCGGGTCGATCTGCACCACGTTGAAACCGCCCTTGCGCTTGGTCTTCAGAATCTCCAGCGCCTCATCGGTGTAGCCCGGAGCGATAATGCCGTCGGACACCTCTTTGGCCAGATAGCGAGCCACGTCGGCATCGCACACGTCCGACAACGCCGCCCAGTCGCCGTAGGAGCACAGGCGGTCGGCACCGCGAGCGCGAATGTAGGCGCAGGCGATGGGCGACAGCTCGCCCTCCTGCTCCACGAAGTACATGGCGCGATCAGTCTCCGACAGCGGATGGCCCACGGCCGCCCCGGCGGGGCTCACGTGCTTGAAGGACGCGGCCGCCGGCAGACCCGTGGCCTCCTTCAGCTCTTTCACCAGCTGCCAGGAGTTGAAGGCATCCAGAAAGTTAATGTAGCCCGGCTTGCCGTTCAGCACCTGAATGGGCAGATCGCTGCCGTCCTTCATGAAGATGCGCGACGGCTTCTGATTCGGGTTGCAGCCGTACTTGAGTTCCAGTTCGTTCATGGTTCTCCTTAATCCCCCAGATTCTTGTTGAACAGCTTCACGTCGCCGTTGACGTTGGCGTAGAGGCTTACTTTGTTGTCGTCGTTCAGGGCGGCCCACAGGACATCGGGCTCGGGCAGCGCGACGGGGATGGGCTCGCCGGCGAAAGTGGGCAGCGGGTTGCCGTCGCCCTGGTAGGTGCTGATGAAGTAACCGGTGCCGGGCTCGGCACCTTCGTAGACGAAGAACTCGCGGGTGCAGCGGTCGCCGTCGGCATGCTTCAGGATGGACATCTCGAAGGTGCCGTCGGGGTTCACGATGGCCGAGATGCGCGGCGTGAAGTTCGGCGCGTCGGGCTCGTACTCGCGCTGCATGCAGCCAGCGCGGAAATCGCCCGCCTCCACAATGGTGTCGGTCTGATCGCCGTTGGTGACCACCAGCGCGTCGCCCATGGTGCGCACGGGGTGGTAGATGATGAGGCTGGGGTCTTCCAGCAGCGCCGGATCGTGGGCCTCGGTGCGGATGCCGTCGGGCTCCAGAGCGAAGATGCGGTTGCGGCTGTTGCTCGAGCGGCCCATGATGAAGTAGTAGATGACCGGTGCGCCGTCAGCTCCCTTCCCCACCACAATACCTCGCCCCGGATAGGGGTTGTTCGAAAGCAGTTCGACGAGATCTTGCATGCACATCCCTTTCTCTCTGGCGCCCGGGCGCCGCTCTCTCCTACACCGACCCGCTGGCGGCGGCGCCGGTAGCAACCCAGCGCGTTGCGCCCCGGATGACCATCGGCCACGACGCCCAGGGAGCCACGCGCCTTGCGCGCCGCCGCGGCGAAGCGCCACCCGCTCAACCGCCCTTTCCCCAACGAAAAAGGGCAAGCCGCTCCAACGATTCGGCTTGCCCAGACGGTCGGCGTAGTATGCGCGTCGCTCCCCCGTGGTTCCCCACGATAATCCGTCAGTCACGACGCGTTCGATTGATTGCAGGGTACCACGCCCAAGCTCCGCACGCGACCCGCGCACCCCATTCCCCACGGCTTTTCCCGCTGACGGCAACAGGTGGCGTTCGGAGTGCATCCCTCCTCCTAGATTCTCGGAGACGTAATTTCCGGCTTCAAAAACACAGCTATCTCTCGCTCGCAGCGCGCGAAAAGGACCGTCACAAACAATGCGACGGTCCTTCGAGGGAGGGCATAGTTTCCGATCAGGCAGTTTTATGCCGTAGCGCAGTTCTTGCCCGCGAAATACCCGTGACACGCAGCATAGGCATTGCACAAGCCCGGAATAACGTTCTGGTATCCGCTGCCCATGCGCCAGCCAACACAGTTACCCGCAGCATACAGATGCGGAATGGGGTTGTGGTTCTGATCCACTACCTGCAAATCGCGATTCACCTTTACACCGCTGCTCATACCATAGAAGTGGTAGTTCTCCTTGAATGCCTTAAAAGGCGGCACATCGATGGGATTGAGGTGCCACGGCGCCTTGCCGAAGTCCTCATCAATCCCCGCGGCACAAATCTCGTTATAGCGCGCCACCGTTTCGGAAAGCACCTGGGGATCAACGTCGATGAGGGTTGCCAGCTCCTCGATCGTGTCGGCCTCGTAGTATTCAGCGTTGCTGGCGATAGCGTCCATGATCTCGCGATTCATGCCCGGAATCGGCAGCAGCGGCGGCATATCGAAGTCGTCAGAGCCCACAATCTGCCACACGTAATTGCTGTGGTCAGGCTGCTCCATGATATGGAAGCTTGTAGAGAGCGAAGAGATGCACTCGTTCATGAAACGGCGTCCCTGCGTGTTAACGGCCAACGGCGCCGCAAAGGAATAGGCATCCACCGACCAAGCCTGATAGGAGGGGTCGATTTCTTCCATAATAGCACCAGCCCAGCACATCATCTTATGCCCAATGCCGTCGTCCATGTTTTCCTTCGTGGTAACGGGGGCCGTATCGGACGACTTCGCGTTATAGGAGTTGTAACGCTTCACGAATTCCGCCATGGAGGGATAGCAGAAGTGGTCGACCATGGCCTCGTTGCCGCCGTAGGAGCCGGCACACATGATGACACCCTTATTCGCCTTGTAGTAGACATACTCGCCATCTTCATTGGTAGCGATAAGGCCAGCCACCGCGCCATCGTCTTCCTGCACCAGCACGCGGGCGCACGTGTTGAAGAGAATCTGGCCGCCGTGCTCTTTAATCCAGTCATGGAAGATATAGACGAATTTTTCAAGGCTGTCGTTGCCCTCGGGGTCAAAGTCGACATGGAACTGAGCCTCGTACTGATCGAGGTCGCGCTCATCGAGCGGCTCGCCCAGGCTGATGGTGCCCGGCAACCCCGCCGGCTGCAGCACGTTCTCCTCCAGTTCGTCGAGAATCTCGCCACTGTGGTAGGCCCAAAGAGCCACCAGGCTTGGATCCACACGCAAGTTACCCTCGTTGATCACCTTGTGCATCATCACTTGAGCGTCGTGGGTAGGTTGGCCGCCGGCTTTCTGATATTCCGAGTCGAAAAAGCCGATACCGCTACCGCTGATATGGGGAGCGCCGTTGCGCTCGACCATAATGACGTTAGCGCCATTCTGAATGGCCGAGTACGCAGAAATAATTCCCGCAAGAGCCGAGCCAACCACCACCACATCGGTTTCGACCGTCTGCGCACAGTCTTGGGGCGTCAACGCAGGCGCAGAGCCCAGCCAGTCCTGAGTTGCATCGCCCGATCCCGTAGCAGCAAGGTCGTCGCTTGCGCCTGATCCCTGCGGTGAGCAAGCGCCCAGAATGCCCGCTGCTGCCAAGCCACCGGTAATCAGCGACCCTTTAACAAACGAGCGTCGATCAAGGTTGTTCATGGTAATCCCCTTCCTCCGTTTGAAAGAACAACGGGGCTACCTTAGCGGTCGATTCGCGCAGAAAATACCCCTCCGCAAAGGGTTGAGGGTCTTATTGACTACCCCTCGCCAGGGGGTAATCGAAATAACCCCAGGTAAACAAGGAGCGAGCCAAAGCCGCCGCAAAATGATTTGCTATATAATTCAAGTGAAAACAAAGGGGAGGGCTAGCGCATACCATGCGTCGTTTCATCGTTTTTCTTATCGGCATCAGTTTTTGGATTGCGTTCTCGTCGAGCAATGCGCTCCTCGACGTCTTTCCGCATGCTGCGTTCCAAGTCGCCGCCATTGACATCGCTTACCTCGGTGCTTTCTGCCTCTCCTTTCCCCTGGCCGCTTTTATTCAAAGGAGATTTGCGTCTCAGCACCGTTACCTCTTGCCCGTCATTGCCCTTGCCGCGCTGCTGGCGTTCCTTACCCTGGGATTGATCAAGGCTTACCTTGCTCCCTTCGACGCACTTGCCTATATCGCAGTGACAGCGCTCGGGCTTAGCTGCGCAACGGGCTATTGCCAATGGGTCTGCCTGCTCTCAAAGTTCACCACATTCGAGGCCAAGGCTTTGCTCGCGCTCGGGTCCTTTGTGGCCATCGCAACAATGTTTCTTTTCGCGCTGCCTGGCGACGCAATCCTCATAAGCAATCTCATCTGCTTTGGATTTTGCCCTATCGCCTACGTTTTCCTCTTCCTCAATACCGCGCAACAAGACAGGGGGCTCTCGACGGAAGGTCTCCACCAGGGCATCACGGGCGCCGGCGCGTCAAGCGCACCACCGTGGCCGCCGCGATCCAATTTGCGCAGCCTCCTTCCTTCCGTGGCCTGTGCCATGTCCCTTGTTCTTGTCGCACCTATCAGCAGCGTAACGTTTGCCCTTTGGGTGGGGCCAATCCCCGCTCAGTCTTACATCGCCCCTATCGCCCACCTGTGCGGACTCGCACTTCTTTCACTTATTTGGTTCGTCTTTAAGCGAGAACTTTCTTTCGTACAGGTCTACGGTGTTACTCTCCCCATCACCGTAAGCCTTGTTGTCTTCAGCTCCTTATTCTCCCCGAGCTTTCTTTGGTTCGCCCTGTTCGTCGGCGATCTCTGCTTCTTCTTGGTTTCCATCCTTATGGTGTCGACTAGTGTCACCACAGCCCACGCGCACCATTGCTCTGCCGTTTCCATTTACGCACTCTTTGCAGGGTGCGTATACTCGTCTGACGTCTTGCAGCACGTACTCAATCGTTTGACCCAATCAGGGGCGCTGGACGGCATGCAGTATATGACTATTCTTCTTTTACTCTACATTTTGATGGTGCCCGCGTTCTATCTCGTATCCCGTGCAGCCATGGGAAAGAAGCAGCGCGATCCTTCGCCTATAGCCAGCATCGAGAAAGAAGCTCCCGCCAGAGATCGCATTGACTTCGCCTGTGATCTTATTGCCAGCGAGAAGCAACTCAGCCCCCGGCAGCGGGAGCTTCTGGGATACTTCGCCCGAGGAAGAGACGCGGCCTATATCGCAAACGCCCTCGTTCTCTCGCCTCATACCGTGAAGTCTTATCGCAAAACGCTCTACGTAAGTCTAAACGTGCACAACCAACAGCAGCTCATCGACATGGTCGAAGAAGCGATTAAAGGCGAAGAGCCTACGAGCGTGATGCCGTCTTCCCAGGGAAAGTAGAGAACGCACGAACTATGCGCGCTCTTGTCTATACCGGCGGCAGCGTCACCTTGAAGGTTGTCTCATCGGCCGCATAGGGTGCCTCAAGCCCGAGCGCGGCGGCCAGGCAGCTGGCGGCGTACCAGGGCAGATACACTACCTGGCCCGCTTGCTCCACGTTGAGGCGGGAGAGAACGTAGCCCGTGCGGCCCTGATAGTCAGGGCGAGAGAGCAAGTCGCTGAGCGCGGCGTGCGCCTTCGGTGACCAGCCCGACTTGATTTCCAGGGGAATAACCCCTCCCAAGCCGTCTTCAACCAAGAAGTCGACCTCCCCGCGCTTTCTGTTCATGTAGTAGAACAAATCGCACCCGAGGGCGGCAAGCTGCTGCGCAAAAACATTCTCGAAAAGGTGCCCATAGTTCGCCTTGCGATCGTCCAGGAATACCTCCCGCGCGACGCTCGAAGGATAGCGACTCACCAACATGCCCGTATCCGACTCGTAGAGCTTAAAGCTGCTCGCTACCTCTGTTGCCATCAAGGGGCTCTTGGGATCACGTACCACATCGCACTTGAGAGCCACACCCGCTGAGACCAGCCAGTAGAAATCGAGCTTGTACTTATCGTAGCGCGCGCCCTCGCCGAGGGAGTTGAGTTTGAATCGCATTGATTTTGCATCAAGCTGTAGCGGCAGCTGCTCGAAGATGGCCCGTACTTCAGGAGCCATAGCGCCCGCATATTTCGTGACGTCGTGCACATAGTTGACCACGAGCCCTGCCTGCGTCTCGCGCACGCGGGAAAAATCTTGCGAGTCGACGAACACCTGCACCGCAGCCGGCATACCTCCCACCACTACGTACGTTCGGAAGTAAGCGAGCAAACTTTCGTGAATGTAGTCGGGCACAGGCTTCTTGTTGCGGCAGCATTCTGCCACCGTTCCCAGCGCCTCGGAGCTCACATCGTTGGCCCAGCAGAACTCCTCGAAATCCATCGGGTACATGCGAATTTCGGACACAAAGCCCACGGGATAGGAGCGAACCTTCTTCAGCTCTGTTCCCAGCATGGAACCTGAAAACGCATAGGCGAAGCGGCCATCCTGAACAAGGAACTTTGCCATAGTGAGAATGTCGGGCAACTCCTGAATCTCATCGAAGAAAACAAGCGTCTTGCCAGGCACCAGCTTGTTTTCAGCAAAGAAGGACAGGCGGGCTATCAAGTCGGTGGGGTTATGCGCCTGGGACAGCGCCTGCTTAGCCTCGTCGTTCTCGAGAAAGTTGATTGTCACGAGCGAATCGAACGTCTCGCGGCCAAGCCTCTCGACCAGAAAGCTCTTTCCTATCTGACGCGCACCGGTAACGAGAAGCGCCGTCTTATCGCAATTCTTGCGCCACTGCAGGAGTGCTTGGTATGCCTTTCGCTCGAACAAAGCAGGGCCTCCTCTAACGACGGAACAGCCGATCTACATTTTTGCGTACTTTTTTCTCTAGAAGATTAACACTTTTGCAAAGTTTTGCTTACATAAATGCGCAATTTTTCAGATCACTTTTCGACACTTTTGCAAAGTTTTTAAGAGATAACCTGCTCATTGAGGCGTTTTTATTCCCGCGAATAGCAAAAGAGCCGCTGCGTGCAAGCAGCGGCTCTTCGTCGAATCCGCTTATGCGGAATGCGCGACTACGCGCGGCCCAGGCTCTTCTCGTGGCGGGCGCGGGCCTCGTCGCTGTAGCGCTGCTGGTAGCGCACGTCCACCAGCTCGGCCACGATGGCGATGGCCAGCTCGGCCGGGGTTTTCGCGCCGAACTTCAGGCCGATGGGGCGCTTCACGCGGTCCCAGTCCGCCTCGGTAATGCCGGCGTTGATGACCAGGTCGTGCACCGTGGAGTTCTTGCCCGCGCAGCCCATCATACCCACATAGTGCACACCGTTCTGCAGCGCCCAAATGCAGCTTTCCGGGTCGAACATGTGGCCGCGCGTCAGCACGCACACGTAATCTTCGGGACGCGCCGGCATGTTGGGCAGCTCGCTGAAGTTGCCGCCGTGCAGCATGATGCGCTCGGCCTTCGGGAAGCGCTCCTCGTTCAGGAAGGCCGGGTCGTAGTCCACCGCAATCACATGGAAGCCCACGTGATCGGCCAACGAAGCCACTTCCACGGCCGCATCGGACGCGCCCAGCAACCACACGCGCACCTTGCCGAACAAGGGCTCGCTGGCCCAGGTGAGACCATCGAACTGATCGTTGTGCATGGAAGGACCGCGGGTGACGTCCTTTGCCTGGAACACATCGCGGGGGCTGAGCTCGCGCGAGGCGACGATTTCCTTCGCGTCATTGCAGAAGAACACGAGCGACTGCCCGTCGGCCGAGCCCTGCTCGCCGTACTTCTTCGTCACTTCGTTGTCCACGTTGCCCACAGCCGCCGCAGGGTCGTACACCACCTTGAAGCCGAGCCACGCCAAATCGCCCTCGTCCATAGCCTGCAGGGCACGCTCAAAGGTGGGAATGTCAGCTTCAGTGAGAGACGCAGCGATAGCCGCAAGCGCCTCGGGCCCAATGTGGGGATCGCCCGCCGTCGCCTCTTCCGAAAACGCCGGGACGTCTTCCACCGTAATGGTCGGGGTCTTCCCCGTCTTCAAATCCTCAATAACTGCTTCAATAACTTCACGCTTCATGAAAGTCCTTTACTCGCTGATGTGAATAATGCGGCGCTCGTCCATGGTCATGCGACCTTCGGCAATGGCCCGCAGAACGTTCGGGTAGATGACGTGTTCCACCTCGTGGATGCGCGTCTCCAGCGTATCGATGGTATCGCCCTCCAGCACCGGTACCGCCTGCTGGGCCACAATCGGTCCCTTGTCGTAATCTTCGTTGGCCAGGTGCACCGTCACGCCCGTCACCTTCACGCCCGCGTCCCAGGCGTCCTGAATGGCGTGCGCCCCCTTAAACGCCGGCAGCAGCGCCGGGTGCAGGTTCAGCACATGGTCGGGGAAGGCGTCGAGCACCACCGGGGTAAGTTTGCGCATGTAGCCGGCCATGACTAGGTACTCCGCGCCCGCTTCCTTCATGAGGGCGGCAATACGGGCGTCGGCAGCCTCGCGATCTTCATAGCAGCTGCGGTCGAACACGGTAACGGGGATGCCGGCCGCCTGCGCTCGCTCGATGCCGTAGGCGTCGGGACGCGACGACAGCACGTGCACGATTTCTACGGGCAGCCCCGCCGCAATTTCGTCGATAATGGCCTGCAGGTTCGTGCCGCTGCCGGACAGCAGCACGCCAATCTTCAGCTTTTCGGTCATGCGACCCCTTCCTTTGGCTGCGGAATGCCGATTTTGGAACCCTCGCTTGCGAACTCAATACATTAGTGGCTCTTTTGGCTGCGAAAGCACGGTTTTGGAACGCCTGCATCGCCCAATCGCTAGCGAGAGCCTCTTTTTGGCTGCAAAACGTCGGATTTGGAACCAGATTCGCGGCTCCGCGTTCCAAAATCGGCATTCCGCAGTCATTTCGAAGCCCTGCGCCACGAAAAGGCTCCTCCTACGCGAACAGCGCTCCCTCGTTGGTGTACTGCACGTCGCCCTGACCGGCCACGATGCGACCCACGCGGAACGTGCGCTCGCCCGCAGCCGCCAAAGAGGCCTCCACGGCCTCGGCCGCGGCCGGATCCACGATAAGCACCATGCCCAGGCCCATGTTGAACGTCTTCAGCGCCTCCGCCTCGGACAAGTGCGCCTGCTCGCAGGCAAAGCGCACCACGGGCGGAATGGGCCAGGAGCCCAAGTCCACCTCGGCGTTCACGCCCGCGGGCAGGGCGCGGTTCAGATTCTCGGTGATGCCGCCGCCGGTGATGTGGGCCAGGGCGCGAATGCCGCCGGGCACTTCCTCCATGACCGCGCGCACGGGCTTGACGTAGATGCGCGTGGGCGTAAGCAGGGCCTCCAGGATGCTCTGGCCACCCAGATCCTCGCGGGCCTCGCGCAGCTCTTCCTCGGAGCGGTCGCCGATGCATACCTTGCGGGCCAACGAGTAGCCGTTGGAGTGCAGGCCAGACGACGCCAGACCGATAAGCACGTCCCCCTCGCGCACCGCCTGGGGATCGAGCATCTTCGGACGGTCGACAATGCCCACGCAGAAGCCGGACAGATCGTAGTCGTCCGGGTCCATGACGCCCGGGTGCTCGGCCATCTCGCCGCCGATAAGGGCGCAACCAGACTGGCGGCAGCCCTCGCCGATACCCCCCACAATGTTGGCCATGGCCTGGGAATCCAGCTTGCCCACGGCCACGTAGTCCAGGAAGAACAGGGGCTCGGCGCCCGTGGCCAGAATGTCGTTCACGCACATGGCCACCAGGTCGATGCCCACGGTGTCGTGCACACCCAGACGCTGGGCCACCTTGAGCTTCGTGCCCACGCCGTCGGTGCCGGACACCAGCAGCGGGTCGTCCATAGCCTTGGCCGCCGCAATGGAGAACAGGCCGCCGAAGCCGCCAATGTCGCCCACTACCTCGGGACGATAGGTGGAGTGCACCGTGTCCTTGATGGCGTCGACGGCGCGGGCGCCCTCGACGATATCGACGCCGGCCTCGGCATAGGTGACGCTGGTCTGGTTTTCCATGGGGTTCCTTTCCATAGAGGAGGGGCCTTGACGGGCCGGCACCGGCGGCACCGGCCCAATAACATTACTGCTGCAGGAGCGCACCCGCCCTGCGGCGGGGCGCGCGGCTATTCGACGCGCTCATCAGAGGCATCGGCGATCTTGTCCACGGTCTTATCCTTTACCTTTTCGCCGCTGTACTCACCCGTGCCCACATATTGCGCGGGAACGAACTCGGCGATGTCGGCAAAAGTAATGTAGCGCCACGTGTTATCGGCACCATCGCAGGTGCAGAAGCCGAACAGCTTCGTGGCGTCGGGCACGGTATCGGAAGTGTCCGGATCGGCCGTCACCACGGAATTGTCGATAAGCCACTGCTTGAATTCCGCGAACTCAGCGTCGGTGGCGTAATTGGGCGTGGCGATGGAAGCGTGGGTCATGGGGACGTGCTCCACCGCAAAGGTTTCCAAGCGGTAGTTACCGTCGGGCGTGAGCAGGTAAATGGTGCGGTGCTTGTTGAACACCTCGCTTTCGCGGAACTCAGCGAAGGGAGCGAACATGGAGCCGTTGCGCATGTGGTGGCCGTAGAGGATGTTCACCTCGTCGGAGAAGTCGCCGCTGTTCTCGCCCGAGAGCATGATAGAGCCGTATTCGGCGCCGAACTTGCCCTCGCCCAGGCTGAAGTTATGATGCAGGTAGTACTCGCTATCGCCCTCTTTATGGGCCACCGGGTAGTTGATGACCGTGCCGGGCACGTACACCCAAGCCACCACGTCGGGGTTGATTTCACGCAGGGCATCCCAATCGACCACAAGATCGGCCAAGGTTTTGCCCTCGGGGTCGGGAAAGGCGCGCTCGGAAATCTGATCGTAATCGTGTTGGCCCTGCCAGTAGGTGTAGAACAGGTACCCCAGCGTGCCCAGCGATCCGATGAGCACGATAAGGGCGAGCCAGAACACGATGCGCCACAGCAGGCCGCCTTTTTTCTTCTTCTTTTTCTTTTCCTCCGCCGTGGAGGCCGGGCTCTCAGCCATAGGTTCTCCCCTTGCTCTCTCACAACTTTGAACGAGCGGGCGGGCCTCCCCCGGCCGGCGCCCGCGCAAGACGGCGGTTTCCCCGCGCCGCCTCAAATGAAAAAAGCCCCCCGAAGGGGGCCGGGTTACCGTTTATTTCTTCATCTCGTCCATGAAGCCCTTGGCGATGAACACCACGATGACGATAACGATGATGGCCACAACAGCCCAGATGGCCTCCATAGGCACCTGAAAACCGAACAATTCCATGAGGACTCCTTCTAATGCAACGGGCGCATTTCGCCCGCGGACGTGCTTGATGTTGGGTTCATAGTACCCCGAACACCCCCATTTCGCAAGGGAGGGAACCCCTCGTCGGCAGACGGAAACCAAACGGAAAGGCGCCCGTGCGGGCGGCGGCGCCGGCAGCAAAGCCACGGCCGCGGACGCGCCTCGCCCTTACTGCAGCGGCGCCTCGCCCAGGCGTTTCTCCAAAGCCTCCACGATGATGCGCAGCGCCTTGAGGCGCGCGTACTTCTTGTCGTCGGATTCCAGCACAATCCACGGCGCGAAGGTGGTGGAGGTCAGGCGGAACATGTCGTCGATAGCAGCCTTGTACTGAGGGTACTTCTCGCGGTTGCGCCAGTCGTCCTCGGTGATCTTCCACTGCTTGTTCGGATCGATCTCGCGATCTTGGAAACGGTGCAGCTGCTCCTCCGGGCTCACGTCTACCCAGAACTTCAGCAGGATGGCGCCCCAGTCCACCAGATCGTGCTCGAACTCATTGATCTCGTCGTAAGCCCGCGACCATTCCGCCGGCGTGGCGAAGCCCTCCACGCGCTCCACCAGCACGCGCCCGTACCAGCTGCGGTCGTACATGCCCACGTGACCCGCCTTGGGCAGACGCGTCCAGTAGCGCCACAGGAAGGGATGGGCCAGCTCGGGCTTGGTGGGTGCCGGGCTCGGATAGATGTTGTAGGCGCGGGCATCGAGGGCCTGGGCCACGCGCTTGATGTTGCCGCCCTTGCCCGCGGCGTCCCAGCCCTCATACATGAGGATGAGGGGCACGCGCTTCTGGTACATGATGTTCTCCAAGCGGAACAGACGCGCTTGGAGGGCCTTCAGCGTGTGCTTGTACTCCTCGGGAGGGCAGGCCAGGCTGTGGTCGATGGTGTCCACCTGCGGGTAGTCCGGCACGATGGCGAAGCGCGAGCTGCGCGGTGCTAAGTCGTGGGCCGCGGCGGCCTGGGCCTGGGCACGGGCCAACGCCGCACCGGTCAGCAGGCCGCGCCCGGGTAGCGGGGCGGCGGCAGCGGCTGCGGCGGCTGCGGAAGCCTCCCCGGCCATGGGGACGCCGGTGGCGGGAGCCGCGGGAGACAGGGGCGCTGCGGACGCAGCAGCCTCGGCCACCGCCTCCTCAGCTAGCGCCTCGGCCTCGGCCTGCTGCACGGCGAAGGAGCTGCGCAGCACGTCGTCGGCCTCCTTGCGCTTGAGCGCTCCCTCCAGCGCGTTCACCAGCGTGCGCGCAATGGTCAGGTTCGAGCGGCGCTTGTCCTCGCCGTTCAACAGCACCCAGGGGGCAAAGGGGTAGTCGCTGCGCTCCAGCAGACGGTCATAGAGCTCATAGGCCGCCTCGTAGCCATGGTGGCTGTGCAGCTTCTTGTCAGTGACGCGCCAGCGGGTGACGGGGTCGTCGTGCAGGCGGCGCAAACGCTCCACCTGCGCTTCCTTCGTCATATGCACGAAGAACTTCACCACCACGTAGCCGTCGGCCGTCAGCTGCTGCTCGAAATCGTGAATGGAGTCCAGGTAGTGGCGCTCGTCCTCCTTCGGCAGCAAAAGCTTGGCCGGCGCGTTGTACAGCATGTTCTGGATAACCGCCGAGTACCAGCCGCGATCGTAGAAGGTAATGGAGTTGCGCTCGCCCAGAGCCTTCCAGAAATCCTGCATGATGGGATAGTAGCCCGTCACGCCGCTTTCGCGCCCCGGGAACTCGCGGGCCTCCTCCGGGTCTAGATCGAGCCCCACGTACACCCCGGTGGAGCGCGCATCCAAGTTGTACATCAAATCCGAGATGCGGCTGCCCTTGCCGGCACCGTTCCATCCCTCGAACAGCACCACCAGGCCCACGCCGGCGTTGTGCGCCTGCTGCTGCAGCACCACCAGTTTCGCAATAAGCTCGTCGTGCTGGGCCTTGTAAGCGGCCTTCTTCATCTTCTTCTTGCCGAAATCCACGGTCTCCAGCATGGATCTCTCCTTCTTCTCCGAAACTCGTCCGTATTCATGCGGGCGCCTTCACCCGTTCATCCGCGACCATGCGGGCGCCTTCGCCCGCGAGTGCCCGCAGGCACCGTCGTCCGCACGGTCCCCCACGGGCCATGCGGACCTGCTCCCCTGCGCTCCGTCGCCCTCGCTCGCGCGCCGTCTTACTTGAACAGCTTGCGGAAGAAGCGCGTGAGGAAATTTCCCCGCGGCTTCTCGCCCACTACCTCGGCCGGCACCAACTGGCTGGTAGCGGCGGCGGCCGGAGCCGCGGGGTCAACCACCTGGGCAGCCGGGGCTTCGGCCTGGGGCGCCGCAACCGGGGCCTCGCTCGGGGCTTCCGTCGGCGCTGCAGGGGCCACAGGGGCAGCTGCGTCAGGCGCCGTCGGAGCATCGTCTCCCATGCGCGACGATACCTCGCCAGCCGCTTCGGCCGACGCCTCAGCACCGGCCGCCGGCGTTACCCCACTAGCCGCCTCCACCACAGCCGGCGCCGCTGCCCCCTCGGCGACCGCCCGCGCCTGGGCGGCGTCCATCTGGGCACGCTCGGCCACGGCGTCCACGGGGCGGTCATCCCGCACCATGCCGCGCGCCACCGACTCCTGCACCGAGGCCGCCGTAGCTGTAGCCGCTTCGGCCAGGGCCGCAGCGGCGTTGCGCTCGGCCTCGTCGCGCTCGGCGTGGGCCGCTGGCTCGTGGGCCACGTACTCGGACTCCTCCTCGGTGACCCGGCCGGCCGCCTCATCGGCGTCTACCACGCCCAAGGGGAACACCACATGAGCGGCAGGACCGTTGGCCTCGCGGCGCGCCGCCAGCTCGGCGGCGGCCAGGTGCATGCGCTGAGCCTCGGCGATGAGGTACTTCTGGGAGTCGAACAGCTCCACCTCGCCGTCGGCATCACGCTCGGCAAAGAAGCCCAGGGGCGTGTAGGAGCCATCGGCCAGAAGCTCGCGCAGCTTCGCCGTATCCGAGAAGCAGATGTCCAGATAGCCCAGCACCTGCTCGCGCAGGGTGTCGTTCAAGATAGGCCAGGCAATCTCAATGCGCTTGTCCATATTGCGCGTCATCAGGTCGGCACTGGACAGGTAGATCTTGCAGTGCTCTCGATCGCCGAACCCGTAGACGCGGCTGTGCTCCAGCAGCTGCCCCACAATGGACACCTCGCGCACGTTGTCGGTATAGCCCTCCACGCCGGGCAGCAGGCAGGAAATGCCGCGCACGAACAGGTGCGTAGGCACGCCGGCCTGGGACGCCTCGACAATCTTCTCGATAACTTCCTTGTCGGTGATGGAGTTCGTCTTGAAGAACAGGCCGCAGGACTCGCCGCGTTTCGCCCGGGCAATTTGCTCGTCGATGTTCTTCATGATGTTCTGCTTGATCATGAGCGGCGCCACCCAGAGGATGTCGTAATTGTCCGAGGTGTTCTCCAGCGCCATGTTGCGGAAGAAGTCGGCGGCGTCGGTGCCGATGGTGGGATCGGTGGTAATGAACGAGAAGTCGGTGTAGAGCTTGGCCGTCTTCTCGTTGTAGTTGCCCGTGCCCAGCTGGGTGATGTGCTGGAGGCCCTGGGGCGTCTGGCGCGTGATGGTGCAGATCTTCGAGTGCACCTTGAAATCGCGGAAGCCGTAGATGACGTGGCAGCCGGCCTGCTCGAAGCGCTGGGACCACTCGATGTTGTTGGACTCGTCGAAGCGGGCACGCAACTCGAAGAGCGCTGTTACCTCTTTGCCGTTCTCCGCCGCAGCAATCAGCGCCTCGGCCAAACGCGACTGGCTGGCCAGGCGATAAAGGGTGATCTTGATGGAGATGACCGACGGATCGAAGGCGGCCTCGTGCAGCAGCTGCACGAAGGCGTCCATGGACTGGTAGGGGTAAGACAGCAGCACCTCGCGCTCGGACACCTGCTCGATGATGGAGCGGCCGCGCTCCAAGCAGGCCGGCCACTGGGGCGTGAAGGGTGCCTGGGTGAGGCCCGCGCGCTTGGCGGCAGGTAGGCGCGAAGCCAGGCCCCAGGTGTAGCCCATGTTCAGCGGCACGCTGGTGACGAAAATCTGATGCTCCTGCAGCTCCAGCTTCTCCAGCAGCAGCGACTTCACCGTGCGAGACAGCGGGCGCTCGCTTTCCAGGCGGACTGGCGCCAGGCGGCTGCGCTTCTTCAGAATGCGCTTCATGTGCTCGCGGTAGTCCTCGCCCTGCTCCTCGGCGCCTTCGGTGGCGTCCAGGTCGGCGTTGCGCGTGACGCAGATGACGTTGGTGTGCTTCACCGTGTACATCGAGAAGATTTCAGCGGCGAACATCTCGATAGCATGCTCGACCAACATGAACGTAAGACCATCGCCGGGCAGCGCGATAACGCGGTCGGTCTGACGCGGCAGCGGAATGATGCCCAGGGTAACCCCGGCGGCGCCCATGTTCTTGGCCGCCTTGGCCTCGGCCTTGTCGCGGGCCTTCTCCTCCTTGGACTTCTTTCCCTTTTGGGCCTGCTCGTCCAGGCGCACCACGATGTAGAGCCCCCCGTTCTCCAAGTGTGGGAAGGGATGGCGCGTGTTGATGATCTGCGGCGAGAGGAACGGCAGCACGTTCGATTCCATATGGGCACGCAGGTAGGTGCGCTGCTCGTCGCTCAAGTCGTCCTTGCGCACGCTGCGGATGCCCTCGTCGGCCAGCAGGCCACGCAGGTTCTGGTAGGTTTCCTCGTAGTAGGGATACAGCTCGTGGCAGCGCGTGTAGATGGCGTCGAGCTGCTGAGCCGGCGTCATGCCGGACTTCGGGTCGATGATGGACTTCTTCAGCAGCGAGAGGTCGGTCAGCGAGCCGACGCGCACCATAAAGAACTCCTGCAGGTTGCTCCAGAAGATGGAGATGAAGTTCAAGCGCTCCAGCAACGGCACCGTGGGGTCGGCACCTTGGTCAAGGACGCGCTTGTTGAAGTCGAGCCAGGACAGCTCGCGATTTTGCATATACGGGGGCTTCTCGATCGTCGTGGCCGTCAAGTCCTTCGATGCTTGTTGATTCATTCTTCCTCCCTGAGTAAAGCGACCTTTCTAGTCTACCACTTGCCGCCAAAAACAGCCGAAAATGTGTCAGCTTTGTTACGGTAAGTTGACAAGACAGCAAAACCGTATCTGATCGTTTTACTCAGGATTGAGCAAGTCCCCTTCAACAGCGGCTATCCCGCCTCGTTTCCGCTTACCAACTTAAGGCCAATGATGCAGCCGACCAGACCGGCAATAAGCAGAATGCGCGGCCAATTGGCCGGCTCAGCGCCCGAAACCATGCCGTAGACAACCGTCAGCGCTGCGCCGATGCCCACCCAGACGGCATAAGCGGTACCGGTGGGCAGCGTCTTCACCGCATACGACAGCCCCAGCATGGACAACACCAGCGCCACCGCAAACACCACCGTGGGCACCGCGTGGGAGAAGCCCTCCGACTTCCCCAACGCGATAGCCCACACCGATTCCATGACCCCCGAGGCTACTAAAACGAGCCAATTCACGACGAGCCTACTCGTCGATGACCATGGTGGGGTTCTCGCGGGTGATGATCTGCTTGGCGAAAATGTCGGCGCCCAAATAGCGCTGCACCATATCGGACAGCTGATCGGTGGCGGCGGCCAGATCAGCGGCACGGGCCGGATCCACCGACTCGATGATAAGGAAGGCCTTGCTCGAGTCATCGGTGAGCGCCGTGCGCACGCCATCGCGCCAGTTCCAGCAACGGCAGATGGCGCCGGCGTTGTCGCGGTAGCACAGCTCCCCCTCCAGCGTGGGCGACTCCTCCTCGTCGCCCAGAGCCAGGAAGCTGTCGCCGCCCTCGGTGATGCCCAGGCGAATGTCGCCGTCCATGGCATCGATATCCT
The DNA here is from genome assembly GCA_910585575.1 of uncultured Adlercreutzia sp. Classification (GTDB taxonomy): domain Bacteria; phylum Actinomycetota; class Coriobacteriia; order Coriobacteriales; family Eggerthellaceae; genus Adlercreutzia. Next base: position 177 of record CAJUFS010000006.1, on the reverse strand, counting down.
CGCCGCCCACGGGCAGCGCGTAGGTAAGCGACACGGTGTTGTAGATGTCCACCGACGGCGTGATGGCCCCCACGGGGTTGCCCTTTAGCACGCGCTTGAGCAGGTTCTCGATGGAGCAGCGGGCGCCCTTCTTCGTCTTGAACTGCTGATAGGCCTCGCGCCAAACGGCCACCACCT
>CAJUFS010000005.1 GCA_910585575.1 uncultured Adlercreutzia sp. | reverse complement strand
GCGTGGTGTTCATCGCCCAGCTCATGGGCTACTCGTGGGGCGCGCTGGCCGGCTCCTTCCTGGGCCCCTTCCTGTGGGGCCTGTACTCTGGCCGCATTTCGAAGGCCTCGGTGTGGTGCTCGTTCGCCGTGGGCGTGGGCCTGACGGCGGTGAACATGGGCCTGGCCCTGTCCGGCGGCACGCCGCTTATTGCCAGCCCCATCAACTGCGGCGCCCTGTGCATGATCATCTCGCTGGTGATTGTGCCGGTAGTCAGCCTGTTCACGCCGGCGGTGCCGTTCCAGATCAAGCCGCCTTCCGCCGAAGGCGCCACCGATCGCGAGTTCGAGCGCGAAGTGGAGCAAGAGATGCTCGAGAGCGCCAACGTAGGAGCCGCTGCCGACGTGTAGAAGCGCAGCCGCAGCGCCGTAGTCCGCTTAACGGAATAGCTTGCAACAGAAGCGCCGGGCCTTCGGGTCCGGCGCTCTTTCTTGGCGGGTCGCAGGCAAATACCTGCCCGTTCGCGTAAGAAAACCTGACCTGGCGGGGTATACTTATGCCCATCTGTAGCCTAGCGTTCGGCTTTGGAGGACGAAGCGCGGACGGAAGGAGAGACATGGAAGGGTTCGAGCTCATCAGCAGCGGAGTCTGGTCCATTGTGCCGCCCATTCTGGCATTGGTCCTGGCTCTCATTACGAAGGAGGTGTACTCCTCGCTGACCGTGGGTGTGTTCACGGGTATGATCATTTATCAGTTCACGCTCAACGGTGCCGGCGGCGAGCAGCTTATCGCCTCATTCACCATGGTTCCCCAGATGATGGCGGAACAAATTGCCGGGAACGGAGCATTGCTTTTGTTCCTTGCCCTACTAGGCGCGCTGACGGTGGTCATAGCCACGGCCGGTGGCTCCCGCGCCTATGCCGAGTGGGTCACCACCCACGTGAAGAACGCCCGCGCGGCGTCGCTGCTCACGGCGGTACTGGGCATCATCATCTTCGTGGACGACTACTTCAACTGCCTGACCGTGGGCGCCGTCATGCGTCCCGTCACGGACAAGTTCCGCGTCAGCCACGAGAAACTGGCCTGGATTATCGACTCCACGGCCGCACCGGTGTGCATCATCGCCCCCGTATCCTCCTGGGCCGTGGCCGTGGGCGGCTACATGGGCGAGGATGGCTTCAACACGTTCGTGCAGTCCATCCCCTATAACTTCTATGCTCTGCTCACCATCTTCTTCGTGTTCTTCATGCTGGCCATCCAGAAGGACTTCGGTCCCATGGCCGCTGCCCAGGATGCAGCCGATGGCCGTATCCCGCCCGAGGGCTCGAAGCTGGAGGCGGTGTCGCTGGTGGGCATCGCCGACAAGGCACAGGTTGATCTGGAAGGCGCGCCCAATATTCCCACCCAGGTTACCGAGGAGGGCGACATCGACGATGCCGCCGCCGGGGCCATCGAGGAGTACAAGGGGCTCAATATTTCTGAGCGCGGCACCATCTGGGATCTTATCGTGCCCATTCTGGTGCTCATCGTGTTCTCCATCCTGGGCATGATGTACATGGGCGGCTTCTTCAGCGGCGTGGACTTTGCCACGGCCGTAGGCGAGAACCCGGTCATGGGCCTGTGCATCGGCGCCTGCGTGGCCCTGTGCGTGGCCGGTGCTATGTACCTGCCGCGCAAGCTCATGAACCTGGGCGGCTTCGTGGAGGCCATGTCCGAGGGCGTGCGCTCCATGATCGGCGCCATCATGATTTTGGTGCTGGCCTGGTCGCTGGGCGGCTGCTGCCGCTACCTGCTGGGCACGGGCGAGTTCGTGTCCGGCTTCCTGAACGGCTTGGGCGTGGGCCTGGAGCTGCTGCCGGCCATCATCTTCCTGGTGGCTGCGTTCATCGGCTTCGCCATGGGCACCAGCTGGGGCACCATCGCCCTTATCCTTCCCATCATCATCGGCGTGTTTGATGCCTCTGATCCGCTGTTCCTGGTGGCGGTCGGCTCGGCTCTGGCCGGTGCGGTGTACGGCGATCATATCTCGCCCATTTCCGATACCACCATTCTGTCCTCGGCCGGTGCCAAGTGCAACCACCTGCGCCATGTGGCCACGCAGATTCCCTACGCCACCCTGGTCATGGTCATCTGCTTCATCGGCTACATTGTGGCCGGCATTTTCAAGACGCCGTGGATCTCGCTCATTCTGGGCGTGGTGCTTATTGTCATTGCGGTGCTGGTCCTCACGAAAATGGAGGCCAACCGAGCGAAGAAGGCCTAGCCTTCCCGCTGGCAGCAAGACGCAAAAAGGCCCCGGAAACGGGGCCTTTTTTGTGGGTGGTTATGGACGCGCGGTGCGTCTAGGCAGCCGAGGCCGCTTCGGCCAGCAGGCGCTGGCTTTCAGCGATCAGGCGTCCAGCCAGGTATTCCTTGCCCATCTTCTCGTCCTTCGAGCAGTCGAGCAACATGGCCAGCGTGATGCTGTCGAAGTAGGAATCGTAGCCGTCGAGCACCAGGTCGTAGGCCTTCTTGATGCCTTGGACCATGGTGGCGTTGGCGCGATCCTTGCGCCGAGCGCGCGTGGTATCCTTGGCGTCGTCGTCGAGGGCGTTGACTACTTGCAGAAGAGTAATCTCCGAAGGATCCTTAGCGAGGCGATAGCCGCCATGCTTGCCAGGGCGTGCCTCGATGATGCCGGCATTGCGCAAAAGCTGCGCAAGCTGGATCAGGTAGTCACGGGGGATGGACATATCCTGGGCGATATCTTTCGACGAGCAGGTTTGCCCCTGCGCGGCCAGGTACAGAACGGCGCGCAGTCCATAATCTGTTGATGCTTTGAGTTGCACTGCAGCCTCCTTACGGTTCGACACCTTGCGGATCTGCAGCTGTTGCCACGTGGACCCAACGCCGGGCGCAGGGCCGGCGCGTGGTCATCCGCAGGTGTGCCGAAAGCGGTCTTTTTATGCTTCCGACACTTGCAGAATAGGCCGCGGCATTTTCAAATACAAGGCTTGTACCAAACGATGAGCGCGCCGATTCAGTTACGTTGCCGCGCCGTAAGAAAGCCTGACGATAATCCATATATGACCAGATAGGTCACGTCTTTATTGAGGATAAGGCGCTACACGACGCCGGTGCCGAGCCCCAGCGCCTGCATGACCAGAAGCGCTACGGTCAGCAGGGCCACCACCGAGACCGTGGCCCACAGAAGCACCTTGGCCACGCGTCCCGAGCGGTACTCGCCCATGACGCGCTTGTCCGCCGAGATAAGGGCCATGAGGGCCAGCAGGATGGGCAGAATGATGCCGTTGACGAACTGGGCCGTCAGCATCATGCCCAACAGGTTCACCTCGGGAATGAGCACCACCACCGCCGAGAACACAATGACGAAGGTGAAGATGCTCTTGAAGGTGGGGGCCTCTTTCCACTTCAGCGAGACGCCCGCCTCCCAGCCGAAGGCCTCGCAGATGACGAAGGCGGTGGTCAGGGGCAGCACGCAGGCGGCCAGGAACGAGGCGGCGATAAGCCCCACGGCGAACAGCGCCTCGGCGTAGGGGCCGGCGAAGGGAGCCAGGGCCGTGGCCGCGTCGGCCGCCGAATCGATGGTGATGCCGGCAGGGAAGAGCACCGCGCCGGTGGTGACGATGATGAACCAGGCCACCAGGCATGCGGCGATGGTGCCCGAGATGGCGTCGGCCTTCTGGAACAGCAGGTCCTTGGGCGTCAGGCCCTTCTCCACTACGTTGCTTTGGGAGAAGAACATCATCCAGGGCGCAATGGTGGTGCCGATCATGGCAATGACCAGGGAAATAAAGTTAGTGTCGCCCACGAAGGTGGGCACGACGGTGTCGTGGAGCGCCTCGCCCCAGTTCGGCTGGGCCAGGAAGGCGGCAATAACGTAGGTAATGAACACCAGTGACAGGGCCAGAAACACGTTCTGCACGCGCTTGTAGGAGCCGCCCACCACCAGAAGCCACACGGCCAAAGCGGCAATGGGCACCGAGAGGTACTTCGACACGCCGAACATCTCCATGCCCGAGGCGATGCCCGCGAACTCCGAGAAAGTGGTGGCCACGTTGCCGATGAGCAGGGCCAGCATGGCGAAGGCCGTCAGGCGGATGCCGAAGCGCTCGCGGATAAGAGCGGCGAAGCCCTTGCCCGTGACGGCGCCCATGCGTCCGGCCGTGGTTTCCACGACGGCCAGCAGGATGCACATGACGGGAATGACCCACAAGGTGGCGAACCCGAAGTTCGCGCCGGCCGTGGAGTAGGTGGAAATGCCGCCGGCGTCGTTGCCGGCCATGGCGGTGATGATGCCCGGACCCATGGCCGCCAGCACGAGCCACAGCTTCGAGGGCTTCTTCGCCGCCTCGGGGCCTACCTGGTCCTCCACGGGCAGGCCCGTGTCGGCAATTTCCAGGGCGGCCTCATGGCGCTGGCACTGCTCGGCGCCCAGCTGTGCGCTTTTCTTCGCATTCATGGGCACCTCCTAGTAATGAAGGCCGCCAAGATGCAGCGATCCGGCCAGTTGCAGCAGAATAAGCGAGTACAGGAACAGGCCCAAAAGCGCCGCCACGGTAATGCCGGCAATAGACAGCACGCTCATCTTCGTCTTGTCGCCGGACACGTCGTCCTCGATGGCGTCCCAGGCGTCGTCGGTGGTGACGATGCCCAGCAGCGTGCCGTGCTCGTCCACCACGGGCATGGCGGGGATGTCGTACTTGAAGATGTCGGCCGCTACGTCCTCTTCCTCTTCCGAGGGCAGACAGGTGATGATGTCGTCGAACATAATGTCGCCCATGAGGCGGTCGGCGTTGTACAGCACCAAGGTGCGCAGCGAGTTTACGCCCAGCAGCTTGCCGTATTCGTCGGTGACGTAGACGTAGTGCACTGTGGGGTGGTCCTCGGGCAGGGCGCGGAGCACCTCGATGGTGTCGGCCACGGTGGCGGTTTTCGGCACGGCCACGAATTGGGTGGTCATCATGCCGCCCGCGGTGCCGTCCTTGTAGCCCAGAAGGCGGCGAATTTCCGTGGCGTCCTCCACACCCATGAGACGCAGCAGAGTCTCGGCCTTCTCGTAGGGCAAATCGCGCACGATGTCGGCGGCGTCGTCGGGGTCTAGGTTGCCGATGAGCTGAGCGGCGCGGGCATCTTCCAAGTCGTCGATGAACTCGGCCTGGTACTCGTCCTCCATCTCGGAGAACGATTCGATGGCGCGCTCCTCGTCCAGGTGCTCGAACACGCTGGCGCGCTGCTGGGGGTCCAGCTGCTCCAGAATGTCGGCTACGTCGGCGGGATGGAGCTCGTCCAGGCGGCGGTGGGTAACGGACAGCTGCACCTCGGACAGGTCGCGGTCGAGCAGGTCCATGTAGTTCCAGGCAATCAGTTGCTCGTCCATCTTCTTGCCGAACAGTTTCGCCGTCTTCACCACGGCTTTTTCGACTAGGGGGTGCAGCCCGCGCAGGATGCCGCGCACACCCACCTCGGCGCCTAGCAGACGCAGCTGGGTGCCCGACTGGGACAGCTTAAGGTCGTTGACGCGCACCACCTTCATGCCCTGGGTGTCAACGATTTGGCGGTCCATCAGGTCGCGGGCGAGCAGCACCTCATCAGGCTGCAGGTAGCTGAAGCGGATGTCGGGCGCATCGACGGCCAAGACAATGCCATCGTCGTCGAACGTGTCCACGTACTTGCGCCACGAGATCATGAACGGCACCTTGCCTGGGCCTTGGAAAGCCAGGCTAGTGATGCGCGGAAAGACCTCGCCCGTGGAAATGGCCAGGTCGGAAATGGTACCCAGGCGCTCGCCTTGGGCGTCGACGACGGGCTCGCCGATCATTTGGGAAAGATAGAGCATACAAAGTCCTCCGTGCAGGGGCATTGGGGAAACCGAGGCGGAGGGCGTCTCAGGGCGCACCCGCAAGGGGCGCTGGAGCGCACTGGCGCACGGTCAGGTCAATGCACAGCAGTCGTTTCTTCCGACTGCCGCCACGAAGGAAGGAGTCGGAAGCTTACATACTGTGAGGTTTCGATTTTCGAACCTTCAAGTACGTTCCTTTCATCCGATGAATAAGCCGTTGCCCGCGCGGACGTGGGCAAACATATGCATTGTACGCTAATTCAGCAAAGAAGAGCCCCTCAAATGGAGAGGGGCTCAAAAAAGGGGCACAGAGGCAGAGGGCGGCCGGCTCGGGTGCGGCGGGGTGAAGCGCGGTGCCGCAAGGCGCGGTAGAACCGGCCGCAGTGCGTTGAGGCACCGCCGGGCGGCTAGGGCGCGGCGTAGCTAGAAGCGCACCTGATAGGGGAAGCGCAGCTGAATGGGCACTTGCTCGCCGTAGTGCCAGCCGTAGGAGTCGGCGGGAACGATGAGCAGTCCGTCGGCCTCGGCGCATTCCTTCAGGGCGGGCGCATAGAGCGGCAGGACTTCGGCCCACAGGTAGCCGTTGTCGTCGCGCACCAGCTTGACGCGCTTCAGCAGATTCACGCGGCGCGGCTCCAGGGGCATGTCTTCGGCCAAGCAGGCGTAGATAACGGGCGGCTCCTGAGGGACGCCGTACAGAAACGCGTCCACCAGCGGCTTCGCGAACATCTCGACGTTGAGGTCGGCGGCGATGGGCGGCCCGGAGATGCCCACGACGGGGGTGCCGTTCAGCAGCGCGCACGAGGCGTGCTTGCCGGGCGCAGCATTGGTCTCGTGGCTGAGCACAGTGCCGTATTTCTCAAGGATTTCGCAGGTGAAGTCGTCGGATCCCTTGGAGGAGCCGGCGTTGATGACCACGATATCGGCCTCCTCGACGGCCTGGTCCAGCGCGGCTTTCAGGGCGTCCCAGTTGTCCGGCACAATGGGGAAGCGCATCGGTTCGGCGCCCCAGGCGGCCAGCTTGCCGCAGACGTTAATCGAGTTGCAGTCGATGTTCTTGCCCGTCGGAGGGTTCTTGCACGGGTCGACCAGTTCGTTGCCCGTGGGGATGAAGGCGACGCGCGGCTTGCGCACCACCGGCACGGTGGTGTAGCCGCCTTGAGCCAGCAGTGCGGCATGGACGGGATTGAGCAGGGTGCCCTTTTCGACCAGCACGGTATCCTTCTCGAGGGAGGAGCCTACGGGCGACACCGCCTCGCCGCAGTCGGTGGGCGTATAGGTGAGGGCGACCAGGCTCTCGTTGTCATCGCCCACCTCCACGTTCTCGATGGCAATGGCGGTGTCGAAGCCGTCGGGCATAGCGACGCCGGTGTTGCAGAACTGAAACTGCTCGCCGCGCTTCCAAGTGGTGACGTCGGGCATGCCGTCGGCAAAGTCGGCGAAGCGCACGGCGATGGCATCCATGTTGGAGGTGGGCTTGTTGGGCAGAGCGTGCAGGGCACAGGCCGTTTCCGCGAGTACGCGGCCAATGGCCTCTTCAACGGGCACCTCCTCGCTTTCTCGGACGAAGGTGCACTGGGCAAGCAGATCGGTGGCGGCGGTGCGGTAATCGGCGCACACGTGGTTGCGGTGGTCTCTCATGAACTAATACTCCTCGCTTTCATAGGATAGGTCGGATGCATCAAACGACGGCTCGTTTTCGGGGATCGCGCTGTCGGGGTAGGCCGGTGTGGTCGAACTGGCGCGGGGGTAATAGCGCAGCCGGTTGTAAATGCTTTGCACGTGGACGAGCATATTGCGTCCTTCTCGGTATCCCGTCAGGATGCCTTTCTGCAGAAGGGCGGACACCCGAGGACGCGAGACGCCGAGCATGCGGGCGGCTTCGGCAGCGGTGACCACCTGCTCTTCGGCGCCGTCATCGACATGCACCGAGAGCAGCACGGAAAAGAACCCATCGTAGACACGATGGTCGTAACGGGGAGGGGGAGGCTCATCGCCGACGGCCAGCGTGGCCGCTAGATACTCCTCAAGAATAGCCGCCAGGGTGTCGAGGGCTTCTTCGAAGGAGGGGCCGCTGGTCCAGCAACTTTCGATGTCGGGGAGATGGGCATGATGGGTGCCCTCGTCATCTACGCAAAACAGCGCTTCGTAGGTGAATCGCATAGGTGCCTTTCTGCGATGCCCGTCGAAACAGACGTCGCCTCCAAGGGGGTTAAGTCTCGTTAACCATCTGTGGTGTTCCGCAAATTCTCAAAAAGCTAAGCCGTTTCCTCATACTATCATAGCTAAGTATATTCTCCATAGAGAATAGATAAGGCAGAAAGGAGAGAGCATGTACTACATGGATCCTCGCATGGGCCAGTACGGCGCACCTTATATGGGATGCGCTCTGCCCCCGATGCCCATGATGGCGCCCACCGTGATGGTGATGCCCGTCATGATGCCGCCTATGGACTGCGGTATGGGCATGCCCCAGCCCGGGCCCGGCGGTCCGCGCGGCGATATGGCACCGTGCGGTCGCGACCATCCGTGCGGGTGGGCGCGCCGCGCGCTCGAACGCGGCCCACAGGGCGGCCCGGGCCCGCGCGGCCCCCAGGGCGGCCCGGGCGGTTACGGTGGCCGTCCCGGCCCTGGCGGCCCTGGCGGCTACGGTGGCCCCCAAGGCGGCCCTGGCCCGCGCGGCCCGCAAGGAGGCCCGGGCGGCTACGGCGGCGGCCCGCGCGGCCCGCAAGGAGGTCCCGGCGGCTACGGAGGAAAGCCGGAGGGCGGTCCGTTCGGCCCCGGTAAGCGCGAGGGCGGTCCTCGTGGCCCGCAAGGCGGCCCCGGTGGCTACGGCGGTGGCAAGCCCCAAGGGGGTCCCGGCGGCTATGGCGGCGGCAACTACGGCGGCGGCTACGGCGGCCCGCAGGGCGGCCCGGGCGGTTACGGCGGAGGGCCTCGCGGACCCCAGGGCGGCCACAACTATGGTGGCGGCAACTACGGCGGTCCGCAGGGCGGCCACAACTACGGCGGTCACCCGAAGGGCGACGACCAGCCGAAGCCTGAGAAGAAGGCCGACGCGTCGGCGAAGGACGAAGGCGATACCGCGTCTTCCGAGAAGGCCGAGTAGCATTTGTTGAACGGGAAGGGCCGTGCAAACGGCTCTTCCTCGAGAGGGGAATTCTTGATCACTCGATGCGCAAGTCTGTGCGAACTGGATGTGGCGGCGCTTTGCCGCGCAGTGATTCCGTCTGACGCTTCCACGCCTTCTTCGTCTGCTCTCGAGGCGGTCGTGCAGCGCATAGGCGAGGAGGCCACCTGGTCTTGTTGCGATCGTTTGTACTTGGGCTCGTCGTTTTGCGTGAACGCGTTTCTTCGCGGCACCGAGCGAAGCGTGATGCAGGCGGTGCAGACCTTTGCGGAGTCCCACGGGATATCCTGCACCCTGACGGTGCCCACGCCCTCTGAAGGGGAGCTGCCGATAGTCAAGCGGCGTCTGGCGCTTCTCCTTGAGGCCTTTTCGTGCTTTGACGAGGTGACGGTCAACGACTACGGCATGCTTGATTGGCTGGCGGATCGGGGCGATGTCGCTCTCAACGTGGGGCGCCTCTTCTCGAAGGATTTGCGCGACCTGCGCTACGAAGCGGGGTTTCCCTCTGCGTATCGACCGGCGTTTCTGGGTGCGGGGCTTGACGCCCTGCAAGAAGCCTATCCGACAATCCGCGGCATCGAGTTCGATCCCTGCGGACGCGCCATCGACCTCACCGAGGCGCCGCTGATCGTGACGCCGGCAGTGCATGCCCCCTATCTTTTCGTGACCACGGGCTCCTTCTGCCCCTATGCACCCGTAACCGATAAAGGGATTCCGGCGCGGGCCGGCTCGCCCTGCTCTCATCAATGCGATGAGGCCCTCACCACCTATCGGCTTGAGGGGGAGGCCGGAGCTGCCGCCAACGACGCGCAGGCCGCTGCGGACGTGTTCTACACCAAACACGGCAAAACCGTGTACATGATGAACGAAGGCGTGCCCGTGCGCAGCCGTGTGGCGTACCGCGTGGTGCGGGCGCCGCGTCATTTCGGATGGCTTTTGGATGCGGAGGCGCAGCGATGAACATTCTCGTGCCTTTCAACGACTGCGCAGCGCTGGCCGATTACCTGGCCGCTGGCGTTGGCGAGTTCTACATGGGCTTCTACGATGACGAGTGGACCGCGCGGTTCGGCGAGGCGGCCGACCTCAACCGGCTGTCGGGCTTTGGGGCCGAGGCCAACGCCTACCCGTTCGAGACGGTGCTGGCGACAGCGCGGGCCATCAAGGACGCCGGTGCTCAGCTGTACGTGCCCTTCAATGCGGGCATCTACACGGCCGCTCAACGAGACTACCTCGCTCACGCGTACTTTCCCTTCTTGGCGGAAGCGGGCGTGGACGGCGTTATTCTCTCGGGGCCCGAGCTGGTGCGCGCGGCGCGCAACGCGGGGCTCAAAGCGGTGGCCAGCACCATGTGTGGCATCTTCAACAGCGACATTGCCCGGTTCTATCAACACCAGGGCATGGAGCGCCTTATCTTTCCGCGGGAACTGTCCCTGGCCGAGATCGAGTCAATTATCGAAGCGACGCCGGGGCTTGAGTACGAGGCCTTCCTCATGCGCAACGGCTGCGTGTTCAGCGACTCCCATTGCCTGGGCTGTCACCGCGCGGGCCACTACTCGCTCTGTCGGGACCTACGCTTCGGCGAGCGCTGGGAAGAGCAGCGCGTTCCCGGTGCGGCCCAGCCCACGCCGGCCTGGGACCGACTGTTCGCTGAGGCGGCCTGTGGGCTGTGCGCCCTGTGGCATTTCGAGCGGCTCGGCATCAATGCGGGAAAGATCGTCGGCCGCTGCGACGAGCGCGAGGCCATTCTGCGCGATATCAAGCTGGCGCGACGACATATCGACCTTGCGCAAGACTGCCTGTCGCAGGCGGAGTACCGCGCCCGTATGGAGCTGCCCGAGGGCTACGAAGCTCTGTGCGCGTCTCATCTCAATTGCTATTACCCAGAAGTGGAATAAATGTGAGCAGCAAGCATAGATATTCTCAATATATTCTTTGCTATGTATATACTAAAATAAGAATAATACTGTTGACATCCTGTTACGAGAGGGGAGAGCAGCGTGAAGCTTGAGGTGCGCGATGCCCACTGTGGTTACGAAAAGGGCAAGTCCATCCAGCGCTACGTTACTTTCTCGGTAGATAGCGGCGATGTGTGCTGCGTGCTCGGTCCGAATGGTTGCGGTAAGTCCACGGTCTTCAAGTCCATCCTGGGGTTGTTGCCTCTGCAAAGCGGCAAGGTGATGGTTGATGGCGAGAACATTGCCAAGTGGTCGCCGAAGCGCCTTGCCGACACCATGGCTTATGTCTCGCAAAGCCATACGCCCCCGTTCCCTTACCAAGTGAAAGACGTGGTCCTGCTGGGCCGCATCAACAAGGTAGGCCATATGGGCCAGCCGAGCGACGACGACTATGCCGTGGTGGAAACGGCCATGAAAGACATGGGCGTCTACCACTTGCGCGACAAGGTATACACCGACATCTCTGGTGGAGAACTGCAGCTGGTGATGATCGCCCGCGCTTTGGCGCAGCAACCGAAGATCCTCGTGCTCGACGAGCCCACGGCAGCCTTGGACTATGGCAACGTGGTTCGCGTCATCGACAAGGTGCGCACTTTGGCAGAGAAGGGCTATGCCGTCATTATGACCACCCACAGCCCCGACCATGCCTTTATGTGCAACTCGTCCGTTGTCCTCTTGCAGAAAGGGGAGCCGATGAAGTTCGGGCAGGCGGTGGACATCATCACAGAGAAGAACATGAAGCAAGCCTACGGCGTCAACGTGAAGATCGTCGAGTTTGTGAACACCAAGAACGAAATCATGCGCATGTGCGCCCCAGTGTTTTAAGGAGTTGTCAGTATGGCGGTCATGGTGGATGACGGAGACATTCAGATTGCGAAAAAGACCATCGACCAGATGGTAGCCCAAGTTGAATCGGTGGTTCAGGGCAAGCACGATGTGGTCGAACTGGTGGTGCTGGCACTTCTTGCCAAGGGGCATGTACTGATCGAGGATCTGCCGGGCACGGGCAAGACGACCCTTGTCAGTGCTTTGGCGAAGTCCATCGATTGCAACTTCAAGCGCATTCAGTTCACGCCCGATGTCATGCCCTCGGATGTATCGGGTTTCAGTATTTACAACCAGAAAACCCAGGATTTTGAATTTCGCCCCGGCGGCGTCATGTCGAATCTGGTTCTGGCCGACGAGATCAACCGCGCCAGCGCCAAGACCCAGTCCGCGCTGCTCGAGGCGATGGAAGAGCGCCAGGTGACGGTGGACGCGCGCACCTATCAGCTGGAAGAGCCCTTCATGGTGCTTGCTACCCAGAACCCTATCGAGCAGTTCGGCACCTATCCGCTGCCCGAAGCCCAGGTCGATCGCTTTCTCATCAAGGTTTCCATGGGGTATCCCGCCTTCGAGCAGGAGGTGCGCGTTTTGGAGTTGGGGGATTCGGCGAAAAAGAGCCTCGCCCCCGTGGTGTGCGGTGCCGACGTGCTGGCGGCGCGCGAAGTGGCAGAGAGGGTCTACGTAAGCCCGCTCGTTTTGCGCTACATCGTGGAAATCGTTGCAGCGACCCGCAGCAACCCGGAGATTCAGGTGGGCGCCTCGCCGCGCGGCAGCCTGGCACTGATGAACCTTGCCCGCGCTTGGGCCCTGGCGCGCGGCCGCGGCTACGTGCTTCCTGACGATGTGAAGGCGCTCGTCGTGCCGACGCTCGGCCATCGCATTATGTTGTCCCACGAGGCAAAGATTACGGGCCGCACAGCCGAAGGCGTGCTGGGATCCATTCTCTCGGGCATCGCAGTTCCTTACGGCAACGAGCAAGAGCTGCAGGGCGTCCAGCGCTCGTAGCTCGCACCGAGGAGTGTGAGGCAGATGGCCGAAACTACGGCGACAGACAGAAGCATGCGCGGGTGTGTTCTTCGGGCGGCCACCGTTGCCCTGGCGCTCCTGTGCGCTCTTACGCTAGGTGGCTGCAAAGACACCGACGCGCTCAAAGAGATTGTGTACGACCAACGGGCGACGGTAATCGACTACGAGAACCCTACCAAGTTCTTTATCAGCGATGAGAGCGCCGAGGAGACAAGCGACGCCGTTGCTGCCGCCGAGGTAAGCGAAGACGCTGAGCCGACGGATGAGGTGCAGAATCTGGTGGTGTACTCTTCGGAGCCCAACACCACGGGATTTACTGCTAAGAAATCGGCCTTCGCCGACCCTGCGGACTTTCCGGGCATCGAGGCCAGCGAGACCGTGTGCTTCGTGCCCTCCGAGGACCCCAATGCGTTCGACCACGAGGCGACGGTTGTAGAGGAAGCGGCGTCCGAGGAGCGTGAAGACGAGCAAGCGCCTCAGACGACAAGTGCAGGTGACGAGGCGAATCCCGACGGGGAAAACCGCGAGGGAGAGTCTTCGGGATCGTCCAAAAAAAGCAAGGCCGAGAAGACCGATAAGGGAGCGACGGCCGGGGGCGACAACCAGATAGCCGCCGAAGAGAAGGACGAGAAAAGCAACGGCACGGAAAGCCCCGAGGCCGACACCGCGGGCCCCGATCGCAAGAAGGATCCGACGCGCGTTATCTACGATGCATCCGATCCGAACCAAGACCCGCCCCAGGTGGAGCGGATTGCGGCCTTCGGTCCCTATGCGGCCATGGTTCAGATGATAGGGGGTACGGGCGCTTTGGCTGCGACCGATGCCACCACGCTCAAGAGCGATTTTAAGACCGTCTTCGACACGTCGGGCATCAGCAAGGGGTGGAAAGATGACGGAACGGCGCAAGGCATGAATGTGAACGCGCTGGTGAAATCGGGTGCCGAGGTCATTCTCGTTACCGACTCATCGTACTTGGATGACCTGAGCGACGCTGACTTCGAGAAGCTGCGCAAGGCGCACATCCACACGGTGCTTATGTATGATATGAGCTCTTCTCAGAACATCAAGGCCAATGTGAATACGGTTGGCAGCTTGCTGCAGGGAAGCAAGAAGGCGGCCTATGGGGATACCGCCGAGGATCGAGCCGCCGACTACGTGGCGTTCCATGATCGCGTCGTGAAGGCCTGTGCCGATGCGGCCGGCGGCATGGCCCTGAAGTCCTCGAGCAAGCAGGTATACCAGAGCAGCGAAAAGGGCGACAAGGACGTTGGCAAGAACACCGAGCCGCGCTATACCCTGCTCATTGACGAGTACGTCAAGGGGGCCAAGTACGTGGGCGAAGGCCAGGGCGACGCCAATTGGAAGCCGGCAAGCGGTATGGCTTTTGCCGGTGCAGGCTACGGGACGACGCCGGTGTCCTACTACATGCAGGTAGGTGGCCTCATCAACAATGCGGCGGCCCAAACCACCATGGGCAGCGCCGGCAAGGTGCCGGTGTGGCAGTTTCAGCTGAAGAGTTTCCCCTTCAAAGCAAAGGAGTGGTCGGGCATCGACCTAAGCCTGATGGAGGGCATTGCCAACCTTGACCGTTCTTTGTTGGATTCGGGCGTCAACGTTCATTCGGTTACCGACATGGGCGAAGGCCTTGGCTGCCCTTCGTTCCCCAAGGTGATTGTCACCAAGGGCTCCATAAAGGAAGCCTTGGTGGAGAACAGCAAGAAAGACCACGGTCTATATCACCCCTACGACTACAGCCAGGGCGCTGAGATCGGCTCGGTGGGCCCGAGCGTGGGCGATACGGTGATCTATACCTGCATCGGCGGCGTGACCGACGATGATCCAACCAACGTTTTGAGTCAGGCAGATGCCTTCGAGCAGGTCATCGAGGTGAATCCGTCGGGGCTCTTCTGCGATTGGACCGAAGGTACCGTGGAGTCGTTCCTCGAGGCGGCCTGGGTGTGCGATGTCGTCAACGATGAGGCTTCGGGTGTTAGCTGGGAGCAGGAGGCGAAGGACTTCTACCAGACCTTCTATGGCTACGACGTCGACCCGCGGACGCTGGCGGATCAGTAGGGAAGCGGTTTATGGCAGAGCTTAAAATTGGCGGGAGCGCACCCTCGGGTGTCCCGGGGAAGGACGAGGCTCAGGCCGGGCAGTCTCAGCCCCAGGAAGTCATGGGGTCGCTGTTCGCTGAGCGCGATCGCAAAGATGCCTTCGGCCCCGATTACAGCTATCGGCGCATTCGCATTCACAAAAAAGACGAGGTGAATCCCTACGCGGCCGAGCAAGATGAGCGCTATGGGTTGGACAGGCGCGCGAAAGTGGCGCTCGGCTTGGGTATGGCCTTGGCGGTGGTGTACGTGCTGGTGTGCATTCTGCCCACCAATGTTTTCGATGTGGGCCGCGCCGACCGAACGATCGGCACCTTGGCTGCTGAAACGGCCGCGGCCTTCCAGGGCTTTATTGGCTTTTTCGCCCAGCCCGACACTATGTACGGCACCTATGTGCTCACGGTGCTGGTGACGCTGCTGGCCGGAGCCGCCATGGGGCTGTCGGGCGGAGTGTTTCAGGGCTCGCTCAAAAACGCGCTTGCGTCTCCGTCGACGCTCGGCGTGACAAGCGGCGGCAGCATCGGGGCAATCATCTACGCGGTGTTTCTGCGCCCCGAGGAGTCGGGCTATGGTTTTGTCGGCTCCTACACTGATTTGGTGGCCCTGCAAAGTGAACTGCCGCTGGGCCAGCAGCTTTTCGAGGAGTTCAGCTCGTTCATCGCCTCCTTGCTCGGCTGTTTTCTCATCGTGGCGCTCATCATGGTGATTGCCTTCATCGCGGGTCGCGGGAAGGTGTCCAATGTGTCGCTGGTCATTGCCGGCCAGGTGTTCACGGCGGTTATCGCCGTGGTGCTGAGCTGGATACGGCTTTATTTGACCAATCACGGTGACGTCGATGCGGCAACCTATTTGGCTCAGGCCCAGACGATGACGTTCATGGGGGCCTACACGGTGCCCTCGGTGCTGGTGTTTGCCGTGCCGCTTTTGGCGTGCATGGGCTGCATCTTTGCGCTGTCGAAGCGCCTGAGCCTGTTGGCGTTCAACGATGACGAGGCGCGCTCCATGGGCATCTCGCCGGTGCGTCTGCGCAATGGCATGATCGCCCTGTGCACGGTTTTGACAGCGCTCGTGGTCTCTTTCTGCGGCCCTGTCGGCTTCGTCGGGTTCCTCGTGCCCCACATGGCGCGCAAGATGGTCGGGCCCGATTTCCGCTATCTGCTGCCCGTGTGCGCGCTGCTGGGCGCTCTTATGGTTACGGGCGTCTTCTACCTTACCCAGTTGGGCATTCCCTTCATCACCGCTGGTGGTACCGGGGTGCTGACAAGCCTGATCGGGTGCATTGCCTTCTTGATTATTGCGGTGCGCGGAAGGAGGTCGGCCGGTGGCGAGTGGCTCTAAGCGTCGTCGAGGAGACGACGAGTACATCTTCATCGATGGGAAGGCGCTCCGTGCCGACGAGGCGATACGCATTGCCGTGGACACGGTCGCGCCCGTGGACCCCAAAGCCGTGCTCGCCCCGGGCCAGCAGGAGGCCCAGCAGGCCGACGCGACGGGCCGCCCGGCGGGGAGCACTCCGGCCGATGAGGCGCGGGCTCAGGCGGTGCTCCGGGGAAGGCGCGGGCGTCGTGGGTGCGCGGGCGATCGCTCGGAGGGGGCCTCGGTCTCGGGCGTGGGGGAGTTGTCCGTCGTCTCGGGCTCCTTGTCCCTTCGCTCGGAGAGCCGGCGCAAGCAGCAGATAAAGTATCTGGCCTTCGGCGGCGCGTTGGTGGCTTTAGTGTTGTTCTCGCTGTGCCTGAGCACCACGCAGCCTGGCTTGGTGCGCAGTCCCCTTGAGGTGGCGTCCTGCATTGGCCTGTGGTTCAAGCTGACGTACCTTGAGCTTGCGGCCCCTATTGCCTTTACCGAGGCCTACCGCACCATGCTTATCGAGATGCCCGCCTATCCCGATGTTATGCTGCAAGTGTGGACCGTCTTCAAATACGCCGCCTGCGGGGTGCTCCTGGCGCTGTCGGGGATGCTCTATCAGAACACGTTTCGCAACCCCATTGCTGCCCCGTCTATGCTGGGCGTAACCAGCGGCATGAATGTGGCGGTACTCATTTTGGTGCTGCAGTATGGCTACCAGGCGGTCAATCATGGCGACGAGTACTGCCTTTATTCCCTGATCGGGGGAGCGGCCGTGCTGGCCTTGGTGATGCTGGGCGGCAAATGGATGAGTGGCCGCCGCCGCTTCAATGTGGTGAACATGATCCTTATGGGCACGATTGTCTCTCAGCTTCTGGGCGTGGTGGTGTCTTACGCCCAGGTGGCCTGGATGGACGAGCAGGCGTGGCAGGCCTACTACCTGCTGCAGAACGCCCTCGGGGTTCAGAGCCCCTGGATGGCTCTGTCGCTTATAGCGGGCGGCGCGGTGGCGCTGGTGCCCGTAGTTCTTTTCCGCTTTCAGCTTAACTTGGTGTCGTTTTCGGATGACGAGGCGCGCCTGCTGGGCGTCAATCCGACAAAGCTGAGGCTTGTGGCTTTGGGCTGTGGCTCGCTCATGATCTTGGTGGCTCAGCTGAACGCCGGTCAGGTGGCCATGGCTTCTCTTGTGGTGCCCTTTGTGGCGCGGGCGGTGTTCGGCTCCGAGTTCCGCAAGCAGCTGGGGGGCAGCATGCTCCTGGGCGCTTTAGTGCTGCTCGTGTGCGGCGACCTGTCAACGGCGTTGCTGTTCGATGGGACGGCGGTGGGGCTCGGTCCGGTGGTGACGCTGTTCGCGATGCCCCTGTTTGTGTGGATGCTCGCCATCCGTCAAAGAAGTTGGGAGTAACGGTGGGAAAGCAAAAGGCAGAGAACCGCGATGTGGTCGCCCGAGAAGCTCGACGTCGCCATCGCCGAGCGGTGGCGGGGCGCGTTGCGCTGCTGGTGGTGGCCTTCGGCTGCTGCGCGGTGCTGCCGGTATTCGTCAACGATGTCATCGGCTATATCCCGCTTTTGGCTCTCGCGGCGATGGTGATCGTTTCCTTTTTGTACCTGCAGGGGCTCAAGCGGTCGCTGCGGTTCAGCGAGGATTCGCTCCAGCCGTCGTGCGAGCGAGGCAGTGAGATCGATTTTGTCGTTCAGTTCCAAAACACCTCTCCGCTGGTGTTTCCCCGCATCGAGGTCTTTGTGTACATCAGCGATATTTTCGGCGCCATGGACACGGTTACCCCGGTGTCCATGGCCTTGATGCCGCGGGAAACGCGCGACTTTACCTTTGCGGCTCAATTCGACCATGTGGGCTTTTATGCCGCAGGCATTCAGAAGATCGTCATCAGCGACCTGCTCGGCCTCTTCTTCTGCACTATCGACAACGATCATCGCCACCAAGTCGAGGTGATGCCGCGCCTGTTCGATGTGGGGAGCCTGGCTCTGTCCAGCACCTCTTCGGCCGATAGCCGCAAGCCCTTCCAGACGGTGGTGGCCGACGACATGGATTATGCCGGGGTGCGCCCCTACGAGTGGGGCGATCCGCTGAAGACCATTCATTGGAAGCTCTCGTCGCGCCTGACCGAGGGCGATTATCTGACGCGTCTCGTCGAGTCCTACAACAACCCGGGGGCAACGATTATCATCGACACCGCGTCGCCCGCCTACGATGCCGAGTCGCTGATGGACGTCTACGATGGCTTGGTGGAAAGCGCGCTCTCGGCGAATCGCTATCTGTTGGATCAGGGCCTTGATGCGACCTTGGCGTTTGTCGACCGCTATCACGAAGCCCGTCTTCTGCAGCTGGTGCATGAGCGCGAATTCACCTCCTTGACGGATGCACTGCTGCCCATTCATCGCGGGGCGGAAGAGGACGCGCTCGATCTGTTAGAAAATGAAGGCCGTTCGCTGCATGGTCAGGACAATGTCGTTATGTGCACCGCGCGCGTGTCGGAACGACTGGTGACCAGCTTGCTGGAAATGCGTCTGCGCAAGAAGAATCCGCTGCTCTTTGTGGTGGTGCCTCCAAGGCTTGATCCCGAGGATGTGCGCGAGCTTACGCGCCCTTTGCGCCGTTTAGAGGGAGGTCGCGTTCCCTTTTTCGTTATTTCTACCGCCGCCGATCTTGCGGGGAGGACTGCTCTATGAGGTTTGCCGACTACGCCCGTGCTTCCTGGGCCGATTTCCTGTTCGTTTCGCTGGCGGCTGCAGCGCTGGCCTATACCCTGCTCGATGGCTTCAACGTCAGTCCGGTCTTCCAGCATGGTCCGTGGTGCGCCGTGGGCGTTGCGGGCTGCGAGGCTCTGTTGTTCCTTGCGGCTCGGTCGCGGAAAACGGCCGCTATCGGCGGGGCGTTCTACGGGCTTGCCCTGATCGCCAGCTGGGCGGTGGCGGCAGCTCTCACTCCTGGGGGCAACGTCTTCGTTGACAATGCGGATAACTACCTGATATTCGCCATGGTGGTGACCTTGACGGCCACCGGGTGCTTTTTGCTGTCGCGGCGCCAGCTGGGCGCAGCACTCCTGTTCGTTCTCGGATCGTTCCTCTGCGCGCTCATTCAGTTCTTCTATCACGGCTCCTATATTGGGTGGACGCTTCTTTTTGTCGGCGCGTCGCTGGCATTGTTGGTGTACCGGAACTATCAGAAGTCGTTGACGTCGGTATCCACGGTTCGCTCGGTGTCGTTTGCGCCCGGCTTCGCGGTGGCTCTGGCCAGCGCGCTAGTGGTAGTCGGTGCGGGATGCGGTATATGGTTCGGTCTTATTGCCCCGCTGCACCCGGAGGCGGCGGACGTGAAGCTTGTTACCGAGTATCGCGCCTATGAGACCCGGGCGGTGCGCGGTGTTTCCAATCAGTATCAAACGCCCGACACCTCGCTTACCAGCAGCGAGACCAATGAGGGCATGCGTACTACCGACGACATCAAGGAAGACGCGGGCGGCATGACCTGGCCGGCCAACAAGTTGCCCGATACGGGGGAACAGCCGCAGCAGAACCAAGGATCGTTCCTGGGCATCGACTTCAATGCGTTCGAGGAGGAGTTCGATCTTGAGAACAGCCCCTCGGTCTCGGCATTTCTCTGGGCTGTACTGGCGCTGGTCCTCCTGCTTGTTCTCGCTTATTTTGTGGGGCGCCGCCTGTGGCGTCGCGCACGCCTCAATCGTCTGCGGATACAGGGAGCCAACGGCGAACTGGAGGGTATTTTTCTTTTTCTGATGGGACGCTTTGAGCGTCTTGGCATAACCGTGCCCTCAGGCCAAAGCCTTGCTGAGTTCAGTCGGAGCAGTGAGGCCGCCATAGCGCCGTTTGGCAGGGCGGCTGGGGCGGATTTCGCCCTGCTGGTCGATGACTATGCCGCCAGCAAGTATGGCGCTCAGCCCGTAACCGGGGAGGGGCTGCTGCGTGCTGAGGCGTTTTACCGCTCGTTCTGGAAGGGTGCGCGGCGCCGTCTGGGGGTGCCGCGCTATCTGATCGTCTCGTTCCGCCTTTAGAGAGGAACGGGGGCGCAAAATACCCCTCTGCGTTCTAAATTATCCTATTACAAGTATTATACTCAATTTGATATAATTAATAGACATGAGGAGCGGACTCATGTTTATTCATAGAGCAGGAGGCGCCGTCGGCGCCTTGGAGAAGAAAGGAGCCCTATGAAGCGATTGAAGAAGGGAAGAAAGGGGAAGGTGGCGGCGAGCCTCGCGCTTTCCGTGGCGCTTTGCGCTACCTTGGGTGCCGGCACGGCTGTGGCCGCTGGCACGACGACGGTCGGCGGCAACGGTGCCAACTGGACGGTCCCCACTACGCCCATGACCAATACGGTGTGGAAGGACGCCAAGGGCAACGTGGTTCCGGCTAACACCGCTGGGGCCAAGCAGTACAAGGTGCTGACCACCTGGGCCGAGGCCTGGTCGACGTCGGGCCCGGACTACCTGGGCGTGTCGAACAGCGCCTATTACGGCAACGGAGGCAACGGCAATCCGAAGATCACCGATTTGGCGTCGGCGCAGAAGAACTCGACCATTGGCGTATGGGCTACGGCGGCCAACGAGAGCCCTAATGCCTACAACTGGAATACGTTCTACAACTTCTATGCGAAGAGCAAGGGCGCTGGTCTGAGCGATTGGGCGACTGTGTCTTCAGCCGGCACTGACGGCTCGTCTTATTGGGATAGTGCCTCGGGCGTCTGGGTTGGCTTCAAGTATCGTCCCGAAGTGGTGTGGCTGAACAACAACCTGAGCGAGGAAAACGCCAAGAAGTACATCAGTTACATTCAGAAGGGCCAATACTCCGCCAGCGACACCCAGGTCAAGGGCAGTAACGACCGCTACTCTTATTCGGAGCCAGTGGCCGGAGAGGACGGCTCCTACGATAGTAAGTTCTATATTGAGGGCGACAAGACCTACAACCCTGCCATTATTCAGCCCAACAACAACAGCCCCTATTCCTTCGTGAACTCAGCGTTCACCTTGGCGTCGGCCGCTGAAGACGTTATGCAAGCCACGAGCAAGAACACCGGCCTGGCAGCTGGTGAGCAACTCAACTGGAGTACGGTCAATAAGCTTCCCCGCTCGAACCGCTACACGGAGACCCCGACGGAGTGCGCCGTGAATATTGAGAAGCTCGCCCGTGGCTCGGTCTATTATACCTTGGCCAAAATCAACGACGGCACGGTGAAGAAAAAGAAGGTAGCCTATGTCGCCTATCCGTTCAACAACACCAAGAATGTGACGACGTCGGCAACACAGGTCGTGGTGGCGGTCTATGACTTTACGGAGAACATTGGCTCGGGCCCCATGGACGGTCGTGCCAGCTGGTCTCCGCTGGTGGTGGATCAGCTGAAGACGAACAGCGTGCAGACGGCCAAAACGGGCGGCGGCGCGGTGTCCTCGTCGGACGACAGCACCACCACCTACACGCTGTACTATGCGACGGCCGATGACCTGGCCAGCTGCGATGTCATTTACAGCCCCCACAACTCGGTGACGGCGAAGGAGTGGCAGGAGTGGATCGAGAAGAACGCCACCACCGCTGCCAACAAAGCCAAGGCTGCCTCCATCTCCTACATCGCCTCCTCTCCGGCGGTGACCAACGGCTCCAACTTCACCATGGAGAAGCTCATCTATGGCGCCTACGCCATGGACTGTATCTATCCCGAGCTGTTCAAGAACATGGCGCTGTCCACCTACTGGTGCGACGAGGTGTACCACCTGAAGGATTCCAGCCTGCCCTCGGCCATGTCGTGGATCTACGCTTCGGCTTCGCTGCCGGCGGGCACCACGCTGTCCAACATTGGCAAGACGTACAAGCTGGCGACGGTCGATAACAAGTTCGAGATTGGCTACAACTACTTCCAGAAGGCCATGGGCACCGATCCGACCATCAAGCGCGTGCTGACCAACACGGCTCTCGATGGCACGACGCAGCTTAACGGCGTGCGCTACGCCTTCAACGGCTTCGCTCCCTCGGGGGCGTGGGCCAAGGCGAGCCATGCGGTGACGGCGGACGACGTGAGCGCGCCGGCGGCACCGGCAGCAACGGCTCCGGCGGCAACGGTGAAAAAGGGCGATCAGAAGACCATTGGCTCGCTGAAGTACAAGGTGCTGACGGTGGCCTCGAACGGCACGGGCACCGTGTCGGTGGTCGGCCATGCGAAGACCAAGGCCAAGGCAACGGGCAAGGTGACCATTCCTGCCACGGTGAAGATCAACGGCAAGTCCTTCAAGGTAACCGCCGTGGCCTCTAAGGCATTCTACAACTACAAGAAGATCACTAAGATCACTGTGGGCAAGTACGTTACCTCCATCGGCTCCAACGCCTTCCGCGGCTGCACCAAGGCGAGCACCCTGTCGCTGGGTGCGAGCGTCAAGACTATTGGCTCCAACGCCTTCCGCGGCTGCACGGCTCTGAAGAAGGTAACCCTTGGTTCCAAGGTGACCACGGTGGGCACCAGCGCCTTCCGCGGCTGCACCAAGCTGACGAGTGTCACGCTGGGCGCCAAGGTGAGCAAGGTGAACGCCACGGCCTTCTATGGCTGCAAGAACCTGAAGACCATCACCGTGAAGTCGAAGGTGCTGAAGAGCGTGGGCAAGAAAGCCATCTCCGGCATCAACGCCAAGGCGAAGATCAAGGTTCCCTCCGCCAAGGTGAAGGCTTACAAGAAGGTGTTCAAGACCTCGACGGGATTCAAGAAGACGATGACGATCAAGAAGTAACGTGCTCTGAATTCTTTTTCCTGAGGGCTCCCTGCTGTCAATCCGCTAGACAGCAGGGAGCCTGACGGCGTTTTGATCGAAAGAAAAGCTCTACCTGACTGAAAGAGATGCCATGGAAGCTACAAAACATCTGCCAAAGTCCGCGTCGGCAAGCCTGTCCGTTGCGTTGAGCGCCCTGCTGGTGCTTTCAGGGGCGCCCACGGCAGCGTTTGCCTCCTCCGCCCCTTCTCAAGAGCGCGCTGCAGCAAGTGTCATAAGCGGTACGTGGACGCTGGCCTATCATGCTACGAACGACGGCATTTGTGTTGATGGCGTTACGGCCGTGGGTTCCGGCGCGTTGGAGATACCCGACACCATAGACGGGCAGCCAGTGGTGGCCTTGGGCGCGGAAGCCTTCAAGGGGGTGGCAGCCCTCAAAGAGGTCAAGTTGCCATCCACTCTGAAAACGATGGGCGAAGCGGTGTTCATGAACTCGGGCTTGACGCGCATTACAATTCCGGCAAGTGTTTTGTACCTTCCCTGGCAGTGCTTCCGCGGCTGCACTTCTCTGGCGAATGTCACCTTCGAGGGCGCCACGATGAAGTACCTTCTCGATCAGGCCTTTTATGGATGCACCTCGCTTACCGAGCTGGCGCTGCCGTGCCTGACGGCTTACCCCACTTCTGCGGAAACGGGGGTAAATCCCAGCTTTTTGGCACGGGCTACAATTGGCGAGGACTGCTTCAATGGATGCGCTAAGCTTAAGCGCATTGTGTTCCAGGGGCCTGTGGCCTCGACGCAGCTTACCTATTTGGCCAGCACGAACTGCTTCGCCCAGTGTCCGGTGCTCACTGACTTCGTGTGCTTGGGCCAAACAGTGAGTTTCCCCATGGGAACGAGCCAGAATGCCATTCCGGTGAAGAACATGTACTTTACCCTCGATTTTTACGATAGCGCCGAGGGCGCCGAAAAGGGCACAGGGCTTTTGGGCTCGGCCACCTATCGGGGCGCGCAAATTGGCTCCGATGGAACAAAGAGCTATCCCATTGCCCTGCTCGCCTTGTTGAAAAATCCCGCGCAGTTTGCCTCGTATCGCTACAGCGGAAGTGCCGCATCCTTGCCCACGTGTCCGAGCGGAAAGGTCTGGGGTGTGACGGGCCATACCGTTGCCTGTGCTGAGACGAAGATGGCGGGCTCCTATCGCGTGGCGGCGGTTGAGCGCGAAAACCTCGACTATGGCTGGCTTTCGTCGCCGCGTCTTGATGCGGCCAACGAAGACCGCATCATTACGCCGGGGGCGACGAATATTTCAACGGTGACGACGACGTTCTATCGGGATCGGGCGGGCAAGGTGATCGAGCTTGACCGTCTCAAGGTGTGCGCGGCCGACGGATCGGTTCTCGATCCGTCCAAATACACACTGGTGTTCGAGGAAGTGACCACCGTAAACAAGCAATCCACCTATAAGACGATCAGCGCCTCCCAAATTAAACTCGGTGGCACGTACCGCGTTAAAGCCCGGGGCGTTGGCGCCTATGCGAAAACCGAGACGGCCCCGGCGACATTCACGGTGGCGGCCTATGCGCCCGAGGTGACCGATCTTGGCGACAGCAGTCAATCGCGCCGCCTGGGGCTGCTTATGGCCCGCGCTGCCGAGCAGGTTGAGGGCAGCCAGTTCAGCGTCGCGGTTTCGGGATCCCACTGGCAAGATCAGCTGGTGGGTGCGGCCTTGGCCGGTACAGGGCAAGGCGTGTTGCTGTACGATTGCGGAAGCGACTACTCCAACGAGATGACCCGTGCCTTCATTCAGACGGGGGCGACGGCTCTGCAGGCGGTGGGGTCGACAAGCCGCCTGCCCCAGTCGGCCCGTGCGTCGAGCGAGGCCTATCTCATGGATTACCTGCGCGAGCGCAATCTGGGTAAAGCGTCGCGCTACAGTAGCGACGGCACGCCGCAAAGCCTGGCCGATGAGGTGTACAGCACCATAAAGAAGGGACGCTGGGGGGTAACTTGGAGCGACACGGCGCTCGTTGTCCCCACGAAGAATGCCGGCAACATTCTGACGGTTGCCCAGTATGCCTACCAGAGGCAGGCCCCGGTGTTCTTCGCCAATGAGCAGGGCGCCCTCAGCTCGGCCGATCTGGGGTACCTGAAGGCAGGCCGCTTCAAGAAAATCGTCATCGCGGGAACGACGGCTCAGGTGTCTGCTAGTTGCGCTACGGCCATCAAGTCGTCTACGGGCGTTACGCCGAGCCGGTTTCTCTCGCAAAACAGCAACAGCGCGCTCAACAGCATCGCCGGCGCCAAGGCGATGCTTGCCGCGGGCGCGTCCTCGGCCCAGGTGGTTATTGCCGATGGTCGCAATGCCGCTGATGTGACGGCTGCCTCGGTGCTTGCGGGAAGCCTCAACGGCATTGTTCTCACCTGCGCCTCCTCGGCCGATGCTAAGCAGCTTCAGGTCTATTTGCAGTCGCTGATTGCTGAGAAGGGCTCCACGGCTATCGAAAACCTGTACTTTGTCGGGAACTTCTCTTCCTGGGGCAGCGATGTGCGCAAGCGCGTGCTTTCGCTGTGGGACAAGCCCGGCGCCACGGCCATTGCGAAGGGAGACACCGTTGAAGCCGATGGGCTCGTGTACAAGATAACGGGCACCGACACGGTGCAGCTTGTCGGCGCAACGACGATGGCGGCTTCAAGCCTGACGATCAACACGGTTTCCTATGCAGGCAAAACCTATCGGGTGACCTCCGTGGCGTCCGGTGCTTTGGCGGGTGCGACGGTGACGTCTTTGACGCTGGGCGCCCAAGTGTCGTCGATACCGGCGACGTTCTTCAAGTCAATGACGGGCCTGCGTAGTTTAAGCGTGCAAAACACCGGCGTTAAGACCATTGCCGCCTCGCAGTTCAGCGGCCTCAAAAACCTTTCCTCCGTTGCCTATGCCGCAAAGGTTAGCAGCATAGGCAGCAGCGCGTTTCAAGGCTGTACGGCCCTGAAAACGCTCAACGGGAATGTGCGCAGCGCTACCACCGTGGGGAAGAAGGCGTTTTACGGCTGCACAGCGCTGAGCAGCGTGTCGTTCCCGGCGGCGAAGAGCATCGGATCGGGGGCCTTCCAGGGCTGCACGGCGCTTAAGAAGGCCGCATTTTCGTCCAAATTGAAGACGGTAGGGGCTAACGCGTTCCGTGGTTGCAAGAAGCTTGCATCGGTATCGCTGGGGGGCAAGGTTGCCAGCGTAGGATCGGGGGCGTTTTTGAACTGCACGGCCCTGAAGTCCGTGACGCTGGGCAGCAAGCTGTCCACGCTTGGCGCTTCGGCGTTCCAGGGATGCACGAAGCTCGCTACGGTCAAAATTCCCTCGAAGTCTCTTAAGAAAATCGGAGCCAAGGCGTTCTACAACTGCAAAAAGCTTAAGGCGATTACCTTGGGCACGTCGAAGCTGACCGCGAAGCGCATTGGGTCCAAGGCCTTTGCCAAAACTGCTTCCAAGGCCGTTGTGAAAGTGCCTAAGGCCAAGGTGAAAGCCTATGGCAAGGCGCTTGTCAAAAAAGGCCTTTCCAAGAAGGCCACGGTAAAAAAGGGCTGATGAATCTTGAAGAACGATGAGGCTATGACGAACGTGTCGAAACAGGGATCGCGAAGCGCCGGCAAAGGGCCGCGTCGATGGCTCGCGGGGGCGATCGTGGCCGTCCTGATAGTTCTTGGGGTTGCCGCAGGCACGGCCTACGCCGTGGGAACGGGCTTTTGGGCTCCTCCCGGCGCCGCGGCAAAATACGACTTCGCCAGCTACGTGGGGGAAGACGAGGTGAGCGAGTACATTGCCACCTATCGTCAGCAAATGGGCCTGGCTGAGGTCACCGACGAGGAATGGGCCACGTTTCTCGCATCGAACGAGCTGACGCCGGAGCGCTTGCGAGAGTCGACGCTTTACAACCTGATCGCTGATCGATTAGTGGAGAAGAGGGCGGCCGAGGCCGGGCTGACCGTTTCCGAAGAGGAGATTGAGTCGTCTTTGGAGGCCTTAAAGGGCATGCTGGCTTTCGACGACGACGCGGCCTGGCAGGAAACCCTGGCCTCTTTCGGTCAAACTGAAGAGGGGCTGCGCGAGGTGTACCGTCTCGAGGGTTTGCGTCAGAAGCTCTGCGCCGAGCAGGTTCCGTGGCCGGAACCGACGAACGATCAAGTGAGGAGCGCCCTGAGCGCCTATGTGGCCCAAGAGCAGGAAGCTGGCCGCGACGCCGTGGTGAAGCACTCCTATTGCCTGCGCATGGCGAAGAGCAGCGCGGAAGGGTCGCTCGACGAGCGCCAAGCGGCTCAGCAGGTGCGTGACGAGTTCGCCCAGTCGGACAAGACCGCTGCGAGCTTCGCGGCCTTGAAGGAGGCCTACGGGGCATCGTCGGACGGCGATGGCGACTACGGCTGGTATGTGGACGAAGGAACCTACGCAGCGGATTACCAGACGGCGCTGGCAGATATGAAAGCTGGCGACGTGTCTCAGCTTTTGGCCGACGACGAAAGCTATTACTTTATTTGGGTCGATCAAGTGTGCGACACGGCAGCGGCGACGCAGGAGGGAAGCGCAGGAATCGAGGGGCTTCCGGATTCGCTGGCTCAGTACTTTGAGGATCGCGTGGCCACCGCTCTTTGGCAGACGGCGAGCGATGCCTATGTGGAGCAGCTGGTGGCAGATGCCCAGGTCGTGTACTTCCCCTTCCCGGAAGATGCCCCCTATAACGTTGACATGGCCGTGGCTCAGAAGGGGTCGGAGGCAGTCGATGGCACCGATGCCCATGCGACGGCGGAGGGTCAGGAGGGAGCCTCATGAGCGTGCAGTTGGGACAATGCGAAGATGGGAAGCGGCTGCTTTACGATCGTGCAACCTACCAGTTCTTTGTAGGGGCGCGACCGCTTGAATACGAGGACGTGGCGCGGCTGGATGCGCAGGGAAGGGTGAACTGGTTCGCCCTCGAGCAGCGCGATTGGTTCTACCGCATCGATCGAGATGCTCTGAGGGATCGAGCCGAGGCTGCTCGGGCCGACGCCCAAGAGGGCGATGCAGGGGATCCTTTCGAACAGGTGAGGCGCGACGCTCGGCGCAATGACAGCATTTTGGAGGGGCGCCTGGTGGAAGCGAACGACGCGCTGGTGCGCGCGGTGGCCGACAAGCTGGAGGCCCAGGGGCTGACGCTCCCGGCCACTGAGCGCGTCGCTTCCGAGAACCCCCTCGCAATCCAGGAGCTTCCCGACGGTATGGAGCCCCTCAAGCAAGTGGTCAAGCAAGAGGGAAGGTCGATGACGTTTTTAGAGCGGGTGCTTATGCGGCGCATTATCAAGAACGACGACAAGGCCAAGGTGCGGCGTGAGCGCCGAGGGCAGAGACAGGCAGAAAGGGGAGGGGCAGAAGTCGAAGAGGCAATGGCAGAGGTAGAGAGAGGCTAGGCACCCAGGATTTCGGGTGCGGAGACGGACCATCAACGAGAGAAGGAAAAGGCACTATGTGGATTGTTGGCGTGGTAGTAGCGATTGCGATTATTGCGATGGTGGTGATGGGCGTGCGCATTGTCCGCCCCTATGAGCGCGGCGTCGTGGAGCGCTTCGGTAAGTACAAGCGCACCGCCCAGTCGGGCTTCCGCTGGATCATTCCCTTCGTGGATCGCATGACCAAGGTAGACATGCGCGAGAACGTGGTGGACGTGCCCCCCATGGAAGTTATCACCAAGGACAACGTGGCCGTTACCGTGGATGCCGTGGTGTACTATCGCGCCACCGATGCCGTGAAGCTCATCTACAACGTGACGAATTTCTACCTGGCCGCCACAAAGTTGGCTCAGACCAACCTGCGTAACGTGATCGGTGAGCTCACGCTGGACGAGTCGCTGACGAGCCGCGAGACCATCAACGCCAATCTGAAGAACATACTGTACGATGCCACCATGCAGTGGGGTGTCGAGATTGTCCGCGTCGAGCTGCAGCGCATCGAGCCGCCGGCGGATGTGACCCAGGCCATGCATCGTCAGATGAAGGCCGAGCGTGAGAAGCGCGCCGTCATCCTGGAGGCCGAGGGCGAGCGTCAGGCGGCCATCGAGAAGGCCGAGGGCGTGAAGCAGTCCTCTATCCTGGAGGCCGAGGGTAAGGCCCAGGCCATCCGCGAGGTGGCTGATGCCGAAAAGCAGCAGCGCGTGCTGGCCTCCGAGGGCGAGGCTCAGGCCGTGGCCAACGTGCTCGAGCAACTGCACGCCGAGGATACCGACTCCTACATTGCCGTGCGCTACGTGGAGAGCCTGAAGGCCATTGCCGACGGCAACGCCACGAAGATCTTCATGCCCACCGAGCTGACGGGCATTGCCAGCGCCACGGGCATGATCGGCGAGCTGTTCCAGGGCAGCAAGGTGACCCCGCAGGTGAAGGCCGCCGAGCCCGGCCAGGTGCCCCCGCCGCCCGAGGTGCGTTAGACGGGATATTTGCTTCGACAAGGAAGCGCCTCCTGCGGAAGGCGCTTCCTTATTTTTTGGCGCGCGCCTGCACCGAGCCTGAGCAATAAAAAAACCGCCAAGAGGCGGTTTCAGCAGTTCAAAATGGTGCGCCGTGAGGGATTCGAACCCCCGACGTACTGATTCGTAGTCAGTCCCTCTATCCAGCTGAGGTAACGGCGCACTTCAAAACAGCAACGACTATTTAACCATGACCCTTTTAGGTTGTCAACGAGAAATTTGAACTTTTTTCGAAAGTGCGCCGCTCACCGCATAAGCGGCAAACGGAAGGTGACAAACCGCCCGCGTAGAGGGCATGGACGTTAGAATAGACCAATTACTTCAGAAGCGCTCCGAGGGAGGGAACAGCTATGGCCATGGAAATCGACGAGGCCGTCATTCGCGTCAAGAACCCCGCCGACCTGAACGAGGTCGAGCCCCTCGAAATTAGCGATGAGGAAGCGGCCCGTGTTCGCCTCTACGACAACTTCTATCAGGTGAACTCCATCGACCCTGAGTTCTACCGCACCTACGACGTCAAGCGCGGTCTGCGCAACGCCGACGGCACCGGCGTGCTGGCTGGCATGACCAACGTGTCCAACGTGCACGGCTACGTGGTGTCCGACGGTGAGAAGATGCCCGCCGAGGGCTCGCTGCGTCTGCGCGGATACGATATCTACGACCTGCTGGGCGATCTGGACCCCTCGCGCCGCTTCGGCTTCGAAGAAGTGGCCTACCTGCTTATTATGGGCGAACTGCCCACCCAAGAGCGCCTGGCCAAGTTCGTGGAGGTTATCGACTCCCAACGCGAGCTGCCCGACGGTTTCACCGCCAGCGTGCTCATGAACGACACGTCGCCCGACCTCATGAACATGATGCAGCGCTCCATTCTGCGTCTGTACGCGGCTGACGACTGCGCCGAGGACCGCTCACCCGGCCACGAGATTCACACGGCGCTCTCGCTCATCAGCCGTCTGCCGCGCATTATGGTGCTGGCCTACTACGCCAAGCAGGCCACCTTCAACCACGGGTCCATGATCATGCATCGCTTCGTGCCGGGCCAGTCCACGGCGGAAACCATCCTATCCATGCTGCGTCCCGACCGCCAGTTCACGCCGGAAGAGGCACGCATGCTCGACATCATGCTGTGCCTGCACGCCGAGCACGGCGGCGGCAACAACTCCACCTTCACCACGCGCGTGCTGTCCTCGTCCGACACCGACCCGTACTCCACCTATGCGGCGGCCCTGGGGTCGCTCAAGGGCCATCGCCACGGCGGCGCCAACCACCAGGTGCGCGCCATGCAGGCCGAAATTAAGGAGAACGTGGCGAACTGGGAAGACGACGACGAAGTGGCCGCCTACCTGGCGAAAATCGTGAACAAGCAGGCCTACGACGGCACGGGGCTGGTCTACGGCATGGGGCACGCGGTGTACACGCTGTCCGACCCGCGCGCCGTTATCGGCAAGCGCTTCGCCGAGCAGCTGGCCGCCGGCACCGAGTACGAGGCCGAGCTGAACCTGCTCAAGGCTATCGAGCGCCTCACTCCCGAGGTGTTCGCCCGCGAGAAGGGCTCCACCAAGGAGCTGTGCGCCAACGTGGATATGTACTCCGGTTTCATCTACTCCATGATGGGTATCCCGGAAGACCTGTTCACGCCGCTGTTTGCCTGCGCTCGCATGGCCGGTTGGGCGGCGCACCGCTTCGAGGAAATCGGCGCTGGCAAGCGCATCATCCGCCCCGCCTACAAGAACACCGTCCGCGGCACCAAGCCCTACGTGCCCCTCGAGCGCCGCTAGGGGAAGCCGCCAAGGCAAGAGTAAGAGCGCCTCGCGGAAATCACCGCGAGGCGCTTTCTTGTGCAAGGGGGAGGAGTGAACGCTGTTGCAGATGCAGGGCTCGCCGATGAGCGTCGGATTGTTCTCGGTGCGGCGGATTTCCTCGCTACGGCCAATGGTCGGATTCGGCTTGCCCGCGCGGGCGGCCGGGCGCGCGTAAGAGGTGGAGGCGTGGCGGGTTGTGCCAGACTGACGGTACAGCAAGGGAGTGTGCCGCCTCTGTCCCAGATCACTCCCCTCTGCTTCGTTGCCATCGTGCCGGGACTGGTCAAAAACGCCTCCAGGTTGATGCTTTTGCGCGAATGGATCCTTTTAAGGTCACAATTGCGTCGAGGCGGGGTTTGTGCGCTGACGTTGCCCATATTTTGACCAGCGTGCGGCCAAATGTGGTTTGTTTTCCATCCAAAAGGGCGAATCCGACGCATTGGCCGCTACAAAAGCCCCGCTTCGGCCGGTTTTCGACCTTAAAAGTCATTTTGCGAACCAAAGCTTCAACCTCGAGCGTTTTTTGACCCGCATCCAACAGTGGGCTCGGCTGCCGAATCCAGAAGTGGACTCAGCGCCCGAATCCAACAGCGGGCCCAAGACCCGCGCCTCGCGCCTCGCACCTCGCACCTCGCGCCTCGCGCCCCAGGCCCCATGCCAAGTTCTACTCGCAGCCTCGATCTCGGCCCAAGCGAATGGCGTCTTCGAGAAGCTCTTCAATGGCCCGCGCTTTTTCTCGATAGCGCTCGTCGTTTTCGAGATCGGCCAGGGCGTTGAGGTGCCGGTTGGCTACCCAGGCCATCGCTTCCAGCGCCTCGCGAGCCACCACCCGCCGCTCTTCGCCTTCAAGAAAAGTAACTAGGGCGTTTTCCCGTGCTTTGTAGAGGTTGGGCAGTTGACGAGCGCAGTCGAGGGCGAGCGTTTTACGGCCGAGCTTCCAGTAGGTGAAACAGATGTTGAACAGGGTGGCGCTGCGCATTTCGCTGTCAACGGGCAAGCGCAGAATGCGTTCCTGCACCTCAAGCGACTCGCGCAAGTTGTCCTCGCGCTCTTCAGCGGTGCTGCCGGCCTTCTCAAGTGAGGTGGACAGTTGAACCAGAAGAAGGGCGTCGTTGGGGAATTGCTCCAGGGCGCTACGCATCAGCTCAACGTTTTCAGCGTTGAGCCCGGCGTCGTTCTGAAGGCACCAGGTTTCATTGATGGCGGCATAGTCTTGGGTGCGCGAAGGAGGTGCGCACCCAAGAAGCTCGTCGGTGGAGACACTGAAGTGGGCAGCCAGGGCTGGAAGAAGGGTGATATCGGGCAGTCCTTCGCCGCGCTCCCACTTGCTGACCGATTGCGGCGTGATACCAAGAGCGCGAGCCACATCCTCCTGGGTCTGGCCGTGGGCGAGGCGAAGCGCGCGCACGTTCTCTGCGAGTTTCATGCTTGAGGCTCCTTTGGTAGGGGGTGGCTCGATTGTAGAAGGCGCGCGACGCTCTCGTCACGAACCGCTCAGGTGTAAAGGCGCAACTCCCTGTTGAGGAGCCTTCCCTCGCTAACGCTGGTATTTTGGCGAGCTCCCGTGCCGAGCGGCCGCCGAGCCTTTTCCTATGCCTGCACCTTCTTGGGCCGTCCCGCTTTGCGGGGCTCGTTGTAGCGCTTGCGCACGCTTTCGGTGCTGAGTAGCAGCATGTTTCCCACTTTGGTTGACTCGAGGACGCCGTCTCTTGCCATGGCATAAATGCGTGCATTGGAAACGCCCAGGATGTCAGCTGCCTCTTTGACCGTCATGGTTTCTATTTCGGGAACTTTGTCGGTGCATTCGACGGCGATGAAAACAACTTGGCCTCCCTCGGGAGCCTGGTTGTTCATCGTCGCCGGAGGAATGGCGTGTCCTTGGGCCCTTTCGGAGGAAATCCAAAGCTGCAGCAAGTCTTGCGCCATGTACACGGCATCATGTAGATCGTCGCCCTGGGTAACGATCTCGAGGTCAGGAAACGAGACTTCGTAGCCGTTTCCCCAGGGCGTTAAAAAAGCCTCGTAGAGATACTTCATGGAAAACGCTCCTCTTTGCATTGCCGCTATTTCAAGCCTAAAGCGCGCTTGATGGATCGCTCGGTGCCGGGAGACAGATCCCCTTTATGGCGTGGGATGGGGATGGCGTTGCCTTTGGGCCCATAGTAGATGTCGTGTTCGGCTCCATGGTATCCAAAGCGACCGCCCATCTTTCGAACAAGCCGTGCCGCCTCGCGCGCTGTCATCGGCATAAGAATCCTTTCGCAAATTGTATAAAGAGCCAACAAATAAAGCAATAAATATTGGTGATTTATATAATTTTTTAAACCCGATTCGGAATCATGAAAACAGTATGCACTGCGGCCGAAAGAACCCCTTCGGTCATAAACGAACCGCAGGGGAATATTCCCTGCGCTACAATGGCAGGCGACCGAAAACGGGCAGCTTCTGGCTGCGAACTGAATGGGCGTCAGGTTTCGACCAGCTTTCGCTGACATCCGCTGCTGACGCACTATCACTGAAGGAGCATCCATGAACATAGGGTTTATCGGGCTGGGGAATATGGCCACGGCTATCATCGGCGGCCTTTTGCGCGAGGGCACGGTGCTCGGCGCGGGCGAAGAGGCCATCACTGCGGCCAACATCATCGGCTCGGCAAAGACCGAGGCCACGCGCCGCGCCAAGGCCGAAGAGTTCGGCATTGCCGTTACCGCCGATAATCGCGCCGTGGTCGAGCAGGCCGACGTGGTAGTGCTGGCGGTAAAGCCGCAGTTCTTCCCCGAGGTCATCGGGGAGATTCGCGACGTTATTGGCGACAAGCTGGTCATCAGCATTGCCGCGGGTCTTACCCTAGAGCGCATCGCCGACCTGTTCGGTCGCGATGCGGCCACTATGCGCCTTATCCGCTGCATGCCCAACACGCCGGCCCTCGTGAATGCCGGCTGCACCGCTGTGTGCCTGGGGGAGGGTGCTACGGAGGCCGATGAAGAGACGTGCATCAGCTTGATGAGCAGTTTCGGTCGTGCCGTGGTTATCTCCGAGCGCCTGATGGATGCGGCCAGCGCGGTGAGCGGGTCGTCGCCGGCTTTCGTGTTCATGTTCATCGAGTCGCTGGCCGATGGCGCCGTGGCCGCCGGCATGCCGCGCGCCCAGGCCTACGAGTTCGCCGCCGCCGCCGTGGCGGGCAGTGCGCAGCTGGTGCTGGAAACAGGGCGTCACCCCGGCGACCTCAAGGACATGGTGTGCTCGCCGGGCGGCACTACCATTCAAGGTGTGAAGGCCCTGGAAGAGGGAGCCTTCCGTGCCAGCGTCATGAACGCTGTCGATGCCTGCGTGCGTAAGGCCCAGCAGCTGTAGCAAGAAAAAGCCCCGGGGCGCTGGTCCCGGGGCTTTATCGTTTCTGGCGGAGGCGGTAGGATTTGAACCCACGGTACCTTTCGGCACGACAGTTTTCAAGACTGCTTCCTTAAGCCACTCGGACACGCCTCCGTAGGGTAAACAGGATACCACAATGAACGGGCGGGCTATTCCTCAACTAGGTCGATCAGTTCCTGCTGGGAATGCACGCCCAGCTTCTCATAGATGTGGCGAATGTGCGTGGCCACGGTATTCTTCGACAGGTAGAGCGAGTCGCGGATGTAGGGCCGGCTGCGGCCCTGGGCCAGCAGCAGGAAAATCTCGGTCTCGCGTGCCGACAGGCCGAAGCGCTGGGCCACGGCGGTGCGGTGGGCCAGGATGGCGTCCATCTCCGCACCGTAGGAGGACACCACGGGAGCGGGGGCGCCTTCGGGGTTCTTTGCCGCAACCGGGCCGGCCATGGTACTCCCGTCAAGTGGCGCACCATGCCCCGTGCTTTCTAGGCCTGAAGTTTCCGACCCCGTGGTTTGGGCGCGCATCGCGGTCAAGGCTCGCTCGTCCTGCGGCACCAGCAGAGACGCCAGAATGAAGGCTCCCAGAATCACCAGGCAGGCAAACAGGCTTTCGCTGTTGGTGGCCAGCAGCTCGGCAAAGGGCTCAAGCAGCACATAGCCCAGAAGCACGCCGAAGTAACCGGCCCATTCGCCCCAGCCAATAAAAAACGCTGCAGGGCGTTGGGTGAGCTGGGCCAGCTTCACCACATAGAGCACGACGATGATCTCGATGCCCGTGAACACGACGTTCATGAGCACGCGCGAAAGGGCTGCTGCTTCGACAAAGGGCAGCGGTGCAGCAACTATGGCCACCACGAAGGGAATGGTAATCCAGCGGTAGAGCGCGGTGATGTTGACGCGGCGCGCGAAAAGCACGATGGATACCGAAAGGGCGATGGCGAAGAGCATGCCGGCCATGGTGGTGAAGGCCTCGTCTGTAGGGGAGAGCGGAGCGGCAACGATGGCCGCCGACAGGCAGGCGAGGACGTAGACGATCACCACCAGGACGAGCATGCGGGCGAAGGCGCGCAGGCTTACCGGGCCGGCCGCCTCGGCAGGCTCTTTTTCGGCTGGCGCAATGTGCCCCTCCTGAAAGCTGTGGCGCGATAAAACGAAGAGAAGCCCCGAAAGAAGGGGCAGGAGTACCAGAAGGAGCACGCCGATAGCGGGCGCAAGGGCGGGAATAACCAGGGTGCAGAGCAGCGTCGCCACGAATGACGCGGGTACGACGGTTTCGACAATGCCCATGTCCAGCCTGGAGAAAAGCGCGGTCCACAGTAGGACGAGCAAAGCGGGCCCGCAGCCCGTGCCGATGCCAGCCGCGATCACGCACAGCAGCCTGGCGGTGCCAACGGTCGATTCGGCGCCTAAGACCGCAATGGTGCCCAGCGAGCACAGCAACGGCGCAGCCACGGTTATCCAGCGTTGGTCGACCAAAGCGCGGGTACGGCCAGCGAAAGCGATGGCCAGGCAGGTAAGAGGCGTCAGCACGGCCGAAAAGAGCCAGCCGTCGCCACCCTGGAGCGTGCTCGGCGATCCGTCTCCCATGAACGGAATCTCCCACAGGCATGTGCTCCAGGCATAAATGAGGCCGAAGCCCAGAAGGCGCAATGGCAGGTTGGCGTCCATTCGCGCCAGAACCGCCCCCGCGCGGCTTGGGCCCGGACAGTGCGCTTGGCCTTCGCCCGCACCGCATCCCTTGCGCGCGCCTTGTTCTCCGCGCTCTTCGCGATCGGTGCGCGCCTTCTGCTCCGCGCGGGTGTTGTGCGCCATGACGTTCTCCCTCCCCTTTGCCTTCCACCTTAGGCAAAAACGGCTCGGCGGCCATCACCTCACCGCGGTGATTTTACCAAAGTCTTCCCAGTTCCAGGCCATCACCTCTCGTTGCGGTGATGCGCAAGACGTCCTCGCTCCGTAAAGTGCACCTCGTTGAAAACGCCAGGAGCGGAACGATGCGACCGCAAGGGCTGCCGTGCCAGCCCGTCCGCTTCGGGAGGGAAACCAAGGAGGATTACCTATGGAAACGTCAATGAATCGTCGTGCATTTCTCGGGCTGACCGCTTTCGGTGCGCTGGCCGCTGGAGCCGGCTTGGTGGGCTGTGCGCCCCAGGCCCCGAACGCTGGCGCCGCTGAGCCGCTCGGCGACACGGGCGAGGCCCCCGCGGAGGGCATCAAGCGCAAGGAAGGCTCCGAAACCAAGGAGTGCGACGTGGCCGTAGTGGGTGCCGGGGCTGCCGGTCTCATGGCGGCCATGAATCTGGCTCGTGGCGGCAAGAAGGTCGTGGTCATCGAGGCCGGTCCTTCGGCGGCTATCTCGAACTTCTCCATGTGCGGCGGCCCCACGGCTTGCGAGACTAAGCTGCAGGCCCAAGAGAATGCTACGGTAACGCTCGACCAGATATTCACCTACATGAACGACTTCTCGCGCGGCAGCGTGAACAGCGCCCTTCTGCGCAACTGCCTGGCTCACACGGGCGGGGCCATCGATGCCATGCTCGATCTGGGCATCGAGATGGAGCTTATACCTGACACCTACGGCGTGGGCTTCCGCGGCCGCCATTATTTCATGGAGGATGGCGAAGGGCGCACGGCTCCCATTGTGGCCGACATCGAGGCCAACGGCGGCGAGTTCCTCTACAACACTCGCGGCGAGAAGATTATCATGGAGGACGGCAAGGTGGTGGGCGTGCAGACCGATGCCGGCATCGACGTGATGGCCCTGGCCGTGGTGGTGTGCACCGGCGGCTTTGGCGGCAACGAGGAGATGCAGATCGAGAAGCTGAACACCACGGTATTCCCCCTGGGCAGCACCATCTCTGACGGTACGGGCATCAACATGGTGCTGGATGCCGGCGGAGCCTGGGACCGCAACTTCGCGGTGCTCGGCAACGAGTGCGGTGCCGTGTCGAAGGCCACCACGAACCCCTTCACCGAGGACTGGCACAACACCAACGAGCACTTGGGCTACTGGCTCTTCGGCGGCCTCTACACCGATCCGGTGGGCGAGCGCTTCATCAGTGAAGGCAAGATTGCCCAGTTCCCGTTGGCTGTGGGCGGCGAGGCGCTGCTGCGCGCCGGCAAGGCCTACGTCATCATGGACGATGATTACTACCAGGCCGTGCAGAACGAGGGTATCTACGCCTATCTGGGAGAGCCCGAGGCCTGGATTGCCGGCCCGGAGGCGGGCTACTACAACGTGACCCCCGAGAACGGCGAGGCGCATCTGCAGGAGGCCATCGAGCAGGGTTGGGCCGTGAAGGCCGATAGCATTGCCGAAATTGCCGAGGCCTTCGACTTGCCGGCGCTGGAGAAGACCGTTGAGGCCTACAACGGCTACTGCGAGAAGGGCGTCGACGAGGAGTACGGCAAGGAGGCCCATTTCCTGAAGGCTGTGAAGACCGCTCCGTTCTATGCTTTCGAGTACGTGCCCAGCTGCTGGTCCACCAACGGCGGCGTGAAGGTGGACAGCCACCTGCGCGCCGTGGACAAGGACAACAAGGCCATCCCCGGCCTGTACGTGGCCGGTGTGGACCAGGGCTCGGTCTACAGCGTGCCTTACTACACCAACGAGGGCTCCTCGGTGGGCTTGGCTCTGGGCTCCGGCGCCTACGTGGCCGATGAGATCCTGAACGCCTAGGGGGCTGCAGCCCGCGGCGCCCCGCTCCCCGCGGCCGCGTCCCATTGCAGCCCCTTCACCCCCTTGCCTTCCCTTGGGCGCGCCCTCGTTGGGGCGCTTCCCCAACGGAGATTTCGAAGAGCACGGTCGACCCTCCCCGGCCGTGCTCTTCGTTTCGTTATAATCCTCCTCATGAATGAAATGCGCACTGCCGCTGAACAGCGGCTTCTCGATGAACAGTACATGGCGCTGGCCCTTGAAGAGGCCCGGGCCGCGGCTGCCATGGGCGAGGTGCCCATCGGTGCGGTGGTGGTGTACGAGCCCATCGACCGCGGTACGCGGCGCGCCACGGCAGAACCCCGGGTCATCGCGCGGGCTCACAACCGCCGCGAAACCGATCGCGACCCCGCGGGGCATGCGGAATTCCTGGCTATGAAAGAGGCTGCCCGCGTGCTGGATGCGTGGCGGCTGACCGACTGCACGGTGTATGTCACTCTCGAGCCCTGCATCATGTGTGCCGGGCTCATGCACCAGGCACGAGTGAGCCGCTGCGTGTTCGGCGCCCCCGACCAGAAGGCCGGCGCCACGGGCACCCTGTACCAGGTGCATCGGGATGAGCGCCTGAACCACCAGTTCGATGTCGAGGCCGGTGTGCGTGAAGAGGAGTGCGTCGCCCTGCTGCAGGAGTTTTTCCGCGCCCGGCGAACGAAGCGAAAGGAAGCGGAATGACCGAGAACGTGCAGCGCAATCGCGAGATGGAGGTCAACCTGCTGGCCGCGGCCAAGGACGCCCAGTGGTCGGCGGGCACGTTTCTAGGGCCCGGGTCGATCAAGCTGGTGTCGCCGGCGAAGGTGAACCTGGTGCTGGCTGTGGGGCCGCGCCGCGCCGACGGCTACCATGAGGTGCGCAACGTCATGCATGCGCTGGCGCTGCACGACACGCTGTACCTGCACGTCGAAGCGCTTTCCGATGACGATCTGGCCCGCGACGCCGCCGAATTGGCCGAGGCGCAGACTGCTCTAGCCCAAGCGGAAGAGGACGCTCGCGCGGCCGAAGCGCCTGATGATCAGGCGGCTGCAGTGGCCCGCGCTCGCGCCCCCCGCGCGGCGGCGCTGCTCAACGCGCGCGCCGTGGGCGGCCCGGCGGACAATCTGCTGGTGGAGATCGATCTGTCGGATCGCACCGGGCAGGAACTGCAGGTGGCCGCCGCCGACAACCTGGCCTTCAAGGCGGCCGATCGCCTGGCCCGCGCCGTGGAGCGCGTGGCCCCCGAGAAAGTTTCCCTGCGCATCGAGAAGCACATTCCGGCCCAGGGTGGCCTGGGCGGTGGCTCCTCGAATGCGGCGGCCGTGCTGGTGGGCCTGGCTTCGAAATGGGATGTAGCCGCCGATGACCCTCGCGTGCTGGAAGTGGCCCAGGGTCTCGGCGCCGACGTGGCGTTCTTCCTGCAGGGCGGGTGTCAGCTGCTGGAAGGGGCGGGCGAGCGCGCAGCACGCACCTACGCGCCGTCCCATCAGGCCGTGGTGCTGGTGCGCCCCGCGGCGGGGGTGTCGACGGCAGCGTGCTACCAACGCTTCGACGAGCAGCCCAAGCCCGTGGCCGACGCGGTGCTGCAGGCCGTAGACGAGCAGGCTGAGGCGGCTGCGCTGCCCCTGGCCAATAACTTGTCGGCGCCTGCCGAGGCGCTGCTGCCGGAGCTGGCCGTCATTCGCCAATGGTTGGCCGAGCGCGCGGGGGAGGGTAATGTGCTGCTGTGCGGCAGTGGGTCCACTACCTTCGCCCTGGTTGATACGTTCGACCAGGCCAGCGCTTTGGCGGTAGAGGCTAGCAAGCGGGGCTGGTGGGCGCGCCCCACGAACTTGTCAGGGCTGCGCGCCGCCGTGCTGCCCGGTCGCTAGGGCACTCCAGCGGTGCGGGCGAGGTTGCGCAGGCGCAGAACGGCCCAGATGCTCGGGCGTTCCGTTGCGTAGGTGGGGCCGGAGGGCAAAGCCACGCGGGCATAGCCTCATGGCGGACAGGTGCGGACGCCGCCCGACAGTTGCGGGGACAAGCGTAACAAGCCGTTTTCTTCCCCGCGTGTCCAGCGGCGCGGCGGTGAAAAGCCGCTAGAATAGCAACAGCAATATAGGAGACACCGAAGGCTCAAAAGAGGAGGACGTCATGGGATTGCTCGCACGACTTTCGCGCGTGGTGCCCCTCGCCCTGCTTCTTGCGGTGGTGGCGACTATCATTTATCTGGTGGTCACGTACCGTCATTCTCCGGCCCGGGCCAAAGAGGTGCTTATTTCGGTGTTCACCTGGCTGTGCGGCGGTCTCAGCGTGTTCTTCGCCCTGGCCTCGGTGTACGCCTTCTTCGACCATGCCTCGGCGGTGCTCGATCTGACGGCCAGCTTCCTCGTCGTTACGCTGGCAGGTCTGGCCATTACCCGTTTCTGCAACTATCGCTTCCTTAAGCACAATCCGCACTATCGCCAGAAGCGCCTCGCCGCGCGCACCAAGCGCCGTTGGCCCTGGAGCCGCTAGGGGCCATTCCGCGCCATACCAGCGGCCGGCGGGGCACTCCGTACGTGCTGACTCGGCGGTCGCTACCGGTTATTTCGCCTTCGTCAGCACGTCGATCATTGGTGGATATCCCATCACCTATCGATTCCGCGCTCGTTGGCGGTCATCTCAGTGCCTGCGACTCGGTGCCCATCGGAGCTCCTGCTTTGGCACTGCCGCACCCCTTTCGCTGCA
The DNA here is from genome assembly GCA_910585575.1 of uncultured Adlercreutzia sp. Lineage (GTDB taxonomy): Bacteria > Actinomycetota > Coriobacteriia > Coriobacteriales > Eggerthellaceae > Adlercreutzia. The sequence goes on along the minus strand of CAJUFS010000005.1, from coordinate 27,571 downwards.
GTGTACCTGGTCAAAGGCGCGATTTGCGTTATCATTAGGAGCCGATGAACCATGCGTGGGCGGCTCGCTGCCAAGGGGAAACAAGCGGTGCCTGCGCTCAAGAGAGAAGAGGCTTCTATGACGGCGAAGATGCTGCGCAAGGGAATGGCGGCGGCGCTTGTTGCGCTTTTGCTCGCGTTCGCATGGACGACAATCGAAACGTCTGAGCTGGCGTTTGCCAACACGCAGAACGGCTGGCATACCGTGAAGGGTCAGAAGTTCTACTACAAAAAGGGCGAGAAGCTGACCGGTGTGCAGAAGATCGGCAAGAACTACTATTACTTCAACGCCAAGGGCGTTATGAAAAAGGGTACCGTGAAGGACGGCTCCACTACCTACTACCTGGGTGACAGCGGAAAAATGGAAGCCTACCAGGTGAAAAGCACGTACTACAAGCCCACGGGCAAGAAGATGAAGGCCTACGAGGCCAAGGAGTACCGCACGTTGCTGCGCGCCCGCGAGGTGGCGGCCGACATCACGAAGAAGTCGGACAGCAAGGCGACCAAGTTGCTGAAGTGCTTCAAGTGGGTGCAGAAGGGCTACTACCATCAGTACCGCAAGTTCCGCAACTACGAGGGCTGGGCAGCCGACTTCGCCAACGATCACTTCCTGAAAACGTGGAAGGGCTACCGCAGCGGCTGCTGCAACTCCGATGCGGCGGCCTTCGGCTATCTGGCCTTGGCCATCGGCTACGACAACGTGTACGTGGGCATCGATTCGAAGAAGGGCACCGGCGGTCACGGCTGCACGAAGATCAACGGCAAGTTCTACGACCCCCTGTTCGCCGAGGCCAAAAGCTTCTCGAAGTATTACGGCACTAAGAACGGCGGCTATCATTTCCGCTCGGTGCGCATTATGGTGCCCTCGGCCAGCAACGGCTACGCCACCTCGAAGTACGTGGGCGAAAAGCCGAAGGCCTCTGAGGAAGAGGTGAAAGCGTCCTCGAAGAACGGCCTGGCTGTGCTGAACGGCGAGCGCTACTACTACCAAAATGGCAAGAAGCTGAAGAGCCAGTGGAAGACTTGGAAGGGTGCGAAGTACTACTTCCAGAAGAACGGCGCGGCCGCCACCGGCCCTACGAAGATCAAGGGGAAGTGGTATGTGTTCGCCGACAACGGCAAGCTGAAGAAGGGTTCGAAGACCCGTGTGGTGACCATCGATGGCGAGAAGTACCAGGTGAAGGCCAACGGCGTTGCGAAGGCGGGTTGGGCGGCCGGCAACACGAAGCTGTACCTGGAGAACGGTCGCATGGCCACGGGCTTGAGCCTGTACAAGGGCCAGGTGTACTGGTTCACCGACAAGGGCGTGTACGATGTCGCGAAGACCCAGGCTATTCGTGCGGCCGCGAAGAAGGAGGCCGATGGCAGCGCGCTGCTCAAGCTCATCGGCACGCCGGGCAAGAAGAGTGAGGTGACGGGCTGCAACCCCGTGTTCACCCCCGATGGCCAGGACGTATGGGGCAAAGACCTCACCTACACCTACAAGAACTGCAAAGTAGAATTCCTGAAGGGCGACAACGGCATCACCTACTTCCGCGGTTTCCGCGCAGTGTAAGGGCGGGTTGATGAGGGGCTGGGCATAGCGGATCAGCCTCTGTCGGCTTTAGAGGGGCTTGCAGCCGGCTGCCGAGGTTTGCTGTCGGTTGGCAAAGGCCCACGTTTGGTTGGCCCGGGCTTAATGCTGGCTGCCAGGGGTTCGCGCCTGGTCGCCGCTCTCCCGGCTCCCGCATTTAGTTCCAAAACTGGCAGATTTGGTTCCCCTGTGCCGCGGCAGGCAAAATTCTGATCAGGGGTTTTGCGGGAAGTGGGAACCAAAGCGCCTGAATTTGACAGCCGCAAGGGAACCAAAGTGGCCGATTTGGGAAGCTGGGTCCCGCACGACCCCCAACAACAAAAAAACGCCCTCGGTTGAGGGCGTTGCATTCAAAGTGGCGGAGGAATAGGGATGTCCGCGTCTTCGCTGCGCGAAGCCGCAAGGCCTGCGGGCCTTCGGCTCCTCGGCCGAAAACAGCCCACTGGGCTGTTTTCCCCTCGCGGGTTCGAATCCCCCGCACGACCCCCGACAATGAAAAACGCCCTCGGTTGAGGGCGTTGCATTCAAAGTGGCGGAGGAGTAGGGATTCGAACCCTAGATGCCCTTGTGGGGCATACTCACTTAGCAGGCGAGCACCTTCGGCCTCTCGGTCACTCCTCCGCGTAATGCTGTATCTTACCTGACCCTTGGGGGTTTCGCAACGCAGAATTCGGCGTTTTTGGTAATCTACGCAATAAGGAAAAGCAGCGGGCGCGCAGGGATTGGGAAGGTGCGGCGGCTGCAGCAGGCAGCCTCTGAGGTGACGCTTGGGCGATTGGCGGGGCTTGGCTCCCGATTGCCCGATGCGCTGCGCCGGGGCGCGAGGAAAGGAACGTCCGTGATTGGTCGCTATACCCGCCCGGAGATGGGCCGCATCTGGGAGCTCGAGAACAAGTTCGCCATCTGGAAGGAAATCGAGGTGCTGGCCTGCGAGGCTCAGGCCGAGCTGGGCCAGGCGGGCATCACGGCCGAGGAGGCCCAGTGGATCCGCGATCACGCCGACTTCACCGTGGAGGAAATCGACGAGATCGAGAAAGTCACCAACCACGACGTCATCGCCTTCACCACGTGCATGGCCAACTACATCGACGCCGATATTCCCGAGGGCGCCGAGAAGCCGAGCCGCTGGGTGCACTACGGCATGACTTCCTCCGACCTGGGCGACACCGCGCTGTCCTACCAGGTCACCCAGGCTTGCGACATCATCATCGAGGACATCAAGCGCTTGGGCGAAACCTGCAAGCGTCGCGCCTTCGAGTTCCAGAACGTGCTGTGCGTCGGTCGCACCCATGGCATCCACGCCGAGCCCATGACCTTCGGCATGAAGTTCGGCAGCTGGGCCTGGGCCTTGAAGCGCGCGCTCACCCGCATGGAGGAGGCCCGCGCCGTGGCCGCCACGGGCGCCATCTCGGGCGCCGTGGGCACCTATTCCTCCATCGATCCGTTCGTGGAACAGTACGTCTGCGAGAAGATGGGCCTTACCCCCGATCCTCTGTCCACCCAGGTGCTCGCGCGCGACCGCCACGCCCAGGTGATGGCGGCCCTGGCCGTTACCGCCTCCACGCTGGAATCTATCGCCATGCAGGTGCGCCTGCTGCAGCAGTCCGACGTCATCGAGGCCGAAGAGCCGTTCACCAAGGGCCAGAAGGGCTCCTCGGCCATGCCCCACAAGCGCAACCCCATCACGGCCGAGCGCGTGTGCGGCCTGGCCCGCGTGGTGAAGGCGAACGCCCAGGTGGCCTTCGACAACGTGGCTTTGTGGTTCGAGCGCGACATCAGCCACTCCGGCGCCGAGCGCGTGGTGCTGGCCGACAGCTTCACGGCGCTGGACTACATGTTCGCGAAGATGCAGTGGATGCTCGACGGCCTGCAAACCTATCCCGCCAAGATGGAGCACAATCTGTGGCGCACCAAGGGCCTCATCTTCTCTTCGAAGGTGCTGTTGGCCCTGGTGGATGCCGGCATTTCCCGCGAGGATGCCTACGTCATCGTGCAGCGCAACGCCATGAAGGTATGGGAGGATATTCAGAACGCCGTGGATGGCCCCTCCTACCGTGAGCGCTTGGAGGCCGATGGCGAGGCCATGGCTCTGCTGACGGCCGATAAGCTCGACGAGATCTTCGATCCGTGGGACTTCCTCACCCGCAAGGATATCGTGTTCGATCGCCTGGAGGGTCTGGAGTTCTAGCCGCCCGCCCGACCTACCGCGCCCTTACGAAGCTTGGAGCATCTGGATGCCCTGCTCAATAGAGGCAGTATCCAAAGCGCCCATAGCGGCGCCGATGATATTGCCCTCAGGGTCGATGAGATAAGTTTGGGGAACGGCGCTCACGCCGTAGGCGGCCTGGGCGCTACTGTTTTGGTCGTAATAGACGGGGAAGGTGTAGCCATTTTCCTTGATGAACTGCGAGGCGGTTTCCTGGGTCTCGCCGCTCATGCCGGTCATGTTGACGATCAGGAACTCGATTTCGCTGCCGTACTGCTCGTAGGCGGCCTGCATGGCGGGCATTTCGCTTTGGCAGGGGCCGCACCAGCTGGCCCAGAAGTTCAGAAGAATGGGCTTGCCCTTAAAATCGGCCAAGGATACCGTTTTGCCCGAGGCGTCGGTCATGGTGAAATCAGGCGCCGGCGTTGTGGTGTTGGCGTCCTCGGGGGCGTTGCTGCCGGCAACTCCGCTTTCGGGGTCGGCTTGGGTGGCATCAGGGTCGTTGGTCGGTCCAGGAGCGGCGGTGTCGGTTCCAGCCGAAGAGCCCGCACTGTCCGCACTCTGGGCGGCGTCTTGCGAGGCGCTGTCGACTGCAGCTGGACTGGCGGCGATCTTGCTTGCCTGGTTGGCGGGCGCGAGGGCCGAATAGGCTACACCGGCTCCCACCAGCACGACAGCGAAGGCGACGGCGGCCACGATCACGCCGATGTGCTTCTTCTTGTCTGCCTGGACCGCCGCGGGATTGGCGGCCTGAGCGGCCTCGGCTTGCTCGAGCTTAGCGATGTTTTCGCCCAGCTGCTCGCCGCGCTCCTCGGGGGTTTCGCCATCGGTCGCTTCGCCATCGGTCGCTTCGCGGGCGGTCTCTTGCGCGATCTCTGTTGCCGCGCCTTCGAGCACGGCGTCTTTCAGCTCGGACGCTTCTTGTGAAGTGTCCGCTTTCTTTTCGTTCTCGGTCATGCTTTTACCCTTTCATTCGTGCGGCTAGCTAAGCAGGCGAAGGAAGCCGCCCAGCAGCCCCGTGGCCATAAGCACACCCACGACCACGAGGAACCATCCGCATACTTTATTAATGACATCGTAGTGACTCTTGATAACGTTGAAAGCGCCCTTCAATTTGTCGATGAGCACGGCGGCCACCACGAAGGGAATACCCAGGCCGGCAGAGTAGCACAGCAGCAACAGAATGCCCTTTACCACCGAGGCTTGCTGCGAGGCTAGCATGAGCGCCGATCCCAAAAAGGCTCCCACGCAGGGCGTCCAGCCAATAGAGAAGATGATACCGAACAGCATGGACGAGAAAAAGCCCAGCTGACGTCCGGCCAGGGGATTCTGACGCCCGTGGAACAGGTTGATCTTGATGAACCCCAGGAAGTACAGGCCGAAGGCGATAACCACCAGGCCGCACACCACGTTAACAGCCGCCTGGTACTCCACAAAGAAAGCGCCCACGCTGGAAGCCAGCGCGCCCATGGCGATGAACACCAGCGTGAAGCCCAGCACGAACCCCAGCGCATTGCGCAGCACTACGGGGGTGCGCACCTCTTCGCCCGCGGCAAAGTACGTCACGTAAATGGGAATCATGGGCAGAAGACACGGCGACACAAACGTGATGATGCCTTCCAAAAAGGTAATGACGAATTCCATAGGGTCGGCGGGTCCTTTCATGCCAGCTGGCGCAATGAGCTTCTGCGCTGCCGAGCGCAGGTTATTTTCTGCTCCTATTATTCCACAGACTATTTGCCCCCTTCGTCGCGGTGCGGTTCGGAGGGGTGATTGTTACGCGCTGCGAACGACCCGTAGCGCCTAGCGCTCCTCAGCTCCGCGGTAGTATTCGATGCCGTTGTCGGCTTTGAAGGTGTAGACGGTGAAATGGGGGTAGGTCAGTCGTCCGTCTTGGCCGCCGATGAGGTTGCCGTCGGCTCCCTCGATGAAGTAGCAGCTGGGGGTGTAGATGCGCTTGGAGGGCGAACCGAGCAGGGCTAGCAGTGGTGTGGCATCAGCATCTATCTTTGCGGCGCGGCGCAGCTGCGCGGTTTTCGCGGCGTCGTAGCGACCCTTCGCACTGAACGCGAAGAACTTCTCGCCCACAACGGCTGTGCCGGTGAGCATGCGTCCATCCTTCGCAAAGCGATGTGTCTTGCTGGCATCCCAGCCGGCTTTCGCCTTGCCCGCCTTGGTGACGCGGTACTTCTCGGCGCCTACGGTCACCACGCGTGTCTTCTTGCCCGTCAGCAGCTTGCCGTTCTTGTTGAACACGTACCAGGTGCCTTTGATCTTCGTCGGCCCCGTGGCCGCTTTGCCGCTGGCCAGGAAGTAGTACTTCGCTCCCTTGATCGTCTGCCATTGCCTGGTGATGGCCTTCCCGTTCTTGACGAAGTAGCGGGCGCCGTCCAGCTTTACCAGGCCGCGCTTGCCGGCGAAGCGATTCGATGCCGCCTTGGAGGTGCCGGTGCCCAGGGCCTTGGTGCGGGGTGCCACCGTGACCACGTACTTGCGAGCGCTCTTGTAGCGCGGCGAGCCGCCCCAACCGCTTTTACTGTAAGGGAAGGCGAAGAGGTCGACTTTGCAGTGCTTGGCCCATTCGGGATCGTACACGTTGCCGTTCACCTCGGCCCACGAATGGCCGCCACTCGACACTACCTTGCACGTCTTGCAGCCGATGGCGTTGGCAATGTAGGCGAAGGCCGCGGCGTAGGAGTGACAGTTGCCCGATTTCTTGGTGAAGATGTCAAGGGCAAACGAACGGTTCCAGCCGCTTTTCGCCGAGAAGCTGCGGAAGGTGCGCTCGGAGTACTTGTCGCGCAAAAGGTTGAAGCAGGTGCGCAGCTTTTTCTGCTGCGACCAGGTGGCCTTGGTGTGCTGCTCGACAAAATCCGTCGCTTTCACCAGCACCTTCAGCTCTGCACGCGTTTCGCTGGTTAGCGTTGCTCGTCCGCTTTTGTCCAGCTTGACGCCGTTAACTACCTTGCCCGAAACCATGGCCCCCTTAGCCTTAGCTGCCACGGTGAAGAAGCGGTAGTCTTTCCCAACTTTGTGCCAGCCAGTCAGCTGCCGCCCCTTCTTGTCGAAGAGGTACGTCTTGCTGCCAATAGTCTTGAGACCGTCTTTCTGCGTAACGCCGTCCACCTTGCAGTACACCTGCGAGGCCTTCTCGATCCACTCTACCGAGGGCGAAGCAGCGTCGGCATGGGCCTTGGGCGCAACGCCGGGTGCGGCGCTCAGAAAGATAAAGCCGAGCGCAAGGGCAAAGGCGGCTATCGCAAGGGTTCGCAGGCGCTTTGCAAGATGGCTGGATGCAAGGGGCTGGAGTGCGGTCATGGCGGTCCTCGTTTCTTCTCTCTCCTACGGTAAGTATAGCCCAGAACCGCTGGGTGTTTTGCCTGATGAGAATCCTTGACGGGGGGGGGGCGCTTTGTTAGCATCGCGCTTGGTAAGCAACGACCTGCGCTTTTGGGGAAAGGCGCAGGGCTGAGAGGGACGCAGCGCCGTAGGTGCCAGCTTGCTGATGGCGGCGCGCGTCAAGCATGCGAGACAACGAATCAAGCATGTAAGCCAACAAAGAGAGAAGAGATGCACATGAAGGCCTATTCGCTGCAGCGCGCTTCGCGCAAAGGGCTCTCACTGCTTCTGGCAGGAGTCCTCGCTTTTTCGCTCATGGGAACCGCGCCGGCCACGGCTTTGGCCGCCGAGGAGGCTCCGGCGGATACGCCGGCTGCAACTCCTGATGAGACCGTCCCAAGCGTGCAGCCGGTAAAGCCCGTGGAGCCAGTGAAGCCCGCAAAGCCGTTGGCATTCAAGAGTGCCACGGTCACAAAGACCATCGGCGCCAAGAAATTCACCAACAAACTGGTGAAGGACAAGAAGGTAAAGGGCAAGCTCACCTACACTTCGTCCAACAAGAAAGTGGCCACGGTTAACGCCAAGGGTAAGGTGACTGTTACGGGCATTGGCTCAACCACCATTAAGGTGAAGTCGAAGGCCACGAAAGGCGTGAAGGCCGCGTCGGCAAAGTACACGCTCACGGTGAATCCCAAGGCTACGTCGATTCGCAAGGCGCTCGGGGCTGTCGGCGGCTTCTCGGTGAATTGGAAGGCGGGCAACAAAAAGCAGGTGTCGGGTTACCAGGTTCGCTACGCCGAGGCCAAGGACATGAAGGGCGCCAAGACGGTAAGTGCGGGTAAGTCCACCACGTTCAAGCTGATCACCGGTCTGAAGGACGGCGCTACGTACTACGTGCAGGTGCGTACCTATGCGAAGGCGAAGGGTAAGAAGTACTACAGTGCTTGGTCGAAGACGAAGGCGGTAACAACGGGCGTGAACAGTGGCGACGAAGAGCTGGACGCCATTGTCAAAACGGTGCTTACTAAAAAGGTAGGCACCAAGGGAACCCCGGAGCAGCGCTTGAAAAAGGCGTTCAAGCACGTGGCCAACGTAAAGACCTATCCTTACATTCGCACCAACGATACGCCGAAGGGCAACTGGTCGGTGTCCTATGCGAAAGATCTGTACCAGACCCCGGGCGGCAACTGCTATCGCTACGCCGCGCTATTCTGCTGGCTCGCCCGTGGTCTGGGCTACGATGCCACGGCAGTGACGGGCTCGGTGCCCAGTCGGTCGCGGGGGCAGGCGCCTCACGGTTGGGTGGAAGTCAAGCTGGATGGTAAGACCTATATCTACGATCCCGAAATGCAGCATGTGCTGAAGGGATTCGACCTGTTCAAGATGACCTACAAGTCTGCCCCCATGAAATACAAGAAGGCTAAGAAGCAATAGCGCATCCGATGAGGCCCCACCTGGGGCCTCATCAAGCTCAGGCATCGTTCCGCTCTTCGGTTCACCGATGATTAACGGTTGACAGGGCAGCGAACGGCGTGATAATCAGGTAACACGCAAGTAACGAGCCGTAAAACGAGCGGCGCGCCCGCAAGCCGCCGAGCAAGGTGAAAGGAAGCCCATGAAGAAGCAAACGATGTTCCAGAAAGGTATCGCCTCGGTGGCGGCCTTGACCCTTGCCTGCTCGATGGTGGCCGTGGCACCCGCTTCGGCGTTGGCGGCCGAAAAGAAGTCGGCGAAGAAGCCTCCGGCCACGAAAATCACCAAGCTTACTCGCACGCAAACCACACTGACGGTGAAGTGGAAGAAGGTTAGCGCCAAGAAGGCCGACGGCTACGAGGTGCGCTACGCCACCAATGCCAAAATGTCCAAAGCCAAGACGCAGAAGGTGACCAAGGCCAAGACGGCGTCCGTCGCTATTAAAAAGAAAATCAAGCCGGCAACTACGTATTACGTGCAAGTGCGCACCTATAAGAAGGTGGGAAAGAAGACCCAGTACAGCGCTTGGTCGGCCACGAAGTCAATCACTACGCGCGTGAAGACCGGCGACAAGAAGCTGGACAAGAATATCAACAACATTCTCGATAAGAAGATCAAGAAGACCGGCGAAGCCGGCCTGAAGAAGGCCTTCGATTATGTCGCGGGTCTTCCTTATAAGACCGTGGGCGGCACTGCCGCTAAGGGCAAGTGGAACGTGACGGGTGCCAGCAAGATGATCAAGAACAAGGGCGGCAACTGCTATGAGTCGGCTGCGCTGTTCTGCTGGCTCGCGAAGGGCCTCGGCTATGACGCCAAGGTTGTTTCCGGTAAAACTTCCGGACGCCCTCATGGTTGGGTTGAAATCAAGCAGGCGGGCAAGCGATACATCTGCGATCCGAACAACACCAACACGCTGCTGAAGAATCCGACTTCCAAGGTTGCTACGCAGATCGTGGAAGAGAAGGGTCTCGCTTTGGACTCTTGCCTGTTCATGCAGCCGGCAGACGCTACACTGTTCGTCTATAGCAAGTAGCCTGCGCCCCTCGGCGGTCTCATGGTCTTCAGCTCCCTCACATTCCTTTGCGTCTTTCTGCCCGTTGTCTTCCTGCTGGCGCTGCTCATCAGGAAGACGCGGTGGCAGAACGTCATGCTCATGGTGGCCAGCCTGCTGTTCTACGCCTACGGCGAGCCGGCCTACGTGCTGCTCATGGTGGTCATTTCCGTCATGTCCTATGGTTTCGGGCGGGCCATTGGCGCCACTGAGAAGCCCTCGGCGCGCAAGCTGTATGCGGGCATTGCCATCCTGGTGGCCTTGGGCTGCCTGGGCGTGTTCAAGTACGCTGAGTGGTTCACGGGCATGCTGGGCCAGCTCATCGACGAGTCCATGGCCATTGCGGGCATCGCTCTGCCCGTGGGCATCTCGTTCTACACGTTCCAGGCCATCTCCTACATCATTGACGTATATCGTAAAGACGTCGAGCCTCAGCGCAACCTGCTGCACGTGGTGCTGTACATCTCGTTTTTCCCGCAGCTCATCGCCGGCCCCATCATTCGCTATCACGACGTTGACCAGCAGCTTACCCACCGCACCATCACGTGGGAGGGCGTGCACGTGGGTCTCAAGCGATTCATCGTGGGCCTGGCGAAAAAAGTTCTCATTGCTGACGTGCTGGCTGTAGCTGTCGATGGCATCTTCGGCGCCGACATGGCCGACGTGACGGCGCCGGCGGCGTGGCTTGCGGCCTTCGCCTACTTGCTGCAAATCTACTTCGACTTCAGTGCCTACTCCGACATGGCCATCGGCATTGCGCGCATGTTCGGCTTTACCTACTTGGAGAACTTCAATTACCCGTTCACCTCCACGTCCATCCAGGAGTTCTGGCGCAAGTGGCACATCTCGCTGTCCACGTGGTTCAAGGAGTACCTGTACATCCCCCTGGGCGGCAACCGCAAGGGGCGGCCGCGCACGGTGCTGAACAAGCTGACCATCTTCTTTTGCTGCGGCCTGTGGCACGGTGCAGCGTGGACCTTCGTTATTTGGGGCCTCATCCACGGCTTCTTCCTGCTGCTGGAAGAGTACCTGCCTATTCGCAAGCTGCCGAAACCACTGGGCTGGCTGTATGCCATGATGGTAGTGATGCTGGCTTTCGTGCTGTTCCGCGCCGACACTATCGAGCAGGGCCTCTACTTCCTGGGCCAGATGTTCACCGGCTGGGGAGCGCTCAGCGCCCAAGCCGAAGTGCTGCTGGCGGCGCAGATTACGCCGCTGTTCCTGTTCACGCTGGTGCTGGGCGCCGTGGGCTCGTTCCCGTGGCTGCCGAAGCTGAAAGAGCGCATTATGCAGCAGCCCATGGCCGTCCAAAAGCGCATGGACGCGCTGGCCAGTGTGGCGTGCGTGGCGTTGCTGCTGGTGTGCCTTCTCACGCTGGCCGGGGGCGCTTACAGTCCGTTCATCTATTTCCGGTTCTAGGGGGTGACCGCCGTGGCAAGAACTTACAACGACATTCGCAAGGCGCCGGCTTCGGCGCGCGCTGCTCGCGTGGTGTTCCCCGTGCTGGTGTTCGCGATGCTGCTGCTACCCTTGGTGGGTATGATCTGGGCTCCCACCGACGAGTCCATTGAGAACCGCGAGCTGGTATCATTCCCGCAGCTTTACGATGAAGAGGCGGGGCTCAACGGTGACTTCCTCTCTCAGGCCGGCGACTATTTCTCCGACCACTTCGCCTATCGCGTGCCCCTGATTGATGCCGGCGCTCACCTGTACGCCGGGCTGTTCGGGGTATCCACGGCCGATAGCGTGGTGGTGGGAAACAACGGCTGGCTGTACTACGCCGGCACGCTGAATGACTTTCAGAATCGCGATCCGCTGCGGCCGGCCGAGGCGCGCAACATGGCGCACAACATGCGTATGCTGCAGGACTATTGCGAAGAGCGCGAGGCTGCTTTCGCCGTGACGGTAGCGCCCGATAAAAACACGCTGTACGGGCAGGACATGCCCTTCTATTACCCGTCGGTGGCCTCAGACGATCTGGCGCGGATGAAGCAGGCCATGGAAGAGGCAGGTGTGAACTACGTCGACGTGGTCGAGCCCTTGGCGGCGTCCGAAGAGCGCCTGTATTTCCTGCGCGACTCCCATTGGACGGAGAAGGGCGCCCTGGTGGCTCACGACGCGTTGGCCCAAGCGACAGGGTTCACCCCGCTGGGGCTGACCCCGGCCGACTTGCAGGAAGCCGATGATTACACGGGTGACTTGAGCCGCATGCTCTATCCTCTTTCGCCTGATCCCGAGCCCAACTGGTATGCCGTGGGCATCAACGACGGTTCGGGCGCCACGGGCTCGCTGCGCAGCGGGTCCCAGTGGGAGTTCGTCGAGGGCGCCTCGGTGGAAGACTCGACCGTTGAGGCGCAGCCGGCGTCCGATAACGAGGGCCTGGCGGCGGAAAACGGCTCGCTACTCATGTTCCGCGACTCGTTCGGCAACAGCCTTATTCCGTATTTGGCCTGCGAATTCGAGTCGGCCACGTTCAGCAAGAAGCTGCCCTACAACGCCCTGCTCGTCGATGACATCGAGCCCCAGGTGGTGGTGGTCGAGCGCGCCCAGCGCCACATGGACCTGTTCGCCCAGCAGGCGCCGCTTATGGTGTGCCCCCAGGTAGATTTGGAAGAAGTGGAGCCGGTTGAAGCTGAGGGCAGCGCCTCGTGCGCTACGTCGGAAAACGGGCCGCTGGCCTGCGTCGAGGGCGTGATCGAAGGCATAACGTTGGAAGAGGGCGATGAGATCCTCGTGCGTCTGACCGACGAGGAGGGGGCGGCCGGCACGTACCGTGCGTTCCTCATCAGCGACGACGAGGCAGGCACCGATCAGGGCTACTGCGTGTATGCGAGCCTCGATCTGTGGGCCGAGCAAAACCTGACTGCCGACATTATGGTGCAGCGAGGAGCCGATGTGCTGCTTCTCGACACCTACGACGTGCGGTTTTCAGCATAAAGGGAATCAAGGGCACCACGCGCCCCCGAACAAAGGAGCAAACCAATGAAGAAGACCCAGGGAATGGCCGTACTCGGACTGAGCCTCTGCTTGAGCATGGGCCTACTGCCCGCCTGCGCTCAGAGCCAGCAGGCCGAAGACACCAAGCAGGCCGATACCGAGCAGACGGCTCAGCAGGAAACGAAGGAGGGCGAGGATCAGGCCGCTGCTGCGAAGGCCGAAGCGGACGCCAAGGCCGCTGCCGAGAAGGAAGAAGCCGACAAGAAGGCTGCCGAGGAGGCCGCTCAGAAGGAGGCAGACGAGAAGGCGGCCGCCGAGAAGGCCGAGGCCGAGCAGAAGGCGGCAGAGAAGAAGGCTGAGGCCGAGGCTGCTGCAGAAGAGGCTGCCGAGGCCGAGGCTGCCGAGGCGAAGACTCAGAGCGAGTCGAAGTCCTCGAGCTCGTCGAGTAGTACCAAGAAGTCGGAAAAGAAATCCAGCAGCTCCGAGAAGAAGTCCAGTAGCTCCGAAAAGAAGACGGAGAAGAAGAGCGAGAAGAAATCGGAGAAGAAGTCCGAAAAGAAGAGCGAGAGCAAGTCGGACAAAAAGTCCGACAGCAGCTCCGACAAGAAGTCGGAGAGCAGTTCCAACAGTGACAAGAAGCAGGACGTCAAGCAGGACGATGACAGCTGCATCGACGCCGACGACCTGGTGTTGAAATAGGAAGTGCCCAGAATGTGGGGCCGATGCGCGCTCTGCGCAGAGGGTCTTGTCAGGAGGAGACTATGAAGCAAACAGCGTTTCGGAGAGGTGGGCAACTGCCTCGGAAAACCCTCAGTGTATTCACAGCGGTATGTCTTGTTGCGACCCTGTCGCCGACAGTGCCGGCTCAAGCCGCTGAGCAGGCCATGCCGGAGGCGGCTGCCCAGCAGAATCTTTTGACCTTGCCTGCGACGAATGCCGCTCAGATGGAAGGTGCTTTAGACGCCCCCGCGGATAGCGCAGCGCCGCCCGCCGGCTTCAGTCTCGGCGCAGAAGCTGGCACATTGCTGAAGAAGAATGCCTCTGCTGCGTCGGGTATGTGGGGGCCGATTTCCTGGTCGGTGACTGATGGTGTGCTTACGCTCACGGGGCGAGGGGCTCTGCCCGCTCAAACCTCGAGCGAGACACCGGGCTACGCCGCCTATGCTTCGCAGGTGACGCGGGTGGTGGTGAGCGAGGGCATCACGTCCCTGGGGGATGCTGCCTTCTACAATTTCTACGAACTCCAGAGCGTGCAGCTTCCCTCGACGCTGACTTCGCTGGGAAGCGGTGTATTTGCCGGCTGCTATAGCTTAGGGAGCATCAATCTTCCCGCGAAGCTAAGCACGGTGGGTTCGTATGCCTTCCAAAACTGCGCCTTCCAGAACGTGGTCCTGCCCGCGTCGCTCACTTCTCTTGATGCCACAGCTTTTTATAGTGTGTATTCGCTTTCGTCTATCGAGGTGGCGGCAGGCAGTAAAAGCTTCAAAGCGTCTCAGGGCGTGCTTTACAGCAAAGACGGCAAGAAGCTGGTGCTCTGCCCTGCGGGCAAGACGGGAAGCTTTGCCGTGCCCTCGGGGGTGACGTCGCTCGGGGAAAACGCCTTTATGCAATCGTGTCTTCAGAGCATTACGCTGCCGAGCACGCTGAAGACCATTGAGGACGGCGCATTCTGCTATGCAGATATTACCAGTCTGGCGCTGCCTAATTCGGTTACCTCCATTGGCTCGTATATATGCGAGGGTTGCTACTCGCTTGCATCGGTGTCAATCGGAACGGGTCTTAAGGCTCTCGGCTACCGCACGTTCTATGATTGCTCAAATCTCGTGAACGTGAATCTTGGCAAAGTGACTGATTTGGATATGCTCGCCTTCGGTTACTGCACTTCCCTCAAAAAGATTGTCATCCCCTCGGGTGTGAAGGCGATTATGAACGGTACGTTTGGCGAGTGTACTTCCTTGCAGAGCGTGACCATTCCTAGTACGGTCAAAGAAATAGCCTATCAGGCGTTTTTGAACTGCAAGTCACTCACCAGTATTGCGCTGCCGAATGGGTTGGAAAAAATTTATCGCTATGCTTTTGCCCTGTGCACTGGTCTTAAAACGGTTCGCATCCCAGCTACCGTGACGCATATCGGGGAAGAGGCTTTTCCGCCGAGTACTAAAATGACAAACATACCGTCCGGTCTTACGAAAATGGAGGACGGCTCGTATTCGATAGTTGTCAAGGTCGCTATGCGGGGCAAACAGCTCTACTCCCAAGCGTTCGCGGTGCTTACGCAGGTTAATGCCGAGCGTAAGAAGTATGGGTTGCCGGCGCTTACCATGGACAAGAATCTACTGGAAGCGGCTATGCAGCGCGCTATGGAAACGACGCTTTACTGGAGCCATACCCGCCCAAGTGGCATGGACTGCTTTACGGTCTCCTCGGCGATGAGCGGAGAGAACATCGCTGCGGGACAAGCCACGGCGAAAAGCGTTATGTCGTCGTGGATGAACAGCCCGGGCCATCGCTCCAACATTCTGGGATCGTCGTACGCCTCCATCGGTGTGGGGTGTGTGCAGGTGAACGGAGTAACGTACTGGGTTCAGTGCTTTGGGGAGGCCAAAGGCACGACTGCTTCGAAAGGGTCGTACAAGGACGGCAATAAAACCCGAACGGTATATGTGTCGCCTGAAAAAGAGTATTACAAGCCCAAGTTCTCGTTCTCGACAACGCGCCTGAAGAAAAAGGGAGCAACCGCCAAGATCGCCTGTACGTGGCATAACGGTTTTTCCACGGTGACCATTCCCGCAGCGGCGCTCGTCTACAAGAGCTCCAAGTCTTCGCTCGTCAGTGCTTCGAAGGGCGTTATCAAGGCCAAAAAGAGCTCGGGCTCGACTACGGTAAAAGTGTACTTCCCGGGCTACGCGAAGGGGGCTGTCTCGAAGACCATTGTTATCTCGAGTCTGCCCGCGCCGACTCTCAAGAGCGCGAAAAACACCAAGGGGAAGAAAATAACGGTAAGCTGGAAGAAGGTGGCCGGCGCAACAGGCTACCAAATTGCCTATTCGACCAATAAGAACTTCAAAGGCGCGAAGAATGTTTCCGTGAAGAAGGCGGCCACGACAAAGAAGGTTGTGTCGAAGCTCAAGAAGGGTAAAACCTACTACGTGAAAGTGCGTGCCTATAAAACCGTTAAGGGTAAGAAGCAATATACAGGATGGAGCAAGGTCAAGCAGGTAGCAGTAAAAAAGTAACCAGAGTGCGCTCCTAGAGCGAATTGCCCCAGAACGCCCGCCTTGCGCGGGCGTTCTGCTTTTCGGGGTGTGGCACGGGTTCTTTGGGGTTGCGGGCGAATGGCGGCTGCGCCGTGAGAGGATTGCGAAGCAGGGGTCACCTTTTTTGCGAAGGAAGCACGGCTCGTGTTTGCCATGGTGTGCATCTGTGGCTGCGAGAAAGGATGTGCTATGAAAGATGGAATGCTTGCCTTTAGCGACTACCCCATGTTTGGACGCGTTATGGCCGATAAAGCTATCTGCAAGAGAGTTGTGGAAGTGATTCTTGGGGAAGAGATTGGTCGTATTGAATTGATCAACGCCGAGCAGGCTATCGAACCAGCCTTGAGCTCGAAGGGCATTCGGATGGATGTGTTCTTGAAGGCGTCAGGAAAGATGTACGACATCGAGATGCAAGCCTACGGGAGGAAAGATCTTTGGCGACGACTGCGATACTATCAGGCGAGCATGGATGTCGCCTATTTGCGGAAGGGGTCGAATTACGAGGATCTGCCCGAGAGCTACCTTATTTTTATCTGCACCGATGATCCGCTTGGCTTGGGAATTCCCGTCGCAACGTTCGTGAAACGTTGCTGCCAGGCTCCCCAGCTCTCAGTCGATGATGGCACTTGCTGGAAGATTCTCAATGCGGCGTACTGGGAAGATGCGCCTTTTGGCGAACTACGTGATTTGTTAAGATACACCGCACAAGGCGGAATGGCTTCGGAGGTATTTGAAACTGCGCTAGTGCGAGAGGTCGATGAGGCAGTTCGACATGCCAATCAAGACGATCTCTGGCGAAGGGAGGCGATCCAGTTGCTTACGCTCGAACAGGACATGGCTAGCCAGATTGCTATCTCGCGACGTGAGGGAAAGGCCGAGGGAAAGGTCGAGGGAAAGGCCGAGATGGCTGCTCTCATGAAGCGGCTGTTTGACGAGGGGCGCGTCGAGGAAGCGCAGAGAGCCGTATGCGACGCCGCATTCTGCGAGGAATTGCTTGAGCAGATCGAAGCTGAAGAGAGATAACTCTCACTGCCCCAGAACGCCCGCCCTGCGCGGGCGTTCTACTTTTCGGGCTTAATCATTTGCGCGCGGGGAAAAGGTGGCGTATGCTGGGGTGACACTTTGCAAATATCCCTTAATCGTTCAACGCAAAGGAATGGCTATGAGAAATCTTCTCGGGGCCGCGGCTCCGCTTCTTGAGCAGCGCTCAACGGCTACGCGCCGTGCGCTCGATGTCGTGCAAATTACCTCCCTGATCTTCCTGCTTCTGATGGTGCTCCTCAGCGCGACGGCCTGCGCGCAGCAAAGCGAAGAAGGCGCCGACGCTTCCTCCGGCTCTTCGGCCTCTGGAAGCGTGGTGGCCGTTGAGGCGCCGTCTGCTTCTGACGTATTGGACACGCCAGCCGCCACGACGGCCACCACGGACGAAGACGCCGAGGCTTCAAGCGGCGCTTCCTCCCAGAAGGAATCCCCTGACCCCGCACCTGGCGCCTCGGCGCCCGACGCGGCCGCGTCCAGCGGCAAAGGCGCAGCCGCCAGCGAGGCTGCCCCCGAAGAGGAAGTGGACATCGACGCTCTTTTCGAAGACCTCGATGTCACCGAGGACTATCGCAAAAGCTTCGTGCATGGCGAGAAACCGGCGGACTATCAGCGCTATATCGTGCTGCACGACACTGAGGGCGGCGACAGCGCCGCCAACGTGATTGACTGGTGGGATTCCAACGGCAACCTGGTAGCGGCCCATTTCATCGTGAACAAGGACGGCTCCATTTGGCAATGCGTTCCCCTCGATAAGATCGCCCATCACGCCGGCTTCGGCGACACGGGCCACAACGTGGAGTTCGGCACCAACAATGAAGCTCGCGATGACAAAAAGGGTACAACCCCCATCGGCGACGACTATGCCGACTACGGCATGAACTCCTACTCCATCGGTATTGAGATGGTGCACCAGGGAGGCGAGGGCGATTACCCCGAGGCTCAGCTGGAGGCGGTCGACAAGCTCATCGCCTACATCGACGCTTACTACGGGTTCGAAAGCCAAATTATCGACCACAAGGCCTGGCGCTCGGGCAATTCGGATACCTCCGAGGAATTTGCCCCCTATCTGAAGTCCTATCAGCAAAAACGCACGCACGCGTAACCTCGTTTCAAGGAGGCATCATGGCTCGATTCCCTGGTTCTCTGTCCCGTCGCCGGTTCGTGTGGCTCTCCGCGGTGGCGGGCGGCACCCTGGCCCTCGGCGGCTGTGCCGGCTCGGAGGACGTTGAGACTTCGGAGCCCGGCTCTTCCACCACCTTTGACGACGCTCAACCGACTGCTGGCGCTGGCGAGGAGGCTCCTGCTTCCGCCGACAGCTCGTCGGCGGTGGCTGATCGCCTCGGCGCTATGACGCTCGAGCAGAAAGTGGCTCAGCTGTTCGTCGTGGCGCCGGAAGCGCTCGTCGAAGGAGTGTCCCAAGTGACTCAAGCAGGGGACATGACCCATGAGGGTCTGACGCGCTGGCCCGTCGGCGGCATCGTGTACTTCGCCCCGAACCTGCTGGACCCCACGCAGACCACCGATATGCTAGCCAACGTCAAGCAGTTCTACGAGGCGGATGGCAACGTGACGCCCTTCCTCGCGGTGGATGAGGAGGGTGGCAGCGTCGTGCGCATTGCCGACAACGAGACCTTCGACGTTCCGGATGTCGGGGATGCCTCGGCGCTGGGCAGCGCGGGGGATCCGGCGGCGGCCAAGCAGGCGGCTCAGGCCATCGCCGACTATCTGAAGCCCCTCGGTTTCAACCTCGATTTCGCCCCGGTGGCCGATGTGGTCGATCCCTCGCGGAGCGACACCATGGGACTCCGCTCGTTTTCGAGCGACGCCACGGTGGCAGCCGGCATGGTGCGGGCTGAAGTGGAGGGCTTCGAGGCGGCCGGCCTGCTGTGCTGCGCCAAGCACTTCCCGGGCATCGGCTCCGCGGCCGGCGATTCCCATGATGGGTCCATCACCATCGAGAAAACCGTCGAAGAGCTGGAGGAAGTCGATTTTGTGCCGTTCAAGGCGGCTATCGAGGCCGGCGTGCCCCTTATCATGGTGGGCCATCTGAACCTGCCGAACGTCATCGGCGATGAGACGCCGGCGTCGCTTTCGACCAAGGTGGTGCAGGACCTGCTGCGCGACAAGCTGGGCTATACGGGCATCGTGGTCACCGATTCTTTGGCCATGGGGGCAATCACTGATCGCTATTCCTCGGCGGAAGCGGCCGTGGCCGCCCTGCAGGCCGGGTGCGACATCCCGCTCATGCCTGAGGACTTCTCCGCCGCCTACCAGGGCGTTCTCGACGCCGTAGCAGCGGGCGACCTCACGGAAGAGCGCATCGACGAGTCAGTGACGCGCATCTTGGCGGCTAAGGCGAAGTACCTGCAGGCCTAGACGGGGTGGCAGCAACGGCGGTAATGGCAGGAGGCACGGCTCGTGGTAGAGCACGTTCCGAGGCGGACGGTGGTGCTGCGGTCCTTGCGGGCTGCGGCATTTCCGAAAGGGGCGCTTACTTCGTCTCCCAGATGCGCACTTTGCAGCATTTCTCGGCCTCGCCGTTGACGGGCGTGTGGTTGACGCTGCTATAGGTGACGGCGCGTTTCCCCATGCCCGAAGAGGCAAGGAAGTCCTTGTAGGAGTCCGCTCCCTCTTCGAGGGGCAGGGCGGCGAATTTCTTTTCCTCGAGGTTCACGACGCACATGTTGGTGCTGCCCTTGATCATGAGCCAGTTGCCGCACCAGCAGGGGGCCGAGACGGGCGTGCGCGCATAGCGGAACCACGGGGCGTCGCTGTAGGCCTCGGTGGCGGCATTGGCCTGGTCGATCGAGATGGAGTGGGCCTGGGCCGCGCTGGCGGCCACGGTGGCCTCGCCATCGGGAGCGGCGTCTTCTTCAACGGGTGCGGGGGTGGCTACCTCGGTGTCGACCGGTGTCAGCGGCATATAGGTGCCCAAGTTGGCAATGCCGTCGCCGTAGTCGTAAATGGCCTCGAAGGCGAAGTTGAACCCGGTGGGGCCGTAGCTGCACTCCATGGGCTTCATGGAAGTGGGTAGCACGCAGGCATCCGTCACCGTGCCGGAAGCGCCGTCGATCTTCGTCATTTGATAGTAGGTGCCGCTCGTGCGGGCGCGGGGGGTGATGATGACGGCGTCGCCGCAGGAGGTGGGCGGGCAGGCCATGCGTCCCTGGGACTCGTAGACCACCTCGGCCTCGTCGGTGCCGAACTGCGCGCGCTTGAGCAGCGAGTTCTCTACCCGAGCGTCACCGTTCAGCTGGGGAAGGCACTGCCAGAAGCCGTAAGCGCCGGCCACGGCCAGCGTGGGCATTTCCCAATTGCCATCGCCCTCGTCCAAAAGGCGCGCCTTGCCCAGCTTCTCGCCCTTCACCTTGGCGCCGTACACGCGCCACAGGCCGTCCATGATGTCGGCCTCGGTCCAGATAAGGCCCGAGGCGTTGCCGCGCACATCGTAGATTTCGAAGCCCTCGTCTTCGCCCACCGCGTGCTCGAGCACGGTCGTGCACGTGCCGGATTCCAGCGAGAGGAGACCGACCTGGGCCAGGGGCTTGGCAGTTTCCGTGGGAAGGAGACAAGCGGCTACCTGGTCGTCGCTCGACCAGAGCAGCGTGCCGTAGGGAAGCTTGGCCGTGGCCACGACGGTGGCCACGGAGTCGACGTCTTCGATTTGCTCGAGGCCCTGGGAGTCGTACACGGCCTCTTGGGGGACGGTGAGCACGGCGAGGTCGTCGGAGCCTTTGGCGTGGTCGTTGGCGTAGGCGGTGGCACCCCCGAGAACGGCCAGGGCGGCTACGCCCGCGGCGCCGTAGAGGAAGTGGCGGCGGGTGAGCAGTACCTCATGGCCGCCTGGAAGGGTGATCTCCTTGCCCTCCGGGGCCGTGCTGGGGCGTCGCTTGGGCATGGCACCGGCATGGCGCATGGTGACGCTGGTGGCAGGACGCGCCGAAGCAGCCCCCCGGCGCGCGTGGGCGGAAGGTCGAGAGGCGGAAGAGCGGGGGGTTGAATTATGGGATGAGGCGCTGGCGGAACGGGAGGCGGCCGAGCGTCGGCTCGGGCCGGTGGTGCGAGCGCGTGAAGTTCTCTTCTGTGGCATGGGTGTATTGTGTCATTTCGCATACGCCTCGGCGACCGTTGCAGGCTAAACGCTACAATAAACCCAAACACGACCGCCGGGCTGATATATACCGACAACGGCAATAAACCGCAGGTCAGTATCACTTTCTGCTTGGGCGCCCAAGGCAATGCAAACGAACCAGAGGAGCCTCTTATGAGCAATGAAACACGCCGCATTCTGCTGGTGGAGGACGAGAAGGCCATTCGCGACGCCGTAACGGCCTATCTCGAGCGCGAAAACTACTGGGTCACCGCCGTGGGCGACGGCCAGGATGCCCTGGAAGAGTTCCAGAAGCACCACTTCGATCTGGTCATCTTGGACCTCATGCTTCCCCGTGTTCCCGGCGAGCGCGTCTGCCGCGTCATCCGCGATACGTCCGATGTGCCCATCATCATGCTCACCGCCAAGGGCGAGGTCGAGGACCGCATCATCGGCTTGGAGCTGGGCGCCGACGATTACCTGGTGAAGCCCTTCAGCCCCCGCGAGCTGGTGGCCCGTGCCCGCGCCCTGCTGCGCCGCGTGCACGCCGACTCCGAGCCTCAGCGCGAGGTGTTGGAATTCGGCGAGCTCACCATCGACGTGTCCGGTCACAAGGTGCTCGTCTCCGGCGAGGAAATCGACCTCACGGCCAGCGAGTTCAAGCTGCTCACCACTTTGTCCCGCTACCCGGGCCGCGTGTACTCCCGTATGGAGCTGGTGGAAAAGGTGCTCGGCTACGACTTCGAGGGCTACGAGCGCACCATCGATTCCCACGTGAAGAACCTCCGCGCCAAGATCGGTGATAACCCCCGCAACCCGAAGTGGCTGCACACCGTGCACGGCGTGGGCTACCGCTTCGAAGATCCCACCAAATCGGGCCAGTAGGGAAGGCCCCAGCCATAACGTAGTGAAGGGGCGGCTCCAAGGCCGCCTCTTTTTTGTGAGAGCCGCAGGCCGCAAGGCCCTTGAAGGAGTCCCATGACCGACGCTGAAGCAAAGCCCCGCATCTTGGAGACGGCCGACGAGCCGTCACTTGGCGCACCGCCGGCGGCTGCATCGGTGCGCAAAACGAAGCGCAAGCGCCTCATTCGCTGGTCCAGTTTTTCCTACACCACCCGCGTTACCCTGGCCTTTGCCCTTATCGCCGCCATGACGGCCTTGGTGGCCATCGGCGTGGTGTCCTTCGTGTGGGAGCAGCACTTCCGCACCTACACGGCCGACAACATGGAAACCCTTTGCCAAACCACGGCCAACCGCATTGCGGCCATCTACGAGGAAACGGGCGACTTGTGGGCGCCGGAAACCACGAAGCCCGCTGCCCAGGCCACGGAAATGACCAGCGGCATTGGCGTGAAGGTCACCGACATGAAGGGCGGCACGCCCTTCGATTCCTCCATTATCATCGACGAGGAGCAGGCGGGCACGCTCAAGTCCTTCGAGCCCGCCGAGCGCGATCAGGTAGCCATCGCCGACATTAAGGTCGACGGCAAGGTGGTGGGCAAGGTGCGCCTGTGGGTGTACGGCTCCGAGGCGCTCATGCGCCAGCCCGATCAGGAGTTCCGCGACAACTCCTATCAGGCCATGTTCATCGCCGCGGGCGTGGCCATTGTGCTGGCCTCCTGCATCGGCTTCCTTTTCGCGCGCAACTTGGTGGCGCCCATCAACCGCATTATGGGAGCCGCCCGCGCCATCGGCAAAGGCGACCTGTCAGCGCGCACTAACCTAACGGGCGAGGACGAGGTGGCCCGCTTGGGCGAAACCTTCGACGCCATGGCCGAGTCGGTCGAGAAGGACCGCGACTTGGAGCGGCGTCTTACCACCGACGTGGCCCACGAGCTGCGCACCCCGCTCATGGCCATCCAGGCCACGGTAGAGGCCATGGTCGACGGCGTTTACGAGGCCGACGAGGAGCGTCTGGTGACGGTGAACTCCGAAATTCAGCGTCTGTCGCGCCTGGTCAACGCGCTGCTCAAACTCTCGCGCTTGGAAAACCGCGCCGAGCCCATGAAGGAAGAAGTGGTGAACGTGGGCGATCTTATCGCCGGCATCATCGCCACCCATGAGATGTTCGTTTCCGACTCGGGCCTTACCCTGGAGTACGACGCCCAGCCCGACGTCATGGTGGTGGGCGACGCCGACATGATTCGCCAGGCCACGGCCAACCTTATTTCCAATGCCGTGCGCTACACCCCCGAGGGCGGCCACATCAACGTCAGCGTGCGCAAGGGCGACATCATGGCCTCCATTGCGGTCAAGGACACGGGCATCGGCCTGTCGAAGGAAGAGGCCCGCATGGTGTTCTCCCGCTTCTGGCGCGCCGACGCTGGCCGCAATCGCGAGAGCGGCGGCTTGGGCGTGGGTCTGGCCGTGGTGAAGGAAATTGTCGATCGCCACGGCGGCTGGGTGCAGGTGGAAGGCGAAAAGGGCAAGGGCGCCTGTTTCACCATCCACATTCCCCTGTACGACGAGGAAGCCCAGAAGCGCGCAGGCCGCTCGGGCAAGAAGCGCACTAGCACCAAGAAGAACCGCTAGGCTTTTGACGCAGCGGATGCGAGCTGGCCCTCCCACCGCTGTCGGTCTTGTAAGCCATCGTTGCCACAGTCATTCTCGGCGAGCCCCGTCTTTTGTTGGCGGGGCTCGTGCTGTTGACGGGGCTCGCGGGGCGCGGGCACCGCTCGATGGGTTCCCCGTGCTGAATCCTCGCCCGCAGGGCGGTGCCGCCTTCGGCGTCCGTTCCTTTGTGGCATAATGAGCGGTACGCAAAAATGGGGCTCGACCATGGTGTTTCGAGCCTGAAACTCACAAGTGGAAAGGGTGTCCATGACGGGAATCGACATCGCCCCCGATGCGCAGGGCAAGGTTCGCGATCTGTACGATCTGGGAGATTCGCTGCTGCTGGTGGCAACCGACCGCATTTCGGCCTTCGATTACGTGCTGGAAGATGAAATTCCCTGCAAGGGCCAGGTGCTCACGCAGCTGTCGAAGTTCTGGTTCGAGCTTCTGGACGGTGTGGTGGACAACCATCTTATTTCCACCGATGTGGCCGACTTGCCCGAGCAGTTCCAGCCCTATGCCGATCAGCTGCGCGGCCGCTTCATGCTGGTGCGCAAGGCCGATATGTTCCCGGCCGAGTGCATTGTGCGCGGCTATCTGGCCGGCAGCGGCCTGAAGGAGTACCAGCGCGAGGGCACCGTGTGTGGCATCCAGCTTCCCGAGGGCCTGGTGAATTCCTCGAAGCTGCCCGAGCCCATCTTCACGCCCTCCACCAAGGCTGAAATTGGCGACCACGATGAGAATATCTCCTACGAGCGCCTGGTGGAGATCATCGGCGAGGAGGACGCTTCGGCTCTGCGCGATCTGGCCCTGAAGGTGTACACCACGGCCCGCGACCATGCGGCCGAGCGCGGCGTCATCATTGCCGACACAAAGTTCGAGTTCGGCGTCATCGACGGCAAGATCATCCTGGCCGACGAGGTGCTCACGCCGGATTCCTCGCGCTTCTGGCCCGGCGACGCCTACGAGGAGGGCGCCGACCAGCCCAGCTTCGACAAACAGTTCGTGCGCGACTGGCTGACGGCCAACTGGGACAAGCAGGGCAACCCCCCGCGCCTGCCCCAGGAGGTCATCGACGCCACCACCGCCAAGTACATCCAAGCCTATGAACTGATCACGGGCAAGAAATTCGATCCCAGCACTTTCTAGGAGATTCTCTCAATGTCACAGCGTAACCCCATGAACGAGCGCTATCAGTCCGAGGACCGCCGCGGTGTCACCCGCAAAAGCGCCGCCTCTGCCAAGCCGAAGTCGAAAGCAGCTGCTTCGGTCACGGTGAAGTCCGCGAAGAAAACGCCCGAGCAGAAGAAGGCGGCCGAAAAGGCGGCCCGTCGCGAGGCTTCGCAGAAGCAGCGCGAAATCGAGCGCAAGTACTACAAGCCCGATACGCCGCGCTACAAGCGCATGCGCATCCTGTGGTGGGTGCTGCTTGTTGCGGCCATCGGCTGCACCACCCTGTCCTTCGTGGGCCAATCCTGGATGCCCCCCACGGCGGGCGTGGTCATCCTGGTGCTGGCCTATGTGTTCATTATCGCGGCCTTCATTCTGGACTTCGTGGTCATCAAGAAGGAACGCGTGGCCTACCAAGAGCGCATGCTGGCCGAGGAAGAGAAGAACGCCAAGGCCGAGAAGCAGGCGCGCCGCGTGCAGCAGGCCAAGCAGTCGGTGAAGCCAAAGGGCTCGGGCAAGAACCAGAACCGCCACGCGGCTCCGAAGAAAGGCGCGTCGGCCGAGGAGGCTCCGGAGGCCGATGCTTCCGACGAGCCGCCGGTCAAGCCGCAGCGCCGCGGATTGTTCGGCAGCGGCTTCCGCCTGTCCAACCGCGAGAAGATGCAGGCCGAGAAGAAGGCCGCCAAGGAGGCCAAGGCTGCCGAGAAGGCTGCCCAGGCCGACGAATCCAAGTAGGGAAGTGCAAGAGCCTGCGAGTGGGGGAATGCTCGCAGGCTTCTTTTGTGAGGCGGCCTGACCGCCGTTGGTTCGCAGGGCGCTTCTGCTCGCCCGCTCAAAAGAGAGAGGTACAAGCATGGTATCCCGCGTCTATGTTGAGAAGAAGCCCGGGTTCGACGGCGAGGCGCGCGCCCTGGCCGCCGAGCTGCGCGACATTGTGGGCATCGCCGGCCTCACCGGCGTGCGCATGGTGAACCGCTACGATGTCGAAGGTGCCAGCGACGAGCTGTTCGCCGCCTGCGTGCCCACGGTGTTCTCCGAGCCGCAGTCCGACACGGCCACCTTCGAGCTGCCTGAGGCCAACGGCGCCGCGGTGTTCGCCGTGGAGTTTCTGCCCGGTCAGTTCGATCAGCGCGCTGATTCGGCCAGCGAGTGCATCCAGCTTATCAGCCAGGGCGAGCGTCCCGACGTGCGCTCCGCCGTGGTGTACTACCTGGAGGGCGACCTTTCCGCCGACGACGTCGAGGCGGTGAAGGCTTACGTCATCAACCCCGTCGAGGCTCGCGAGGCCTCGCTGGATACGCGCGACACGCTGGCCATGGAGTTCGAGCGCCCGGCCGACGTGGAGGTCATCGAGGGCTTCACGGCCATGGACGACGCGGCTCTGGAGGCCTTTATCGCCGAGCGCGGCCTGGCCATGGACTTGGCCGACATTCAGTTCTGCCGCGCCTACTTCGCCGATGAGGGGCGCAACCCCACCATCACCGAGATCAAGATGATCGACACCTACTGGTCCGATCACTGCCGCCACACCACCTTCGGCACCGTGCTGAACGATGTGGCCATCGCCGACGCCAACGTGCAGGCCGCCTTCGACAAGTACCTGGCTATGCGCCATGAGCTGGGCCGCGACGAGAAGCCGGTGTGCCTTATGGACATGGGCACCATCGGCGCGAAGTGGCTGAAGAAAGAAGGCATCCTCACCGGCCTCGATGAGTCCGAGGAAATTAACGCCTGCACGGTAAAGGTGAAGGTAGACGTGGACGGCGAGGAGCAGGACTGGCTCTACCTGTTCAAGAACGAGACTCATAACCACCCCACCGAGATCGAGCCCTTCGGCGGCGCGGCCACCTGTGTGGGCGGCGCCATCCGCGATCCTTTGTCCGGCCGCTCCTACGTGTACCAGGCCATGCGCGTCACCGGTGCGGCCGACCCCACGGTGCCGGTGAGCGAGACCATCCCCGGCAAGCTGCCCCAGCGCAAGCTGGTTACCACGGCGGCGGCCGGCTATTCCTCCTACGGCAACCAGATTGGCCTGGCCACGGGCCGCGTGGACGAGCTGTACCACCCCGGCTACGCCGCCAAGCGCATGGAGATCGGCGCCGTGGTGGGCGCTACGCCGGCCGACCACGTGCGTCGCGAGACGCCGGCGCCGGGCGATGTGGTGGTGCTGCTGGGCGGCCGCACGGGCCGTGACGGCATCGGCGGTGCCACGGGCTCGTCCAAGGCGCACTCCGTGGAGTCGCTCGAAAGCTGCGGCGCCGAGGTGCAGAAGGGCAACGCGCCCGTGGAGCGCAAGATCCAGCGCCTGTTCCGTCGCGGCGACGCTTGCCGCATGATCAAACGCTGCAACGACTTCGGTGCCGGCGGTGTGTCCGTGGCCATCGGCGAGCTGGCCGACGGCCTGCAGATCAACCTCGACGCCGTGCCGAAGAAGTACGACGGCCTCGATGGCACCGATCTGGCCATTTCCGAATCCCAGGAGCGCATGGCCGTGGCCCTGGCGCCGGAAGACGTGGATGCTTTCATCGCTCTGGCTCACGAGGAGAACCTGGAGGCCACGCCGGTGGCCGTGGTCACCGAGGAGCCCCGCGTGCGTATGAACTGGCGCGGGAACACCATCGTGGACGTGAGCCGCGACTTCCTGGCCTCCAACGGTGCGCCCAAGCACGCCGCCGTGTCCGTGCCCCAGCAGGGCGCCTGGGCGCCGAGCTGGGAGGGCGCTACCTTCGCTGACCGCATGGAAACGCTGGTGGGCGACATCAACGTGGCCTCGAACAAGGGCCTTGTGGAGCGCTTCGACTCCACCATCGGCGCGGCCACGGTGCTCATGCCCTTCGGCGGCG
>CAJUFS010000004.1:27363-69633 GCA_910585575.1 uncultured Adlercreutzia sp. | reverse complement strand
GAACATGAAGGAATCCCTCAAGCAGATGGTGATTCCCCATACCATGATCTACGAGGCCCTGGGCATTGTGTGCACCACGCCCGTGGACGGGCACAACATCGCCGAGCTGCGCGACATGCTGTCGCTCGTGCTGGAGATGGACGGCCCGGCCCTGGTGCACGTGGTTACGCGCAAGGGCGAGGGCTACGAGCCCGCCCGTCGCGACCCGGAGCGCTTCCACGGCGTGGGGCCCTACGACATTGCCACGGGGCAGTCGACCAAGCCGCCGGCGGCCCATCCTTCCTATACCGAGGTGTTCGGCCACGCGCTGGCGGCCGAGGCCTCTCGGGACGCAGATGTGGTGGCCATCACCGCCGCTATGACCGGCGGCACGGGGCTTAAGGCCTATGCGGCCGAATTCCCCGATCGCTTTGTGGACGTGGGCATTGCCGAGGAGCAGGCCGTGGGCATGGCCTCCGGCTTGGCGGCCGGCGGCAAGAAGCCCGTGGTGGCCCTGTATTCCACGTTCATGCAGCGGGCCATCGACCAGATGATCATCGACTGCGCGCTGCCCGAGGCCAACGTGGTGTTCGCCCTCGACCGTGCAGGCTTGGTGGGCGACGACGGCCCCACCCATCATGGCGTGTTCGACTTGGTGTACATGCGCATGGTGCCCGGTATGCGGGTGCTGGCGCCCTCGAACGAGGCCGAGCTCGTCCATGCGCTCCATACGGCTCTGGCTCTGGAGGGCCCGGTGTCGTTGCGCTATCCGCGCGGTACGGGCGAGGGCGCGGCGGTGCCCGAAGAACCCCAGATGCTGGAAGTGGGGAAGGCGCGCACGGTGCGCGAAGGCGACGACGTGGCCCTGCTGGCCTTCGGCCGCATGGTGGGGCAGGCGTGCGCGGCCGCCGAGGTGCTGGCCGCCGAGGGTGTTGAGGCGCGCGTGGTGGACATGCGCTGGGTAAAGCCCCTCGACGAGGAGGCCATTGCAGCGGCGGCCGCCACGCCGCTGGTGGTGACCGTCGAGGAGGGCGTCATTGCCGGGGGTGCCGGCGAGGGCGTGCTCGAGGTGCTCGCGCGCCAAGGCGCCACGGTGCCGGCGCTGACGCTGGGCATCCCCGATCACTTCGTGGCCCAGGGACCGGTGGACAAGCTCTTCGCCGAGATCGGCCTCGATGGTCCGGGCATTGCTCGGGCTGTGCGAGCGGCCTTGAAGCCAGGCGCTTAAGAGGGGAAAGCAAAGCGGCCGTCACGGCCGCTTTTTTTGTTGGACTGCTAGCGCAGGCTCGAGGGACGTGATGCGGAGGCGCCTTTGCGGCTGCTCCGTCGGTTGGGCCAGAACACCTGGCGCTTGCCCTCGTAGGCGGTGGCGCAGTACTCCAATTCCACCAGGCGCTTGAGGTCGTCGCGGGCCGTAGTCAGGGCCACGTCGAACTGCTGGCGGTAGGAGCCCACGTCGATGGTGAGCGTAGGATCGTCGATCATGCGGTGGGCCAGGGCCACTTGGCGGTGGTTGAGGCGATAGTCGAGGGAGGCGCGCCGCTTGCGTAGGGCCAGCTCTTCCTCTTCGGCGAGGAGCGTCTGCTCCGCTTCGACCAGCGAGTCGGTAATGAGGCCGATAAGCTCGATGAGTTCGGCCGTGCGATCGTTGCCGAAAGAGACGTCGGCGCGGGTGAGGGAGGGCGCCGGGGACGCGGATCCCAGAGTGTACAGGCTCGAGAGGGGCACGAGGGCCAGGGCCGGCATGCCGATGCCATGGCAGGCCGCATGGCGGCAGGCCACTTCCATCAAGCCGTTGCAGGCGGGGAAGGGGCGGCGATGCCAGAGGATGACCGAGTGCATGAGCAGCCCGAATAGGGGATGCGTGCCCCAGCGCCGCAATCCCAGAAGGAGGCTCGGCTGGAACGCCGGGTCGGGCTCGGAGCCGCGCGGCCACGCGAACACGGTGCCTTCAGTGATGTGTTGGAACACGCCCTCGTAGTCGCCGCGGCGCACCGGCGCGGGACCGACAGCGGACTCGCGAATGAAGCGCAAGGTGTTGGCAACGAGCTGCTCGCCGTCGGTGCCGGGCTGCCGCTCGCCCAAGACCAGATCGCGAATGAGCTCGCCGGGCAGTGTCAGCCGATCGCGGTAGGCGGCCGCGCGGATGTCCTCGAAGAGCCGCTGGGCCGGCAGCCCTCGGCCGGGGCGGGCGCGGGCCGCATGCCACAGCTGCGAGTGGCTCGAGGCGCGGCTGGCGATATCGTGCATGGAGACCAGCAGCGAGGGCGGCAGAATCCAGAAGTCGTCGTTTTCTCCCAGGGCTTCTTCGGCCCGCAGGCGCGGAAAGCCGTTGAGGCGGCGAAGAAGGGCGAGAAGCTGAGCGACGGTATCGGAGTCGAGGCCCTCGAGGGACGGAAGAGCCGTTCTGGGCGGCGGGGCAGGGGCGCTGATGAACTCTTGGACGGCGGCGAGAAGGGCGGGATGGTCTCGCGCGGTGGCGAGGAGCTGCTTCAACGTCGGATCGGAGGTTCCCATAGCATCCTTTCTGCGGGATGGACAGGTCCTGGAAATAATCGCCCATTATACGGAGGGGCGGCTGTGGCGCAAGGGATTTGCCTCATGTAACGAAAACTGTCACGTGCTGGTTAACACTGCTTTCACCTGCGAAAACAAGTGGCTCATTTCGACATTTACAGCCCCTTCCCCCTCTTTCTACACTCCCTTTCCGTTGACGGTCTGCCCCAAGGCAGCCGAGGAAAGGAGGCGCGACTATGCGCACAAGAAGGAAGAGGATGCTGGCAGGAGCGGTGCTGTGCGCCGTGCTGCCGCTGGCGGCCTGGGGATGCACCCAGGAGGGAGGCGCGTCCGCTCTCGGCATCACCAGCGAGCTTGCCGAAGCGGCCGACTATGCAGCCGAGGGCTGGAACCCCGAGCGCGACTGTCGGGACTGCCATCGCAACTTTCGCGAGGCCGACGCGGACGATCTGGGCGTGTTCCATTTGAACGCCCCCTACCACGCGGGAACGTGTCTCGATTGCCACGAGAACAACCGCGCGCTGCAGCTGACCCACGAGGAAGCCGATCCCGAGGGGCTCCCGACGGCGGTTGATCCTGCCAGCTGCCTGTCCTGCCACAGCGGCCCCTACGCTCCCGATCAGGCCGAGGCCTCGGGGCGCATTGTGGACGGAGCAGGCGAGCCCGTCAATCCCCATCGGGTGCACCCGCGCGCCCTGGAGCTTACGTGCCTTGACTGCCATCGCGGCCACGACGGCGCGGCCGACCAGCAATCCTGCCAAAGCTGCCACGGGGCGACGCTGCCCGCGAAGGGAGCGTGAGCCCTATGACGAGCAAGAACGAATTCAGCCGACGGAGCTTGGTGAAAGTTGGCGCGGCAGCGGCGGCCGCCGGCGTGGCGGCTTTGGCCGTGCCGCCCTGGGCGCAGGCGAGCTCCTCGAAGGAGCTCGGCGTCGTCTTGGCCGACGTACCGACGCTCTCTTCTCAGGATGCGCAGGCTGAGGCGGAAAAGGCCGAGATACGCCAGCCCCAGTTCGGTTTCCTGGTGAAGGCGCGCCACTGCGTCAACTGCCAGGCCTGCGTGCGATCCTGTCGCCGCCATAACGAGACTCCCGCGGGGGCGCCCGCGCGACGCAAGGTAACGGTGTACCACTCGGACGGCGCAGAGGACGTCTATCTCTCGACCTCTTGCATGCACTGCGTCGAACCGGCCTGCGTTGCGGTGTGCCCCGCGGGAGCGATCGTCAAGGGAGACGGCGGCTTGGTGACGGTGCAGCCCGAGCGCTGCATCGGGTGCAAGTACTGCTATCAGGCCTGCCCCTTCGGCGTGCCGGCTTACAACAAGGTGAGCATGGACAAGTGCGATGGCTGCCAGGGCAACGGCGTGCCTCTGGGGGAGGATCCCTGGTGCGTGCGCGCCTGCAAGTTCGACGCCCTGCACTTCGGGCCCCTCGACGATTTGAAAAACGCCGACGAGGGCGCACAGGTGGTGGAGGCATCGACCAAGCCGGCGTTCGTGCTGGCCTAGCGAAAGGGAGGATCTATGGAGTCGTTGCAAATGGTATGGGGCTGGCAGCCGGCGCTGTACCTGTTCTTAGGAGGCATGGGAGCCGGAGCGTTTCTGGCGGCCATGATGGTGCACTTTCGCGCGGGCGACGATCACCGTCGCCTCGTGGCGGCGAGTATCGTTGCCGCGGTTGTGTGCCTGGTGGCCGGTTTGCTCTTGTTGCTGAGCGAGCTGATCAGCCCGTTGCGGGGCATGATGATGTGGCAGAGCTTCATCAACCCCACCTCGTGGATGACCGTGGGCGCCTGGGTGGTGTTCGCCGCTGTGGCCGTGTTCGCCTTGACGGGGATCTGCCTGTCGCCGTGGCTGGGAACGCGCTTGGCGCGGCGCTGGCCCTCGTGGCCCGAAAAGGCGCGACGGGCCGGGAACGTGCTGGGGACGTTGGGTGCCGCCTTGGCCGTGGGGGTGGCTGCCTATACGGGCATTCTCCTGATGTCCGCCCCGGGCGTGCCCCTGTGGAATACTGGGCTGCTGCCTTGCCTCTTCACTGTATCGGCGCTCGACACCGGGGTGGCCCTCGTTGAGCTTATCGCCTGCGCGCTGGCTCGTCGGGAGCCCTTGGGGCGCTCGCTTGCGCGCCTGCTGTCGGGGGTCGTGGTGGCATTGGTGCTGGTGGAAGGAGCGGTTTTGGCGACGCTGCTCGTTACGGTGACCATGGCGGGAGCGCCCGGGGCGGGGGCCTTCGCCGTTCAGGGAGCGCAATCGGCGGCGCTGCTTGTGAGTGGCCCGCTGGCCGCACCGTTCTGGATTCTCGTGGTGGTGCTCGGGCTTGCCCTGCCCCTGGGGGCGGCCATGGCGGCCCTGGCAAGCGCCGAGCACGGACCGGCCGCCCTCACGGTGACGGGAGCGGCCGGAGCGCTGGCGGGCGGCTGCGCGCTGCGCTTTCTGGTGGTGATGGCCGGCGTTCACGCCGACCCGGTGCTCGACGCGGTGGTTCGTCTTATGGCGTAGGGTGCCGATTGCGCGGCGCCCCTTGGAGTGGCGCCCGGCGATTCTGGCGCCGGGCGGTTAGCGCGGCCAGTATCGAGGGGCCAAGGTGCCGAGCGCGTTTCACGCGCCTAGCGGATCGAGCGTGCTAAGCGCACCTCGTGCGCTTAGCGAACCTTGCGTTCCATGATGTAGTCGTCCATGACGAAGCCCTCACCGATGTCGGTTTCCACGGCGTCGATAACCTCGAAGCCGTTGGCTTTGTAAGCGCGAATGGCCATCTCGTTGTTCTTGTTGACGGTAAGGTACAGGGCGTCCAGGCCGCGCTTGCGGGCAATCATCTCGTAGAAGCGAATGGTGGCCGACGAGAAGCCCTGGCCGCGGTGCTCCTTCAGCAGGTAGATCTTGGAGATGAAGAAGCGGTTGGTGGCCTGATCGACATAGCCGCCTGTATAGCCCACGATGCGCGGCGCGGCGGCGGTGCGCGCGAAGTCCTCGGCGTCGCGGGCCAGCTCGGCGTCACGGTCGGACTCGATGGCGTCCGGCGCATCGGCGGGGGCGGTATCGCCCTCGTCATGCACATCGGCGCCATGGGCGGCCTGATCAAGCTCGCGGGGCGTCTCGTCTTCGTGGCTCATGATGAACCAGTACTCGTAGTTGTTGTCGGCGATATCGGTGCGGAAGGCGTTGAGGCTTTGGAACTTCTCGACCATGTAGTCGGTCTGCTCCTGGCCGATGATGGCCGGCCAGTACTCGTTCCAGATGACATAGGCCATGTGAGCCAGTGCCTCGACCTCTTCGTCGCGCTCGACCTGCCTGAAGGTTACGCTCATGGTTCGTCCTTTCGTTTCCCGCGGGCTCTCAGTCCCGAGATTGCCTTAGGAGTGGCAAAAAATACGACTCTTGACTAGATTCTAGGGCTCTTGGGGGCTACGGACGAGGAATTCGGTGAGTTTTTAAACGTAATGTGACCTATTTCACGCAATTTCAAGGCACGAAGGTCGTTCGGGAGCGCTTCCGTGCCCCGCTTGCTGATCAGAAGTCCCCTTTTCTGCCACTGGGTGCCTGCGTATGTTCGGAGGGGCAAGGGAGTGGGGTGTCTCGGAGCTGACCTCGGCTTGTTTCCAGTGGGTAACAAGCCGAGGTCGCCCCTGTTAACACTTCTTTTTGAGGGGATTAACAATCATCGATGACCTCTTTCCTGCAGTTTCTCCATGGAACAATGGGCCTGTGGCAAACGAAGAGGGCGCTGGGTGGCAAGAGGCCGAAAAACCGACGAGACCGTTTCTCGGCCTCTGACCACCGAAGCGACGCAGGGCAAAGGAGGTCGAGAGCCATGATTGATACGGGTTCAACCGGGTTCATGCTCGTGTGCACTATGCTGGTGCTGCTCATGACGCCGGGGTTGGCATTTTTCTACGGGGGATTGTCGCGGCGCAAGAACGTGGTGAACACCATGGTTATGATTTTCTCGGCGCTTGGCATCGTTGGAGTGATCTGGGTGGTGTGCGGTTGGTCCTTCGCCTATGGCGGCGACGGCTCGCTGCCCTTTTTCGGCGGCATCGACCAGCTGGGCTGCTTGAGCGCAGTCAACGATGTGCTGGCCGAGGCAAAGGGCGTGCCCGACGCCTACGGCATATTGGCGAGCCAGGGGGCCTTGGCGGTCGATCCCGAGCTGGGATCTGCCTACCCCGCCATCATCGATATCGTGTTCCAGATGGCCTTTGCCATGATTACCTGCGCCATCATCACCGGTGCGGTGGCCGGGCGCATGAAGTTTGGCGCGGTGTGCGCTTTTGTGGCCGTATGGGTGGTGATCGTGTACGCCCCGTTGGCCCATATGGTGTGGGGCGGGGAGGGCTCGCTCATCGGTGAGACGATCGGGGCTCTCGACTTCGCCGGCGGCGATGTGGTGCATATCTCTTCGGGTTTGACGGGGCTTATCCTCTGCCTGATGCTGGGGCGTCGCAAAGGTTTCGCCGTGCTGAGCTACCGTCCCCATAACGTGCCCTTTGTG
Organism: uncultured Adlercreutzia sp.; assembly: GCA_910585575.1. GTDB lineage: Bacteria > Actinomycetota > Coriobacteriia > Coriobacteriales > Eggerthellaceae > Adlercreutzia. The sequence continues at coordinate 62,647 of CAJUFS010000004.1, read as the reverse complement.
GCCCTGGGCGCGGCGCTTCTGTGGTTCGGCTGGTTCGGGTTCAACGCCGGCTCGGAGTTCGCCGCCGACGGCGTGGCGGGTCTCGCGCTGCTGAACACCGTGGCGGCCAGCGCAGCTGGTGTGCTGTCGTGGCTGGTGGTCGAGCGCGTAAAGGTGGGGAAGTGCACCCTGGTGGGCGCAGCCACGGGCCTGGTGGCAGGCTTGGTGGCCATTACGCCGGCGGCCGGGTTCGTGGAGCCTTGGGCGGCCCTGGTGATGGGCGTCATGGTGAGCCCCGTAGTCTATGCGGCCATTTCCGTGGCTAAGCGCAAGATTGGCTACGACGACGCCCTCGACGCTTTCGGGTGCCACGGTGTGGGCGGCATCGTCGGCGGTGTTCTCACGGGGCTTTTCTGCGTGCCCGAGTTGTCTTGGACCGATCATGGCGGTTTGCTGTACACCGGCGATTGGTCGCTGCTGGGTGCCCAGGTGCTCGGCATCATCGTGACCGTTGGGTTCGTGGTGGTGGCCGATATAGTGCTGGCCCTGGCGGTGAAGGCGTGCTTCAAGGGCAGCCTGCGGGTGAGCGCCGAGGACGAGGCTGTGGGCTTGGACGTTGCCGTCCATGGCGAATCGGCCTACCCGGCCTACCTTGGCTTAGACTAGGAAGCAACGACGCGCCGCGGTCCTGTCATGGCGGGAAGGCGACGCTGATCAAAGGAGAAAAAATCATGAAGCGCGTAACGGCTATTGTGAGGCCCGAGCGAATGGAGCCGCTGAAGGACGCCTTGTTCGCAGCGAATGTGTCGGGCATGACGATTTCCCAGGTGCACGGGTGCGGTGCCCAGCACGGATGGACGGAGTACGTCCGCGGCACCGAGGTGCTGCTGAACATGGTGCCCAAGGTGAAGTTCGAGATTGTCGTGGGCGACGACGACGTGGACGGCCTTGTGGACATCATCATCGGTGCGGCGCGCACCGGCGAGGTGGGCGACGGCAAGATCTTCGTGGCTCCCGTCGAGGAAGTGATCCGCATCCGCACCGGCGAGCGCGGGGAAGAGGCGGTTTAGGGTACAATCTCTCGCGAACAGGCGAGAAAGGAATCCCATGCATACCTATATCCCCAAGGGCGTGTGCTCCCGCCAGATCGACGTGGAGCTGGACGGCGACACCATTCAGAGCGTGCAGTTCACCGGTGGCTGCGACGGCAACTTGAAGGCTATCGCCAAGCTGGTGCAGGGGCAAAAGGTCGACGACATTGTGGCCATGATGGAGGGCCACACCTGCGGCCGTCGCTCCACCTCCTGCGCCGACCAGATGGCCCAGGCCCTGCGCGAGGCTCAGGCGCAACAGTAGCGCGTCCAGCGTGCAACGGAGCGCCAGTATACGCGGAAGGGGAGGCGCGTTTCTTCCCCAGGTTGTGCGGTGGCGTTCCGCTTGGTGCCGCTTCCTCATGCCGCGGTCGTGAATTTCCCTTCAAAGCGGCAAAATTCACAATAACTCAGGCGGCAGCGGTGCTATACTGGGCAAGCTTGCCCGAAGTGGGCAAGTGCAAGTAACTGTTGGCCCCCGAGACATGTTTGTTGTACAGCGATCTCTTGCCCCGTGCAAGCGAACATGGTAAGTATCAACCATCATGACGAAGGGTCCCCGATTTAGTTTTTGAAAGGGGTCCGTTTTGACCGAAATCAAGAACACGTCCGTTATCGATTTCTCCGATATCTCCGACGAGCAGATGAACGAGATGATCGATGGCACGCTGACCGACTTCGACGAGGGCGATCTCGTCGACGGCACCGTCGTCAAGCTCGAGCATGACGAGGTGCTGGTGGACATCGGCTTCAAGAGCGAGGGCGTCATTCCCTCCCGCGAGCTGTCCATCCGTAAGGACGCCGACCCGTCCGACATCGTCAGCCTGGGCGACAAGATCGAGGCTCTGGTGCTTCAGAAAGAGGACAAGGACGGTCGTCTCATCCTCTCCAAGAAGCGTGCCGAGTACGAGCGTGCCTGGATCTCCGTGGAAGAGAAGTTCAAGGCCGGCGAAGTGGTTACCGGCGAGGTTATCGAGGTCGTCAAGGGCGGCCTGATCCTCGACATCGGCCTGCGCGGCTTCCTGCCCGCCTCTCTGGTCGACCTCCGTCGCGTGAAGGATCTGGACATGTACCTGGGCACCGAGATCGAGGCCCGCGTCATCGAAATGGATCGCAACCGCAACAACGTCGTGCTGTCCCGCCGCGTGCTGCTGGAGGAGGGCCGCAAGAACGAGCGCGCCGAGATCCTCTCCAAGCTGTCCAAGGGCATGCGCCTCAAGGGCACCGTTTCCTCCATCGTGGACTTCGGCGCCTTCGTGGACCTGGGCGGCATCGACGGTCTGGTGCATATCTCCGAGCTGTCCTGGAACCACGTCAACCATCCCTCCGAGGTCGTCAAGGTGGGCGACGAGGTGGAGGTCGAGGTGCTCGACGTCGATCTGCAGCGTGAGCGTATCTCGCTCGGTCTCAAGCAGACCACGCCCGATCCGTGGATCAAGCTGGTGGAGAACTACCCCGTGGGCACCATCGTCGACGGTCATGTCACCAAGATCGTTCCCTTCGGCGCTTTCGTCGAGCTGGGCGACTCCATCGAGGGTCTGGTGCACATCTCCGAGATGGCTGCCCGTCACATCGACACCCCGGCCCAGGTTGTCAAGGCCGGCGACGATGTGAAGGTGAAGGTCATGGAGATCAACCCCGACCGTCGCCGCATCAGCCTGTCCATGAAGGCCGCTGCCGAGGAGCTGGGCTTCGAGATCGAGGTGGACGAGTCCATCCAGGCCGAGGAGAAGCCGGCCAAGCGCAAGAAGGCCGACAAGGACGAGGCTCCGGCCGAGGCCGAGGTCGTCGAGGTGGAGACGGTGGAGGACGCCGAGTAGTTCCGCCCTGCCTTCCCAACATTGGCATTTTGATGAGCCGCCCTCAGGGGCGGCTCATTTATTTTCGTGTATAGTAGTGGCAACGAAGTTGGTTCCGCCTTCAGGGCGGTGGAGGAGGGCAGTATGAAGAAGCTGTTTCTGATCGGCGGCATGGGCGCTGGCAAGTCTACGGCGCGCAAGGCGCTGACCGACGAGGGTCTGGCCTGGATCGATCTTGACCAGGTGGGCCATGAGGTGCTTACCTGGGATACGGTGAAGGACGACCTGCGCGGCGCCTTCGGTGACGACATCTTCGACGAAAGCGGCGAAGTGGTGCGCGCTGCCCTGGCTGCCAAGGCCTTCGCCACGCCGGCGGCTACGCGCAAGCTGAACACCATCACCATGCCGCGCATCGAGGAGCGCTACACCGATCTCATCGACGGGTTCACCGCCGAGGGCAAGCCGGCCGTGGTGGTAGAGTACTCGGTGTTCCGCAATCGCCAAAGCTCGCTGGCCTATGGGGCCGATGTGGTCATGGCGGTGCTGGCGCCGCTCGATGTGCGCATTCAGCGTGCCGTGGCCTCGGGTTTCCCCGAGGAGGACGTGCGTGCCCGCATCGCCCGCCAGATTACCGACGCCGACCGCATCGAAGCTGCCGACGTGGTATTCAACAACGACGGCACCCCCGAAGAGCTGCGCAACGAAGTCATCGCCTGGTGGAACGATTACAAGAAGAGCATCTAGCGGTAGGCAGTCCGTAGGTGCTAGTCATGAAGGGAGCGGCGAAATGCCGCTCCCTTTTTGTGTTGTGAGGGGTGGTGGGTGGAGGTTGACAAGGGGTCGGTGGAGGGCGCGCTTCAGGAATGGCCTTGCAGCATGGAGAAACGAGGATGAACCGCGGAGGTGCAAGGCGAGGCGCGCTAGGTGCGTGGGGGCTGCAGTTTGCCTGTGATGACGGTTGATGGGCGCTTCCGGTAGTTCACCGTGGTCAAAAAGACACCAAGGCGGGGCTTTTGTTCCAAATGAGGGTTTTGCGGTCGAGAATCGCTCGAGGCGGGGATTTGGTTGTGACATTACCGGCTTTTTGACCGTACGATGGTCAAAAACGGTGCGATTTCCATCCAGATGATGAGAATCGCCCGTTTTCGTGTTGCCGAGCCTTCAACCTCGGCAACTTTTTGACCTTAAACGCTCGATTTCGAACAAAAGCCCCGCTTCGAGCAGATTCTGACCAAGGGGTTCGTCGATACTGCAACGGGGCTTGCGCTTACCACAGTCCCAAAAGCTGCTGCATGCCTAAGCTGACACCAGCGATGCAGATCCAGCAGATAAGACCCATGAGCAAAGGTTTACCGCCGGTTTTGACCAGCTTCACGATGTCGGTGTTCAGGCCGATAGCGGCCATGGCCATGACGATGAAGAACTTCGAGAGCGTTTTCAGCGGGGCGAAGACCGCTACGTCGGCGCCACAGGCTACGGCAATGGTGGTGAGTACAGAAGCCAGGAGGAAGAACAGGATGAACATCGGGAAGGCTCGCTTGAGAGAGAAGCTGCCAAGAAGGCCCGGTTTACTCGATGCGTGACCGTTGCTAGCAGTGACGGCGGACGTCTCGGCAGTGGGGATGTCGGAGTTAGCGTCGGCGATTCCCGCCACGGCACCAGCGGCGGGGCCGGATTCCGTTGTGCGGGACGCGGCTGTGACATCAGCCGGCGAGGTGTTGGTGTTCGCAGCACTTTCGCGGCGGGCCACCCACATGCCCAGTACCAGCGTGATGGGAATGATGGCCAGGGTGCGCGTGAGCTTTACGATGGTGGCATCGTCGAGGGCGTTGGAGCCCGGATGCATGCCATCCCAGGCGGCGGCCGCGGCGGTTACCGAAGAGGTGTCGTTCACGGCGGTGCCGGCGAACAGGCCGAAGCCCTCGTTCGTCATGCCAAGGGCGTTGCCCAGGGTGGGGAAGATGAGGGCCGCTACCACGTTGAACAGGAAGATGACTGAGATGGCTTGGGCCACCTCCTCGTCCTTGGCGTGAATAACAGGGGCGGTGGCGGCAATGGCCGAGCCGCCGCAAATGGAGGAGCCCACGGCAATGAGCGTGGCGATGGCGGAATCCATATGCAGCAGTTTGAAAAGCACGTAGCCCACGATGAGCGCCGTGGCGATGGTGGAAAGAATAATAGGCAGGCTTTCGGCGCCCACGGCGGCAATTTGCGCCAAGTTGAGGCCGAAGCCCAGCAGGATAACCGCGTACTGCAGGATTTTCTTGGCCGTAAAGGCGATGCCGCTTTGAACGGAGCCGCGACGAGACTGCTTCCACCAGACGGCAATGAGCATGCCCAGAAGGATAGCGAAGACGGGACCGCCGATAACGGGGAGCGCCTCGCCGAGAAACCAACAGGGGATAGCAATGGCCGCGCAGATGCCAATGCCGGGAACAATGGTTGCCAGGTTTGCCACGAAAAGCCTTTCCGAGAAGGAATAGAACGGTTGGAGAGTATAACACTCGGGGAGGCCGTGACGGACCGGAGCGAATCTTGGTGGTTTGAGGCGTGATCCTGATAGGTTTTCACCGTGCGAAGGTCTATGGATAATATACGAACATATGTTCAAGTATTTCTCAACGTGCTAGACTAGTTTTCCTTATAACGAATAACTCAAGAGAGGGGACTGCGTGTCTACTCATCTTTCCAATATCGAGGGTATGGCCATGGAGGGCAAGCTGCCCGAGGTGCGCCTGGCCAACACCCCGTTCAAAGTGGTTTCTCCCTTCGAGCCCTCGGGCGACCAGCCCCAGGCCATCGAGGCTTTGGCCAAGGGCGTTGAGGATGGCCTGCGCTACCAAACGCTGCTGGGCGTCACGGGCTCGGGCAAAACCTTCACCATGGCGAAGACCATCGAGGCGGTGCAGAAGCCCACGCTGGTTATGGCCCCCAACAAAACGCTCGCCGCGCAGCTGGCTGCCGAGCTCAAGGAGTTCTTCCCGGACAACGCGGTGGTGTACTTCGTGTCCTACTACGATTACTACCAGCCCGAGGCCTATGTGCCCTCCTCCGATACCTTCATCGAGAAGGACGCCTCCATCAACGAAGAGGTGGAGAAGCTGCGCCATGCGGCCACCTCGGCGCTGCTGTCGCGGCGCGACGTCATTGTGGTGGCCTCGGTGTCGTGCATCTACGGCATCGGCAGCCCCATGGACTACGCCGGCATGGCAGTGTTCGTGGACAAGCAGAAGGAAATGGACCGCGACCAAGTCATCTACGAACTTATCGACATCCAGTACGACCGCAACGACTACGAGCTGAAGCGCGGCACCTTCCGCGTGCGGGGTGACGCGCTCGATGTGTTCCCGCCCTACGCCGACAATCCCATCCGCATTGAGTTCTGGGGCGACGAGATTGAGGAAATCGCCGAGATCGACCTAGTTACCGGCGAAGTGCTGGGTACCTACGAGGCCCTGCCCATCTGGCCGGCATCTCACTACGTCACGGCGCGTCCCAAAATGGATCGCGCCCTGGGCACTATCCAGGAAGAGCTGCGCGAGCGCTTGCAGCAGTTCAAGGAAGAGGGCAAGCTGCTGGAGGCCCAGCGCTTGGAAATGCGCGTGAACTACGACTTGGAAATGCTCGAGACCATGGGGTTCTGCTCCGGCATCGAGAACTACTCGCGGCACTTGGACGGGCGCCAGCCGGGCGAGCCTCCCTACACGCTTATCGACTACTTCCCGAAGGACTTCTTCTGCATCATCGACGAGTCCCATGTCACGGTGCCGCAGATCCGCGGCATGCACGAGGGCGATCGCTCCCGCAAAATCACCCTGGCTGAGCATGGCTTCCGCCTGCCCAGCTGCTTGGACAACCGTCCCTTGCGCTTCGATGAGTTCGAGGACCGCATTCCGCAGTTCATCTACGTATCGGCCACGCCCGGCGATTACGAGGAGAAGGTCAGCCAGGCCCAGGTGGAGCAGGTTATCCGCCCGACCGGTCTGCTCGATCCGGAAATCATCGTGCGCTCGAGCACCAGCCAGATCGACGACATCATCGACGAGGCGAAGGAGCGCGCCGGGCGCGACGAGCGCGTGCTTATCACCACGCTCACGAAGAAGATGGCCGAGGACCTGACGGATCACCTGCTGGATCAGGGAGTGAAGGCGCGCTACATGCACTCGGACATTGCCACCTTGGAGCGTACGGAAATCCTCCGTGATCTGCGCCGCGGCGAGTTCGACGTGCTGGTGGGCATCAACCTCTTGCGCGAGGGCCTGGACTTGCCCGAAGTGTCGCTGGTGGCCATTCTGGACGCTGACAAGGAAGGCTTCCTGCGCAATCACCGTTCGCTCATCCAGACTATCGGTCGTGCGGCTCGTAACGTATCGGGCCAGGTCATCATGTACGCCGATCGCATTACCGACTCCATGCGCCGCGCCATTGACGAGACGAAGCGCCGCCGCGAAATCCAGATGGCCTACAACGAAGAGCATGGCATCGAGCCGCAGACCATTCGCAAGGCTATCAACGACATCATGGGCTACATCACCGAGGAGGCAGCCGGCACCACGGCCGAGCAGGTGAACAAAGAGCTGGCCGAGCTGTCCCGCGAAGAGGTGCTCCGCATCATCTCATCCATGGAGGACGACATGGCGGCGGCCTCGCGCGACATGGATTTCGAGGAAGCGGCGCGCCTGCGCGATCAGGTGGTCAAGCTGCGCTCGTCGGTGGAGGGGTCGTCCGAGGACGACGTGCTGAAGGACTTGAAGAAGACCGCGCGCAAGGGCAGCGCCTTCGGTAACCGCAAGCACGCGGCCTACGGCAGCAGCCGCGCGAATTAGGGGCAAGCGGGGGAGGCGCTGTCGGGTTGCCAGAGCGGGATGTGGACGTGCGGGCTGCTGTAACGGATCGCGGCTGGCTGCAGTCGTCGCTCGCGGCAAGGGGCCTTTTGTGCGGCTTTCGCAAACTTTCTGCATACTGTTCTAGAAGAACTTATTAAGTTTACGGAAATGTAAGCTGGCCGTGCGGGGGCCTCTGCACGGGAAGACGTATAATGGCCTTTACCTGGCCATAAACGTTAAACCTAGCTTAAACGGAGTATCTCGAAGGAAGACCCATGCACCAAGAGCCCTCATCGAACCCCGCGGGCAATCACAATCCGCGCAATAATCCCCGTCAGCACAAGAAGCCCACGCGCCGTTCAACGGCTCCCACACAGCATCTTCAAGGCTCCAGCCCTGCGGCCCAAGGGCAGGGTTCGAGCGCGGCGGGGGCGGGCGCCTCTTCGGCGGGGACGGCTGCTTCTGCGGCCGCGGCTCAGGGTGCGCCAGGGGCCTCCTCTCATCCGGCTGGACCGCACGCGGCAGGGCCGCATTCGGCCGGATCGCATCCGATGTCTTCTTCCCAGATGGCTGCCGGCGGCCTCACTCCCGAGCAGGCGGCCCGCGCGGCCTATGAGGAATATGCGGCCGCTACCGAGCAGCCCTATCCTGGCTCTGCTACCGGTGTGCACCAAGGAGCGTCGCACAGCACGGGCTACGCGGGTTATGCGGCTACGAACCCGCGGGTGAACCCGGCTCGCAAAACCACAGAGCAGGCAGCTCCCTACGCCGATTACGAGCGCTATACCCACAAGCCCAAGAAGAAGGCGAGCATCGTCTCGATCATTGTGGCTGTGCTCATTTTGGGCGCCATTGGCGTGGGCGCGTTTCTCTATCTGAACCCTCCCACCTTCAATACTACCATCAACGGCATGACGCGCACAGTGGACCAGGGCACCACCTTGGGCGATCTGGTGGCCGACGGCGTGGTGACCCCGCAGCCGGGCAACTTGGTGGCGGTTGATGGCGAGGTTATCGAGCAAGGAAAGGGTACGCCGTTCACGGCCACCATCAACGGCACCGAGATCGATGACCCCAACACTCCGGTGCATAAGAACGACACCATTCAAATTAACGCCGGCACCGACATCATGGAGGATTACGACGTTAAGAAGGTCGAGAAGAAGCCCAAGCAGGTAGAGCTGGGCGAGGGTGCCATTCATGCCATCATCCCCGGGGAGTCGGGCGAGGTGGAGAAGCGCACGGGGAAAATCTCTGGCAAGACGGTGAAAGAGGTTACCAAGCCTGTTGTCAACAACACCTACTTCAAGTACAACGCCCACACGGGCGACGATAAGGTCATTGCGCTTACGTTCGACGACGGCCCGTGGCCTACCACTAACGAGTTGCTCGATGTGCTGAAGGAGTACGACGTAAAGGCCACCTTCTTCACTATCGGCGAGCAGATTGCCGATTACCCCGACGCCATGAAGCGCGAGGTGAAAGAGGGTCATCAGATTGCCACCCATAGCTGGGACCACGCTTCGGGCTCGGGCAATGGCGTAGACATGACGCTGATGAGCCCCGAAGAGCAGGTGGAGGAAGTGACCAAGGGGCAAAATGCCATTGTGGAGCTGACCGGCGGCGAGGCCCCCAAGGCGTTCCGCTCGCCGGGCGGCAATTTCCGCGACGACCTTATCTGGACCGTGGCGCCCTATGTCTCCTATGAGATTGGCTGGAACGTCGACACCGAGGACTGGCGTACGCCGGGGGCCCAGACGATTGCCGACCGCATTATGTCGGCAAAATCGGGTGATATCGTCCTTATGCACGACGGGGGCGGTCCGCGCACCCAAACCATCGAGGCCTTGAAAATTGCCCTGCCGAAGATGATCGAGAAGGGCTATAAGTTCGTGACCATCGATGAACTGCTGGCCTACGACGACGCGAAGGCCCTGGCTGAAGAAGCGCAGGCAGAACAGGAGAGCGCCGAATAGCCTGATGGGCTAGCAGGCTGCCTCTGGCGTTTCGCGGACGGGGGCGCTGGGCGCTTGGGCCGTTGTTGACGTGGGGCTGTCGCCGGGCTGCTGGTGGCTAGCCTAGCGTTCCGCGGACCGGGGCGTCGAACGCTTGGGCCGCTGTTGCCAGGCTGCTGTTGGTTCAGCTCAGCATTTCGCGCGCATGGGCGAGGGACGCCTCGGTGGCGTCGCCCGACAGCATGCGCGCCACTTCCTGTTCGCGGCTGGCGCCGGTCACCACTCGAAGCAACGTTTCGGGCGTATCGCCCTTCGTTTTCTCGACCACGTAGTGCGTGTCGGCGGCGACCGCTACCTGGGCCAGGTGCGTGATGGCGATGATCTGGTGACTTTCGGCAAGCTGGGCGAGTACGGCGGCCAGGGCGGTGGCCGTACTGCCCCCGACGCCCGCATCCACCTCGTCGAAGATGAGCGTGCCGGCGTGGTCTTGGGCTCCCAGCACAACCTTGATAGCCAGCATCACGCGGCTGATTTCGCCGCCTGAGGCAATGCGCGCCAAGGGACGGGCCTGCATGGACTTACCGGGACGGAATTCGAAGGCCACGGCGGCAGCGCCGGCGCGCGTCCAGCGCTCGCGGGGAAGGGGCTCGACGGAGCATTCGATTTGCGCGCTTCCCATTTCCAGTTGACCCATAACAGCGCCGACCGCTTGAGCAAAGCGCGGGGCTGCCTCTTGCTGGCTGGCGGTATAGGAGGCCGCTGCCGCTGCAAGCTGCTCCTCGGCCTGATCGAGGGCAGCCTGGGCGCGGGCGATGGACTCGTCGGCATGGTCGACGAGGGCGACGAGCTCTGCTGCCTCCTCTTGACGGGCGAAGACCTCGTCCATGGTGGGGCCGAAGGAGCGGAGCAGCCCTTGGAAAGCCCCCATGCGCTCTTGAGCGTGGGCAAGTGTGGCGCTGTCGAAGTCGATGTCCTCGCAATAGGTGGCCATATCGCGGGCAACGTCCTCGGCGACGAAGCAGATTTCCCGCAGGGACGAAGCGTAGGGCGCGAGAGACTCATCGGCGCGGGAGGCCTCGTCGAGCAGGGCGATGGCGCTGTTGAGGGCGTCGAGGGCGCCGCCGTCGCCCGAGAGCGCCTCGGCTGCTCCGTGGGAGTTGCGCGCGAGGGTTTCGGCGTGCTCGGCCTTGGCGAGATAGTCGACGAGCTCTTCGTACTCGCCGGGCTGAGGATTGACGGCCTCGATGGTTTTCAGGGTGAAGCGCGCCTCTTCGAGCTGGAGGTGCGAAGCGTTGGCCTGATCTTTGACTTGGTCGAGGTGATCCTGCGCCTGACTGACTTCTTGGAAAGCCACACGATAGGCCTGAGCGACATCAGTAAGGTTGGCCCAGGCGTCGAGGAGCGGGCCGTGCTCGGACGGCTTGAGGAGCGCCTGATGCTCATGCTGGCCGCACAGCTCGATGGAGGGGCCGACGGTGCGCGCCAGTTCGGAGACGCTGGCCAGGGAGCCATTGAGCGAAGCACGGGAACGGCCATCGGCACTTACCTTGCGTGTGACCACGACCTCTTCGTTCTCGTTGGCCGTTTCAGGGTTCGCGAGGAAAAGCCGTCCCTCGATTTGGGCCTGATCGGCTCCTTCGCGCACCATGGCGCTGTCGGCGCGGGCACCCATGAGCAGCTTGCACGCCGACAGGAGCGCCGTCTTGCCGGCGCCGGTTTCGCCGGTAAGCACGGTAAGACCCGGCGAGGGCATGAGGGTGGCCTCGCGGATAAGGGCGATGTTGCGCACGTGCAGTTCGTCGATCATGGGCTGCCTTTCTGGTCGTGCATCGAAGTATAGTGGAGCTCGGTGGCGAAGACAATAAAAACGATCAAATGTTTGCTTTTCGTGGTGGTCCATGGTAACGTGACGGGCACGGCTTTTCGGGCGCTCGTGTCTTTTTCGCCAAGATGCTTGCCAGCAAGCGGGCTATTCGGCAAGATAGAGCGATGCCTTGAGCGCGGTTTCTCGTGCGAAGGCGCCTAATGGTAGAGCGAAAGGGTTCCTTTGGTACACCTGCAACGATACGGGCGCATGATGGCGGCGTGGCTGTTGGCCGTGCTGCTGGCGTGCACGGCCGTGCCCTTGGGGCCCGCGGCCGCCCAGGCAGATCCTGCCTCCGACGCCCAGGCCAAGGTCGACCAGGCACAATCGGCCCTCGATGCCGCCGAGTCCCGCATGGCGGCTATCAACGAAGAATACGAGGCCATTTCAGCGGAAGTGGCCGCGCTCCAGAAGAAAATCGACAAGACGGCCAAGAAGGCCCTGAAGGCTCAGCAGGCTATGCTCGAGGGGCGCGAGGCGCTCAGCGATGTGGCCGTGGGCGAGTATCGCGAGGGCAGCACGGCCGGGCTTTTGGGCATGGTGCTCGATTCCCAGAACTTCGACGATCTGCTGCGCAACATGGAGTACGTCACGCAGATCATGAGCTATCAGGCTGACGAGATTGCCAAGCAGAAAGAGCGCAAGCAAAAGTTCGACGAGGTGTCGGCCGAGCTGAATGCCCAGAAAGACGACCAGGAAGACGCCCTGGCCACCCAGGCGGCCAAGCGCGAGGAAGCCGAAGCGGTGGTGGCCGACGCCACGAGCCAGTTGGAAGGCGCCAAGGCCGAGCAGGCGGCACGTTTGGCCGAGCTGGCCCGTCAAGCGGAAGAAATGCGCCGTCAGCAGGAAGAAGCGGCCAAGCGAGCTGAGGTCAAGGAAGACCCCAACGCCAACACGACCGACCGCAAGGACGTGGTATCCGACGACGAGCCGGTGGCCGATAATCCCGATGCCAATGCGCCGGGTCAAGATGAGGGCGATGATGCGGACGAGCCCGCTGCCGATGAGCCTGCTGACGACAAGCCGGCGGCCGACGATAAGCCCGCGGCTGATGACAAGCCGGCCAGCAAGCCCTCCACTTCGAAGCCTTCAAGCTCATCGAGCTCGAACGAGGGATGGAAAACGGGCGTGGCCTCCGCTTACGGCGGCAAAACTGACCCGAACACCCCCAACCCGGGCACCACGGCTACGGGCGCGGTGTGCAACGACAGCTCCATGGGAGTGGCCGTGCCCATGTCGCTTTCGGGCTATCGCAAGCTGTTCGGCCGCACGGTGGAAATTTCCTACGGCGGCAAGACGGTCTACGCGACGGTCAACGATTGCGGTGGCTTGGGCGGCGGTAGCCGCGCCCTCGATCTGCAGCCGGGCGTGTGGAAGGCTTTCGGCTTCTCCAGCTGCAAGGCGTGGGGTTTGCGCACCGTCAGCTACCGGTTCCTGTAACGGGCCCGCACTGCGGGTGCGGTTGTGCTAGAATGCGCAGTTACATGCGATGACGAAGACAGTGGCGGAGTCGTCGACGATTCCCAGAGAGGGGCCTGCCCGCTGAAAGGGCTCCATCGAAGCGTCCGCCAATTCCCTTCCGAGCAGCGTCTCTGAACCCGGACGCGGGGTGCTACACCCTGGCGAGACGGTCAGTAGGGGGCGACGGGTGCTTCCGTTACCAAGCGAAAGAGCGGGCGCGGCACGGGTGCGCGGGGCGGTTTACGCCTCGGCGTCCACGGCTTCGTCAACCAGGGTGGTACCGCGAGAGTCTTCTCTCGTCCTTGGATTGGGTCTCGTATCCAGCAAGGACGCGAGAGGGCTCTTTTTTATTGCAAGAGAAAGGTGCAGAAGACAGATGGCGATTACGGAGGAACTGGCCGCGCTCGAAGCTGAGACGCTGGCCGCAATCGAGGCCGCGGACACCACCGCCGCCCTCGAGGACGTGCGCGTGCGCGTCCTGGGCAAGGCAGGTACGCTCACCGGCTACCTGCGTTCCATGGGCTCGGTGCCCAAGGAGGAGCGCGCTGCCGTGGGCAAGGCGGTGAACGAGACGCGCGTGGCAGTGGAAGAGGCTTTGAGCGCCCGCAAGGCCGTGCTGGAAGGGGCCGAGCTGGCTGCAGCCATTGACGCGGCTGCCGTGGACGTGACGCTGCCGGGCCGTTCCCAGCAAATGGGCACGCGCCATCTTATCAACGGCATCATCGACGAGGTGTCCGATATCTTCATGGGCCTTGGCTACAAGGTCTACGAGGGCAGCGAGATCGAGACCGACTACTACAACTTCACGGCCCTGAATGCCCCGGCCGACCATCCGAGCCGCTCTATGCAGGACACCTTCTACGTGCGCGACCTGTCTGGCGATGCCGCCCGCGTGCGCGGCGAGTCCGACGTGCTGCTGCGCACCCAGACTTCGGGCGTGCAGGTGCACGTCATGGAGGACCAGGAGCTGCCCATCTACATGATCGCCCCGGGCAAGGTGTACCGCCGCGACGTGGCCGATCCGTCGCATCTGCCCCAGTTCCACCAGATCGAGGGCTTGGTCATCGACAAGGGCATCACTTTCGGCGACCTGAAGGGCACGCTGGATTACTTCTGCAAGCAAGTGTTCGGCCCCGAGCGCAAGACGCGCTTCCGCGCCCACTATTTCCCCTTCACCGAGCCGTCGGCCGAGGCCGACGTCAGCTGCGGCATCTGCCACGGCGAGGGCTGCCGCATGTGCAAGGGCACCGGCTGGCTGGAAATTCTCGGCTGCGGCATGGTGGATCCGAACGTGCTCTCTATGAGTGGCATTGACCCGGAGGAGTACTCGGGTTTCGCCTTCGGCATCGGCGTGGAGCGCATTGCCTGTCTTAAGTACAATGTGCCGGATTTGCGTATGCTGCTCGAGGGCGACATGCGATTCCTGCGGCAATTCTAGGGCTGAATCTCTCCCGGGGTCGAGCCACGGGGTAATGCTCAGTCGCTCAAACAGTCCTCGCTTTGTGGAACAGTCCACTGGACTGTTCCAGTCGCTGCGGAACTCGCTTGGTGAGCATCACCCCGTGTCTCTCTGGGCATTGACTTGCTTGAAAAGGGCGATTCTTGCTGGTTTGCGGCGGGAATCGCATAAGAGAAAGAATGGACAATGAAGGTATCTTTGAAATGGCTTTCGGATTATACGGCGGTGCCGGGGGATTTGAAGGCGTTCTGCGATAAGTTGGATTTGACGGGTACGGGCGTCGAGGGCGTGGAGACGCTCGGCGAGGCCTTCGACGGCGTGGTGGTGGGCGAGGTGCTCACCTGCGAGCCGCATCCCGATTCCGACCATATGCATGTGGTGACGGTGAATGTGGGCGCCGAGGAGCCCGTGCAAATTGTGTGCGGCGCGCCGAACATCGCTGCCGATATCAAGGTGCCCGTAGCCTGTGTGGGAGCGGTGCTGCCCGGTGATTTCAAGATCAAGAAATCCAAGCTGCGCGGCGTGGTCAGCCTGGGCATGTGCTGCTCGCAGCGCGAGCTGGGCCTGGGGTCGGATCACAGCGGCATTTGGATTCTGCCCGACGAGACGCCCGTGGGCACTCCCATTGCCGACATCATCGGCTCGGGCGACACGGTGCTCGACTTGGAGATTACCCCGAACCGCCCCGACTGCCTGTCCATGGTGGGCATGGCTCGCGAGGTGGGCGCCATGTACCAGCAGCCTGTGCACTACCCTCTGGCCGACGACGTGGCGAAGCTGGCCGACCTTACCGAGGGCGAGGATGTGGCCGCCACCGTCTCCGTGGAGATTCCCGAGGCGACCCGCTGCCCGCGCTATACCGCCCGCGTCATCGACAACGTGAAGGTGGGGCCTTCGCCCGACTGGCTGGCCGAGCGCGTGAGCGCCGCCGGCGGCCGTCCCATTAACAACGTGGTGGATGTGACCAACTACATTCTGTACCTGTATGGCCAGCCCCTGCACGCCTTCGACTACGACACGCTGAAGGCCGAGGACGGTTCGGTGTCCGTCATTGTGCGCGCGGCCGAGGACGGCGAGAAGCTGACCACCCTCGATGGCGAAGAGCGCGAGCTGACGAGCGACATGACGGTCATCGCCACGCCCGAGCGCGCCGTGGCCCTGGCCGGCGTTATGGGCGGTCTGGATACCGAGGTGACCGAGGGCACCACCACGGTGCTGCTGGAGTCTGCCACTTTTGAGCATGGCCGCACCTCGCGCACCAGCCGCAACCTGGGTCTCATCTCCGAGGCCTCCATGCGCTACGAGCGCCGCGTGGACGACAACCTGTGCGAGGTGGTCTCGCAGGCCGCCGCGGCCCTGCTGGCCGAGGTGTCCGGCGGCACGGTGCGCCCGGGCGTGGTGGACGTGTACCCGCTGCCCACCGAAGCGGCGCCGCTGCCGTTCCGCATTCCGCGCTTCAACGCCATGATGGGGGCCGAGATTCCCGCTGAGTTTGTGCGTGACATCCTGGTGCGTCTGGGCTGCGCCGTGTCCGCGGGCGAGAACGAGGACACCCTGCAGGTGCTGCCTCCCACCTTCCGCCCCGATCTGGAGCGCGAGATCGATCTGTACGAGGAAGTGCTGCGCCTGTGGGGCATGGACCGCATCGAGCCGACGCTGCCCGGCGGCCGCAAGCGCGTGGGTACGCGCACCGACGAGCAGCAGACGCGGCGCCTGGTCAACGACACGCTGCGCGCTTCCGGCATGAACGAGACCATGACCTACTCCTTCGCCGAGCCCGGCGACATCGAGCGCCTGCGCCTGCCGGCTGAGGGCTTGGGTCAGGCCGTGGAGCTGCTGAACCCGCTGAACGCCGATCAGTCGGTGATGCGCCAGTCCATCATTCCCGGTCTTCTGCGCTCGGTGGCCTACAACCAGAGCCGCGGCGTGAAGAACATCCAGCTCTACGAGATCGGCACGGTGTTCTTCGCCGCCGAGGGGCGCAAGAAGGCCAAGGAGCGCCAGCGCCTGGCCGGCGTGTTGGCCGGCGCCATGGACGAGGCCGCCTGGAACCGCCCGGCCGTGCCCTTCGACTTCTTCGACGGCAAGGGCGTGCTGGAGAACCTGGCCCGCGAGCTGGCGCTGCCCAAGGTGCGCTTCCGCGCGCTGACGGCCGAGGAAGCGCCGCAGCTGCAGCCGGGCCGTGCGGCCGAGATGATGGCCAACGGCGCGGTTGTGGGCTGGGTGGGCGAGATCCATCCGCTGGTGGCCGAGGCCTTCGGTGCCCAGGCGCCCATTGTGGCCTTCGAGCTTGACCTGGATGCCCTGGTGCGCGCCGCGCAGCCCGCGCGCCCCTATGTGGACGTGCCCACCTTCCCGGCGGTCACTGTCGACCAGGCCTTCGTGGTGGGGGAGGACGTGTCCCATGAGAAGATGATGCAGGTCATGACCTCGGCGGGCGGCAAGCTGCTGGAGGGCGTGGCCCTGTTCGACGTGTACCGCGACGACGAGCGCGTGGGCGTGGGCAAGAAGTCCATGGCCTACAGCCTCACCTATCGCGCTGCCGATCGCACGCTGACGAGCGAAGAGGTGGAGAAGGCCCACGGCAAGCTGGTCACCAAGGTGGAAAAAGCCACCGGAGCCGAAGTCCGCGGGTAAGGTTGCTTGCAAGAAAAGAAAGGGCCGGTCGGGAGTGAATCCTGGCCGGCCCTTTGTTTTGAGGGGGGCTGGGGCCCGCGGCCATCGCGGCGCGCTGGGGAGGCGCTGCCCGAGGCCGCGACTGCCTACTCGCTTTTGCTGTCTCCGCTGGCGGGGAGGTCGTCGAGCATGGTGCGGGCTTCCTTGAACTGCTTGGTCAGCTCCTCCATGGGGTCGCGGCGACGCTCCTGGGCGGCGATGGAGTCCTCGGTGATGGTCATGGCGCAGGCCACGGCATCGGTATGGGTGAAGGACAGCGAGAGGGGGATCTCGCGAACGCCCTGCTCGCGGGCAATCTCGCGGGCCCGTCCGGTGAGCACCACGTAGGGGCGCCCCTTGTTGGTGCGCCGCACCTCGATGTCGAGGGGGTGCACGCCGCCGGAAAAGCCGGTGCCCAGGGCCTTAAGGACGGCCTCTTTGGCGGCGAAGCGGGTGGCGTAGTGCACCTCGGGATGGGTGTGCTCATCGCAGTAGGCGCGCTCGGCCGCGGAGTAGGTTTTCTCCACGAAGGTAGGGGAGCGGTCCATGATCTTGCGCATGCGGGCAATTTCCACGATGTCGACGCCGAGGCCGACGGAATCGTCGGGCACGGCCATGGACAGGGCGCCATCGACGATGGCTTGGGATTTCTTCGAGCGGGCCATGGGGCTCCTTTAGCGCGGGTGATTTGCTGTAAAGGCATGATACCAAAGCGCTTCGCAGCCCCGTCCTGATTTCGTGAAGCGGCTCCTCGGGCTTGGCCTGGTTCGGTACAATGGGCGGACGATATGAACACGAAGCGCGCCGTGGGCGCGGCCGGGCCGTACGCTCTGCTGGTGCCAACGAGGTTGAAGCAGTTCGTTGGCGCGGCTGAAGCGCGTCGCGGTTGTGAACGGGGCGGCCGAGCCGCCTGTTGTGATAGGAGCAGTTTATGTGCGGAATCGTCGGATACACCGGTGCCCAGGAAGCTACGCCCATCTTGCTGGAGGGCCTGACGCGCATGGAGTACCGCGGCTATGACTCGGCCGGCGTGGCCGTCGAGCAGGACGGCGGCATTCAGGTGGTCACGCGCAAGGGCAAGGTGGCCGAGCTGGCCCACACCCTCACGCACTTCGAGATGACCGGCACCTGCGGCATCGGCCACACGCGTTGGGCCACTCATGGCAAGCCCTCCGAGGCCAATGCCCATCCGCACACGTCCTGCGCCGGCGACATCGCCGTGGTGCACAACGGCATCATCGAGAACTTCGCCGAGCTGCGCGAGGAACTGACGGCCCGCGGCCATGTGTTCAAGAGCGACACGGACACCGAAGTAGTGGCGCACCTGGTGGAAGAGGCCTACCATCGCATGCTGGCCACGGGCGAGGGCGATCTGCGCGCTGCGGTGGCCGAGGCCACGGCGCAGCTGGTGGGCGCCTACGGTCTGGCCGTTATGGCCCAGCAGGAGCCGGGCACTATCATCGCCTGCCGCAAGGATTCGCCCATCGTGGTGGGCCGTGGCGAGCACGGCAGCTACGTTGCCTCCGATATCATCGCCATGATCGACGCCACTCGCGATGTGGTGGTGCTGGCCGACGGCCAGATGGCGCGTCTGGCGCCCGAGGGCATCGCCTACTTCGACGAGGCCGGCAACGCCATCGAGCCCGAAACCACCCACGTGGACTGGGATATCGACGTGGCCGAGAAGGGTGGCTACCCCGATTTCATGCTGAAGGAAATCCACGAGCAGCCCCGCGTCATCCGCGACACCTTGGCCGGGCGCCTGTCCGGCGGCAGCCTCGTCATCGACGAGCTGGACATGACCGCCGAGGAGCTGAACCTCATCGACCGTGTCTACGTCATCGCCTGCGGGACGTCCTACCACGCGGGCCTCATCGCAAAGAACCTCATCGAGGGTTGGGCTCGCATCCCCTGCGAGGTGGAAGTGGCCAGCGAGTTCCGCTACCGCAACCCCATCATCACCCCCACCACCCTGGTGGTGGCTGTGTCCCAGTCCGGCGAGACCGCCGACACCCTGGCCGCTATCCGCGATGCGCGCGTGCGCGGCGCGAAGGTGTTCGGCATCACCAATGTGGTGGGCAGCCCCGTGGCCCGCGAGTCCGACGGCGTCATCTACACCAAGGCCAACAAGGAAATTGCCGTGGCCTCCACGAAGAGCTTCCTGGGCCAGGTGGTGTCCTTGACGCTGCTGGCCATGCTGCTGGGCCAGTCCCAGGGCGAGTTGACCCAGGGCCAGATCAAGCTGTTGTTCAGCGAGCTGGCCGATACCGCCGAGCAGGTGGAGCGCATTCTGGCCGAGTGCGGCCCGGCCGTGGAGGAAGCGGCCGAGGCCATGGTGGATGCCCAGAGCGCGTTGTTCATCGGGCGCGGCATGGGCGCCGCCACCAGCTATGAGGGGGCGCTTAAGCTGAAGGAGATCAGCTACCTGCACGCCGAGGCCTACGCCGCCGGCGAGATGAAGCACGGCCCCATCGCGCTCATCGACGAGAACTTCCCGGTCATCGCCATTGCCACCAACAGCCCGGTCTACGACAAGGTGGTGTCGAACCTGCAGGAGTCCCGCGCTCGCGGCGCCTGCATCGTGGCCGTGGCCACCGAGGGCGACGAGGACATCAAAAAGCATGCCGACCATGTCATTTACATCCCGAAGGTGCGCGACGTTTTCAGCCCCATCACGGCGAGCGTACCGCTGCAGCTGCTGGCTCGCGAGGTGGCCGTCAAGCGCGGCTGCGACGTGGACCAGCCGCGCAACCTGGCGAAATCGGTAACAGTGGAGTAACGACCGCTTTCGGGGCGGGGCTATTCACAGGCTGCCGATAGGGGTCTCCCTGCTATACTGGGGAGCTAGAGGCCCGGGCGCGCGCAGGCGTTCCCACGGCTATTGCCGCGTAACGCTGAAGGGGAGCTATGCACGCCGTCAAGGTTGACAGCCGTAAAATCATGGCCATGGTCCTGGTGATCGTGGCGCTGCTGGCTGCCGTCGTTGTGGCGACGAGCCTCTTCTATCGCGACAGCATTCAGGGCCTGGTGCGCAGCACCACCACGACATCGGTCATGGAGCTGACCACTTCCCGGGCGCGGTACTTGGACGAGTGCCTGCGCGCCGATCAGGATGGGGTGCAGAGCCTGGCCCACTATCTCTCCCATGCCCCGGCCGAAGAGATCCCCGATCAGGTGGATGATTTCCTGGCTACCCATGGGGCCTCGACGGGCTGGGTGCGCATGAAAGACGGCACGGTGTGGTGCTCGTCGACGGAGTCGGACCTTTACCCCGCCGAGCGCGAGGAAGAGCTGTTCGCTCCCGGTCTTGAGGGCAAGACGGGGTCCACCGAGGTGTACTTCGGCCACTCGGGGGAGCGCCGCATCTTGTTCTACGCGCCGCTTTCGAAAGACGAGCGGGAACCGGGCGATAACAGCGACTTGGCCTCGGACGAGGTGCTTGGCGCGGTGTACGTCTCGTTTCCCGCCGACGAGCTGCAGAATTCCTACGACACCACGTATACCAATGCAGGCGAGACCTACGTGGTGGACTCCGCAGGCACCATTGTGCTCGATGCCAATCGCGGTGCCGCCGATGCCCAAAAGGGCGACCTGACCTCCTTGTTGAAAGAGGCCGGCAATGGCGATGCCAAGGTTGACCAGCTGCTCAGCCACATTGCGGACGCCACGACGGACAGCCAGGTGCTCTCCTTCGATGGCGAGCAGCAGTTCGTCTACAGCACGCCCCTCGAGGCGAAGCCCGGTTGGTCGCTGGTAACCTTGCTGCCTCTTTCGGTGGTGGAGAAGGACGGTACGGAAATTGTGGGTCTGACCACGCGCATGGTGGCCGTGCTAGCCGTGGCCGTGGCCGTGGCCGTGGCGGCCCTGGTGCTGCTCTTCGTGTACCGCTGGCGCCGCGAGCACCGCTACGAGCTTTATGTGCAAAGCCTCTACCAGGCCATTGGCGAGAATATCGACACGGCCATCTTTATTGTGGACGGGGAAGAGCGCACGGTGGAGGCGGTGTTCGAGAACATCAAGGACATCATGGGCATCCCGGCCCGCGAGTTCTTCGTCATTGATCCCTTGAGCCCCAACGAGGCCTACGCCAAGGTGGCGGCCATCGTTCACTCTGGCATGCCCGATGCGCTGCGCAGCTGGGAGTTCGAGTGCTTTAACAGCAAACTGGGTCGCTCCATGTGGTTGCGCATCACCAGCCACGGGGTCAAGCTCGACGGCCAGGAGAAGATCATCTACTCGCTGACCGATGTCACCGACGAGCATGACATTCGCCAGAAGCTGGTGGACGCCAAGCAGGCGGCTGAAGAGGCGAATCAGGCCAAGAGCAGCTTCCTGTCTTCTATGAGTCACGACATCCGCACGCCCATGAACGCCATCCTGGGCTTCTCCACCCTTATCGACCGCGACGCCGAAAACCCCGAGGCGGTGCGGGAGTATAACCACAAGATTGCCACGTCGGGTCAGCATTTGCTGGGGCTCATCAACGACGTGCTGGACATGTCCAAGATTGAGGCCGGCAAAACCACCTTGGCTGCCAGCGTGTTCCGCCTGCCTGAGACGGTGGAGGCCGTGGAGGCCATGATGCGCCCGCAAACCGACGAGAAGCACCAGGAGTTCACCGTCGAGATGGGCACGCTCGATCACGAGGCTTTGGTGGGCGACGAGGGGCGCTTGCGCCAGATTCTCATGAACCTGCTGTCCAACGCCATGAAGTACACCCCCGATGGCGGCTCCATCCTCTTCCGCATTGATGGGTCGCTCAAGCGCCATGGCGAGCTGCAGCATCTGCGCATCATCGTGCGCGATACGGGCATTGGCATGTCGGAGGAGTATCTGCGCACCATCTTCGATTCGTTCTCCCGCGAGGAAACCCAGGCTACCAGCAAAATTCAAGGCACCGGTTTGGGCATGGCCATCACGAAGAACCTGGTGGACCTCATGGGCGGCACCATCTCCGTGGAAAGCACGCTGGGTCGGGGCAGCACCTTCATCATCGATCTGGACTTCCCGCCGGCCTTGGACGAGGGCCAGACCCCCGAGGCGGCCGACGGCCCCTCGGCCGAGGTGCTGGAGCACGCTTTAGAGGGCAAGCACTTCCTGGTGGCCGAGGACAACGAGCTGAATGCCGAGATCATCGCGGCTATTTTGGACATGCACGGCGCCACGAGCGAGGTGGCCGAGAACGGCCAGGAAGCCGTGGAGAAGTTCCGCTCCAGCGCGCTCGGTCAGTTCGACATGATCTTCATGGACGTGCAGATGCCGGTGATGAACGGCCACGACGCCGCCCGGGCCATTCGCGCCCTGAGGCGTCCCGACGCAGCGGCTATTCCCATTGTGGCCATGACGGCCAACGCCTTTGCCGAGGACGAGCGCGAGGCTTTGGAGGCCGGCATGAACGCCCATGTGGCGAAGCCCATCGACATCAAGGTGCTCGAGCGCGTGGTGGCCCAGCTGACGGTTACTGCGTAAGCGCGCGGATAGCCGCGGGCAGCGCGTTGGCCACATCCTCGGCGGTGACGCAGATGGGCGTAAGCTGCTCGGCGGCGGCGCGCCCGGCTTCAGCATGAAGGGCGCAGCCAAGGGCCGCTGCATCGGCGGGCGCAAGGCCTTGGGCCAGGAGCGCCCCTAGAATACCCGCAAGCACATCGCCAGTGCCGGCCTTCGCCAGGGCTGCGGTGCCGCGGTCCATGATTTCCACCGTCCCATCGGCTGTGGCGATATAGGTGACGGGTCCCTTCAGCACCACGACGGCCTCGTAGGCGCGGGCGATGGCGACGGCCAGGGCCGCTGTGTCGCTGCCGAACGAGGGGAGGCGCGCGCCGCGGGCGAGGCGCGCTGCCTCGCCGCCGTGGGGCGTCAGGACGAGCGGACCTGCCGCGGCGGCTCCGCCTTCGCCCGTTGAGCCAGGGGCGGCCGCGGCGCGCTCCGCGGCGAGACGCAGGCCCGTGGGCGTGGCCAAGAGCGCCAGGGCACCGCCGTCGATAAGGACGGGCCCGGGAAAGGCGCGCAGGGTTTCCATGACGAGCGGCTCCGGGGCGCTGTCTTCGGGATCGAACCCGCAGCCGATGACGCAGGCGGTGGGATGCCCCGGCTTCGGTGCTTCCAGGCGCGCGGGGTGCCAGGTGCGCCAATCGCGCACTACTAGCGACGGCATCCAGGCGCGCACGGTGATCATGGATTTGCCGGCGCAGAAGACCTCGGTGTAGCCGGCGCCGGCGCGGGTGGCTCCGGCGGCCGCCAGACAGGCGGCTCCCGGGTAGGCGGCGCTGCCCGCCACCAGGTTCAGGTGTCCGCGCGTATACTTATTGGCCTCGGCGACGGGGAAGGGTAACAGCGCCGCCAAATCTTCGTTGCTGCGACCAGGTGTGAGGGTAACGTCCATGGGTATCCTTTAGTTGAGAAAAATGGTCATCAAACGCCCTGCTTACGTCGCGCATTCCTGTCGGCAACGCGTCAACCGTGCAGGCCGTCTACGGGTTGTCCCGCTCCTACAATGATGACGTATTCAGTATACAACCAGGGTCTAGGAGTGTGATCGTTATGGACATGAAAGTAGGACGTAACTGGGGCATGTTCGCCGCCGGTATCGCGTTGATCATCATCGGTTTCGTATTGCTGATGGTGCCGGGGCTGACGTTGGTCTCCATCGCCATTATCGCGGGCTGCATGTTCTTGGCCGCCGGCATTGTGGATGCCTACGCGTACTTCCGCTATCGCAAGAGCGAGGGCCTGTCCGGCTGGGCGCTGGCCTATGCCATCTGCGATATCGTGCTGGGCGTGTTGTTTATCATCCACCCCATTGCCTCGGCCGTCGTTATTCCGTGGGTGATGGGCATCTTCGTCTGCGCCTATGGCATCTTTGAGATTGTGGCGGCCGTGCGCTTCCGTCGCGAGCTGTCCGGCTGGGGCTGGACGCTGTTCGCCGGTATCGTCTCGGTGCTCTGCGGCATTGCGTTCTTCCTGTTCCCCGGCACCTTTGCGCTGTTCCTGGGCTTCTTCCTGATGGCCCGCGGCGTGCAGATGGCGGTGTACGGGGTCACGCTGCCCCAGGCGAACATTACCATGGTGCAGAACCACTAGTGGTAAGATAGTCACCGCGAAATTCCAGGGCCCGGATTCGTCCGGGCCCTCTTTGTACGAAAGGGCACAGCATGGCGGATGGGCAGGTTTCTTTGTTTGGGGAAGATCCGGCGGCGCGGGCGGCAGCTTTGCGCAAGGAGATCGAGCATCACAGCTACCAGTACTATGCGCTCGACAACCCCACAATCTCTGACGCGGCTTTCGACTCCCTGATGCGCGAGCTGCGCGAGTTGGAGGCGGCTCATCCGGAATTGGTGGATCCTTCGTCGCCCACGCAGCGCGTCGGTGGCTATGTGGGCGAGCAGTTCGCGCCGGTAATCCACGAGCAGCGCATGTACTCCTTGGACAACGCCATGGATCTTGACGAGCTGGACGCGTGGATGGAGCGCACGGCCGAGGCCTGCGGGGGCACGTTGCCGCCGCTGTGCTGCGAGCTGAAGATTGACGGCAGCTCCATCGCCCTAACCTACGAGGACGGCGTGCTGCTGCGCGCGGCCACCCGCGGCGATGGCACCACGGGCGAGGACGTAACGGTGAACATGCGCACGGTGCGCGATGTGCCCCTGCGCTTGCGCGAGGGCGCTCTGGCAGCCATCGCCCCCGGGGTAGACAGCGTGGAGCTGCGCGGCGAGGTGTACATGCCGAAGAAGAGCTTCGAGCTGCTGAACGCCGCCGCCGTAAGCGAGGGACGTCAGCCGTTCGCCAACCCGCGCAATGCCGCTGCCGGCTCGCTGCGCCAGAAGGACCCGGCTATCACCCAGATGCGCGATCTGTCCACCTTCATGTACGCCATTGCCGACGATCGCTCGCTCGAAGTGACCGGTCAGTGGGAGCTGCTTCAGTGGCTGCGCGAGGCGGGTTTCCATGTGAATCCCGACGTGAAGCTGTGCGAGTCGGCGGCTGAGGTGCGCGCGTTCTGCGAGGCCTGCCTTGAGCGCCGCGAGTCGCTGCCCTACGAGATCGACGGCGTGGTGGTGAAGGTGAACGAGTTCGCCCGTCAGCGCGCCATGGGCTTTACGTCTCGCGCCCCGCGCTGGGCCATTGCCTTCAAGTTCCCGCCCGAGGAGAAAACGACGCTGTTGCGCGACATCACCGTGCAGGTGGGCCGTACCGGCGCGCTGACGCCGGTGGCCGAGCTGGAGCCGGTGGTAGTGGCCGGGTCGACGGTGGCCCGCGCCACGCTGCACAACTTGGACGAAGTGCACCGCAAGGATGTGCGCATCGGCGACACCGTCATTGTGCGCAAGGCCGGCGACGTCATTCCCGAGGTGCTGGGCCCTGTCCTTTCGCTGCGCAGCCCCGAGGCACGGGTGTGGGAAATGCCCAGCGTGTGCCCCAGCTGCGGAAGCCCCGTGGTGCGCGACGAGGGCGAAGTGGCGTTCCGCTGCATTTCCATCGACTGCCCGGCCCAGGCTTTGGAGCGCCTGTTGCATTGGGCCAGTCGCGGTGCTCTCGACATCGACGGCATGGGCGAGGAGATTGTCTCGCGCCTGGTAGAGAGCGGGCGTTTGGCCGACGTGGCCGACTACTACTCGCTGACCGAGGACGAGCTGGCCTCCCTGAACATGGGCCGCGTGAACAAAGAGGGCGAGCCCATCCGCCTGGGGCATACCGTGGCGAAGAAGCTGGTGGACGCCATCGAGGCCTCGAAGGGACGCTCTTTTGCGCGCGTCTTGTTCGGCCTGGGCATCCGCCACGTGGGCAAAACGACCGCCGAGCTCATTGCCGATGCGTTCCCGTCCATGGATGCGCTTATGGCCGCCGGCGAGGACCAGTTGGCCGAGGTGCACGGCGTGGGCCCGAAGATGGCCCATGGCATCTGGCTGTTCTTCCGCACGCCCGACAACCTGCCCGTCATTGACCGACTGCGCGCTGCCGGGGTCACCATGGCAGCCGAGACGCTGGTCCCCGGCGAGGAGGTGCCCCAGGTGCTGGCGGGGCTCACCTTCGTGCTGACGGGCACCTTGGTGAATTCGGGCATGACCCGCGATGAGGCCGGGGCGCGGCTGAAGGCCATGGGGGCCAAGGTGTCGGGGAGCGTTTCTAAGAAGACGTCGTTCGTGGTGGCGGGGGAGTCCGCCGGCTCCAAGTACGACAAGGCCGTCTCGCTGGGCGTGCCGGTGCTCGATGAGGCTCAGTTGCTGCACCTGCTTGAGACGGGTGAAGTGCCTCGGGAAGTCTAATAGCTTCCCTCATGAATGGAGACGGTGCGGAGGGGATTTGTTGGCTCTCTGTGCCGGACGCGTGGGGGTTGTGGAGGCGGTTGGCAAGGAGCGCGGCGGTCTTTAAAGTATCGGGCCATGGTTACTTTTAAGAACTGCCTGAAGGGCGCTTCTGCCGCGGTGGCGGCCGCCCTGCTCTCTGCGGCTCTGTTAGTAAGCGCCGCTCCTGCCGAGGCCCAGGCCCTCGGTTTCATGACCGAGACGTCTCAGTACGCCGAGGAAATCAAAGACTATGTGGCCGATGTGGCCGAAAAGGCCACCGAGCGCGCCGAAAAGAAGGCGGCTGCCAAGAAGGCCAAGGCCCAGAAGAAGGCTGATCGCAAGGCGGTGGTCGCCGAAGCGCTGAAGCACCAGGGCGTTCCCTATGTATACGGGGGTACCACGCCTTCGGGCTTTGACTGCTCGGGATTCACCCGTTGGGTGTACGAGCATGCCTTGGGTCGCTCGCTGCCGCGCACGGCGGCCGAGCAGAGCGCTTTGGGGACGTCGGTGTCGATGGACTCCCTGGTTGCCGGCGACCTGCTTTTTTGGGGCAGCGGCAGCGGCGTGTACCACGTGGGCATCTACGTGGGCGACGGCGAGTATATCCATGCCTCCACGGGCAGCGGTCAGGTGAAGCGATCGAACTTCGACTACCACGCGCCGTCCTTCGCCAAGCGCCTTATTTAATGACCCCGTTCATCAGCGAAAACATCCGTTTAGAGGAAGTTTTGTGAGTTTCTTTCTCAAGCGAAATGTTTATAATGGCTAACTTGCTTAACAGAAAAATACCTGGTCAGTCTTGCGTTTTTGTTCGGATGAGCCTGACGAGCTGTTAATGACGCTCTTCTGAAATGTTCCTGAAAGGCGTTTTACCCGTTGGACAGCGGATTTCATCGCGCTATAATACGACTTTCGAAGCTGGAAAAGCTTGGCTTTGCGCACCCAAAACCGTGCGCACGAGAGAGAAGACTATAGTAGGAGGCACGATGACATCATCGAAAAAGGCCGTTTCGCTGTTGACGGCGGCGGCGCTGATCGTTGCCCCTGTGGGCGGTGTGGCCGCAACGTACGATACCAGCTACGCCGGTGATGACAACGGGAAGCGCCAGGACGGGAAAGAGGTTCCCGTCCCCGAGTCTGCAAAGCAGGCGTCTGAGTGGATTGCCAATGGCAAGATCACCTCGGAGTCTTCGCTGGCCCAGGCTCATAAGGACGGTTTCCTGACCGAGGTCGAGTTCGACGACCTTTGCAAGGTGCTGGAGGACAAACTCGCCGCCGATGAGGCCGCCGCCGCAGCCGAGAAAGAGGCTGCCGAGGCAGACGCCAAGGTCAAGGACGAGGCTAAGAAAGCCGCAGCCCAGGCGAAGGCCGATGCGGCCAAAGATTCGTCTGATCAGGAAGACGCCGACAAGACGGAAGGCGCTGACAAGGAAGTTCCGGCTGACGGGTCGGTGACCGCCGAGGTTGCTGGCGAGACTTCTGGCGATTCCAAGGGCGATACTTCGAACGACAACGTTGCCGCCGACGAAGATGCGACTGACGACGGTGTGCAGAAGGACGACAGCGCTGCCGACGATGATGACGCGACGATGGGCGATAACGGGGGTGCTGATGACGACTCTCAGAAGGATGATACCTCTGAGGGCGACAAAGGCGAGACCGACGGCGACGACGGCGGCAAGACTGAGGGCGACGGTGAGACCGAGGGCGGTGACGGTGAGACCGAGGGCGGTGACGGTGAGACCGATCCGGTGACTCCCGAGCCCGAGCCCGCTCCGACTCCGGACCCTGAGCCTACTCCTGATCCGGAGCCCACGCCCAGCCCGGAGCCTGCTCCCGAGCCCACGCCGGAGGTCAAGCCTACTCCCGAGCCCGAGAAGCCGGCTCAGCCGACGGTGTCCGACAAGAAGGAGGACACCTCCGATCCGGTGAAGGATGGCCAGCAGAAGCCGAGCGCCAACGGCGCCTCCGCTATTACGGCCACCACCCATGCCACGGCCGTGGCCAAGGGAAAGGCCCAGACGCCCCTCAAGCAGGCGGCGGCCATGGTGCCGTCCATCAGCTTCACCCATATGGACAACTCCGCCTACGTGGCGCGCCACTACAGCGAAGACCTGACCACCGAGAAGTTCATTTCCCTGATTGGCGAATCGGCTCGCACCATTGCCGCCGAAAACGACTTGTACGCTTCCGTGATGATCGCGCAGGCCATTCTCGAGTCTGCTTCCGGCAACTCCACTTTGGCCCAGGCGCCCAACAACAACCTGTTCGGCATCAAGGGCGTGTACAAGGGCAACAGCGTGCAGCTGCCCACGCGCGAGGACGACGGCACGGGTAGCACCTATTCCATCTTGTCCGATTTCCGCCAGTACGCGAATGTGGACGAGTCGCTGTCCGACTATGCCGACCTGCTGTCGAATTCCATGGGCGACTTCTACGCGGGTGCCCACAAGTCCAACACCGAAACCTTTGTGGACGCGGCGGACTTCCTGGTGGGGCGCTATGCTACGGACATCTTCTACTCCGAGAAGCTGCAGGACCTCATCGAGACCTACGATCTCACGCGTTTCGACGTGCCGCTCACCTACGAGTTGACGGACACCTTCGTGGTGCCGGTGGTCGACGAGGAGACGGGCGAAGAGGTCACGCTCGACCCGGTCAAGGACAAAGAAGCCTACGACGCGCTGGTAGCCGAGTACCAGGAGTACCTGGGTGCCAACGACGAGTACCAGGAGGCCCTGGCCAACTGGGAAGAGCAGACCCGCGCCGCTGAAGAGCTGTACAACGTGCCGGTGTATTTGGAGAAGCCCGAGGCTCCCGAGGCCGAAACGGCCATGGAGCAGCACCAGAACGAGGTGAACGCCCAGCGGTTCGAGGGCTTTGACGAGCTTATCGCCCAGGGTGCGGCGCTGCCGGTGCGCGAGGAGCGCACACTGAACGACCTGACGGCCATGGCCACGTCGTTTTTGGGCGTGCCCTATCTGTGGGGCGGCACCACGCCGGCCGGTTTTGACTGCTCGGGCCTGGTGCAGTACTGCTATCGCGAGGTGTTCAACATCGAGCTGCCGCGTACCACCTACTATCAGTGCGATGTGGGCGAAGAGGTGGCGTTCCAGGATCTGCTCCCCGGTGACCTGCTCTTCTTCGGCGACGGCGGCAATGTGCACCATGTGGCCATGTACCTGGGCGACGGCTACTACGTCGAGGCGCCCCATACGGGCGATGTGGTGAAGATCACGGCTATGAACGACAAGCTGCCCGATTTCGCCAAGCGCATCGTCGATGTGCGCGACATCGACTTGTCCGAGTTCAGTGACGAGCAGCTGACGCAGTTCGTCGAGCGCGAGCAGTATCTGCAGGAGCGCGAGCAGCGCTTGGGTGTGACCGATGAAACTTTGGAGGCTCTCACCGAGTGGCTTCAGGGTCTTGAGTTCTAATTGCGTCATACCTGAGTGGGAGTAACGCTACGACATTTTATGGTGCTGGGCCTGATTGCCTTCGCTGTGACGTACATCTGCGTCCCGTTGGCAAGAAGGCTCGCACTACGTTTGGACGCCGTTGACTATCCGTCGAAACGGCGCGTCAACAAGAAGCCCGTGCCGCGCATGGGCGGCATTGCCATGGCCATGGGTATCGCCGTGGCGCTGGTGGTGGAAATTCTCGGGGAGTACTTCCTGGGCTGGTACGGGTTCTATGTCCATGGCACCGACCACAGCATCAACCACGGCGGTGTCATGGTCGGTCTGCTGGTCATTGTGCTGGTAGGTGCGATGGACGACGTGTATTCGCTGAAGCCGGGCGTGAAGTTCCTCGGCCAGGTGCTCGGGGCTGCCATCATTGCCGCATCGGGGCTGCTGCTCTCGAGCATTGCCAATCCGTTCGGTGCTGGTTACATCGAGTTCGGCTGGGTGTCCTACCCTCTGACCGTGCTGTACCTGGTTTGCTTCATGAATGTCATCAACCTTATCGACGGGCTTGATGGCTTGGCGGCGGGCATTACCGCCATTGCATCGTTTTTCCTGTTCATCATTGCGTTCGGGCGCGGTCTTGAAGAGACGGCCATGCTCTCCATCATTTTGCTGGGCGTGACCCTGGCGTTTTTGCGCTACAACTTCGCGCCCGCGAGCATTTTTATGGGCGACTCGGGCTCGCTTCTGCTGGGAGCTATGATCGGCGTCATCTCGCTCATGGGCGTCATGCGCTCGCCGACGGTGATCGTCATGGCGGTGCCCATCGTCATCGCCGCCATTCCCATTGCCGACACTGGCGCGGCCATCATACGCCGTGTGTACCACCATCAGCCCATCCAGCAGGCCGACAGCAAGCACCTGCACCACATGCTGCTGCGCAAGGGCTACGGTGTGCGGAAGTCCGTGGTCATCGTGTACGCCTGGACGACGCTTCTGGGGGTGGGGGCCTGGGTGATGTCGAGTACCCACGGCATCACGGTATTCGTGGTGATGGCGGTGATGATTGCCGCGTCGTTCCTCATTCTGTGGAAGCTGGGCATCTTCGACAAGGTGCTGCGCCACCACTACCACGGCCGTCACACGCGTCAAGAAGACAAGCCGAAGTTCTACGGGAAGCATGGGAGATAGGAAGTCTCTGCCGACGAGTGGGATGGTTGTTCTGCGGCGACGGAAACCTCATGGTAAAATATTGCTTCGCAATACAGGCGGAGGGAATCGAGGAACGTGTCTACCCTGATCAATATCATCCGGTCTCAGTGGGAACGACGTGAGCAGATTTTCAGCCTGGCCATGTTCGACCTGCGCAAGCAGGCCCGCGGAACCGTGCTGGGGCCTGCATGGCTGTTCATTAAACCCATTGTGTATATCGCTGTATTTTGGTTTGCCTTGGAAATCGGCTTGAAGTCGGGATCTGACGAACCGGGCGCGCCGCCCTATATCTTGTGGCTCATGGGTGGTTTGGTGCCATGGTTCTATATCCAGACTATGCTGGGTACGGGCTGCAACGTATTCGCCCGATTCAAGTATTTGGTCAACAAGATTAAGTTTCCGCTGGCGGGAATTCCGACTATTTTCGCTCTTGCCGAAATGGTCATTCACCTTGGCATGGTGGCGCTGCTGCTGCTCGTGTACTTCCTCTTTGGGCAGCCGTTGGATTGGTATTTACTGCAAATTCCTGTGGCTATAGTGCTCATGTTCGTGTTCTTCTATATGTTCTCCCTGACCACGAGTTTGTTATCGACTATTAGCAAGGATTTCAAGAACCTCATTGTGACGCTATCCACGCCGCTGTTTTGGTTGTCGGGCATTATCTTTAATGTGTATGATTTGGGCATTGGATGGCTCGAAACTATTCTGATGTTCGACCCAATTACGTTTATCGCTTCTCTGTTCCGCTGCGCGGTGTACGACAAAACGTGGATCTGGGAGAATCCTATGGCTATTGCTGGTTTCGCCATTGTGTTCGCGGCTATGCTGGCGGTAATGCTTGTGGTGTACAAGCGCACCCGAGAGGAGGTGCCCGATGTCATCTAGCGAGTATCCCGCTGAAGACCAGCTGGTGATTGCTACGCCAGGGGAGAACGAGGAGGTCCGCGAAGAGGTCGAGGCGGAAGGCGAAGCCCCTGTGCACGAGAACGGCACCCCCGTTTCCGACGAGGTGGCTATCAAGTTCGACCATGTGACGAAGACGTATAAGCTATACAAAGATGATAAGCAGCGATTTGCCAGTATCTTCTGGGGCAAGAAGAAGCGCAAGCTGGTTACTTCAGTGAACGCCAACAATAATTTGTCCTTCGAGATCAAAAGGGGCGAGGCGGTGGCCTTTCTCGGAGAAAACGGCGCTGGCAAGTCGACGGCCTTGAAAATGGTGACGGGGGTTGCGTATCCCACAAAGGGCAAAGTAACCGTCAACGGACACGTAAGTGCCCTCCTGGAATTAACTGCCGGTTTCGACAAGGCTCTCACGGGACGCGAGAACGTGCGTCTGCGCGGCAAGGCCATGGGCTTTACCGATGAGCAGCTGGAAGAGCTGATTCCCAAAACCATCGAATTTGCCGATTTGGGTGTGTACATCGATCAGCCTGTGCGCATGTACTCTTCGGGTATGAAGTCTCGCTTGGGCTTTGGCCTGGCTGTGTCTTCCGACCCGGAGATTCTCGTAGTGGATGAGGCGCTGGCGGTAGGCGATAAACGCTTCAAAGAGAAGTGTTATGCTCGTGTGCGCGAGATCATGGAGGACGAGAACGTCACCGTGCTGTTCGTGACCCATTCGTCGGGTGCGGCTGAAGAGTTCTGCAAGCGTGGCATCGTGCTGGAGAAGGGCTCGAAAATGTTTGATGGCCCCATTGACGAGGCCGTGGCCTTTTACGAGGGGATGAACTAGCGGTTCTCGGCCAGGGCGAGGATGTGCTCGCACAGATGCTCGGTGCAGGTACCCTGGGCCGGGAGCGCGACATTGCGCTGGGTAAATGCCTTGTAGGCGTTGGCGTCGAAATCGTTATTCTCGATGGCTTCTACAATAAGGCGAGGGTCTTGCGTGAAGAGAGTGGGAACATCGTGCTCCAAATCGATGTTCAGTCCTCTTTTTTCTCGATAGCTGTCCCAGTCGTAGGCATAGAGAAATACCGGGATATTCAAGAGCCCTGCTTCATAGATCACGGTAGAGTAATCACTTACAACATAATCCGCGACAAATAAAGGATCCGGGTCGTGATTTACGAGCACCGTTAGACGGCTATCTTCGATGGTCAGAGTATCTACAGGATGTGGTTTGTAGATGAGGGCATAGCGAGAGTAGTCGATTTCGCCTACAAGTGCTTTTATCGCGCGGTTCGCGTCGGGCGATGGTGAGCGTCGGAAGGTCGGACAGTAAACTATGACTTGCTTGCCCTTGAGGTCGGGATGGTTATCGAAAAACATCTTGCGCGCTCGAGAGCGCCCATCAGCTGATGTGAGAAGATCGGCGCGTGGCAGCGGTGCTTCGAAGATGATCGATGGATCGGCATTGAAGACCGCCGCAAAGTCTCTCGAAAAACTCAAAGATGAAATTGCGATGGCATTGTAGCCCTCGTGCATATGCAGTAAGTTGGCAAGGCGGGGATCGCGCCCCTCTTCCGAAGAATCGCTCAGGGCAGTATAGCCGGCCTTTTTCATGTTGCCTAATGCGTGCCAGATTTGAACGACAGGTGCTTCGATGCTGCTTCCAAGGAGGCTTACGACGATGCAATAGGAGTCAAGAACAACTGCCTTGCTGGTAGCGATGTAATAAACCTGACGAAGCATTTCCGGTAGATAGGTGACAGGAGATCGAAGTTGCTTTGGAAGAAGGATGGCGGTGATTGGCGGGGTGCGTGCGCAACAGTAATTGGCTATGAGCTGAAAATCGAGAGGGGCTTCATCGCTTTGACGGCTAATGCAGACGATACGGTTTTGTACTGGGAAAAGGCGACAAAAATGATATGCAAGTCTGAGGCAGCTAGACCCTGCTTTCACCAAAAGTTTCTTCACGGTAGACGGTCTTTCATCTCGAGAAAACGAAATAGAACTTGATCAATGATAGCTTCTTTCTTTAAAGAGGTGAAGCGCCCGAACAAGTTTCGCGTAAGGCGTGATCAACAATTGAAAGGTTGCTATACCGTCGGCTTCCGATGCCACCGTCAGCTTGCTTGTTGACGGATGGTATGGTAGAAATACGAGCAAAACCTGAAAGAGGAGGGGTTTCATGTCTCGTGTCACTGTGAGGGCCTTTTCGGTCTTTTTTGCAATGCTGTTGCTCGGTTCCGTTCTTGTTTTCGCGAGCTTTCAGTCTGCTTTCGCGGCGGTCAGTGTGACTGTAAGTCCAGAGCCTTATTCTGATGCGTCAAAAGCCATTCAGGCGAAGCTGGATGAAGCAAAAAGCCGGGCCACGTCTTCGAACCCCTACACGGTGACCATTGCGAAAGGAACATATAAGCTTTCTACTGCTTTGCATTTGTACAGCAATACTAAGCTGATCCTCACTGGCGTTACGCTGCAACGAACCACCGCAAACGTCAACGTTGTAAAGATTGGGGACAACGATGATACGCGGACGGGTTATTTCTATCAAAATATTTCCATCGAGGGAGGCGTCTTAGATGGGAAGAATACAGCGGGAACTGTTGTAAAAATGGGCCATGGCCGAAACCTCGTTCTTAAGAATACGGTTGTCAAAAATGTAAAGAACTCCCATCTTATGGAGGCGGCTGGCATTGATGGGTTGACGGTAACGGGTTGTTCTTTTTCCAATCAGGTACTAACCGCCGACAATCCAATGCCAGAGCCTGAGGCTATACAGCTT
The DNA here is from genome assembly GCA_910585575.1 of uncultured Adlercreutzia sp. Lineage (GTDB taxonomy): Bacteria > Actinomycetota > Coriobacteriia > Coriobacteriales > Eggerthellaceae > Adlercreutzia. The sequence continues at coordinate 27,985 of CAJUFS010000004.1, read as the reverse complement.
GACATTTTGAGTCAGCGTCACATGAGGGGCTATCGCTCCGAAGATATTCCTCTCAAAAATGTCACCATAACTCGTTGCTCTTTTTCAAATGTTCCGCGTGGTGTAGGCAGCCATACGGCTGTTGTGAACAATCCTGTTATTGGAGTCGTCATCTCTGATAACACATTTACCAATATGACGAGCGCTGCAGTCCATGGGCTGAATTATGTTAACTGTACGATAAGTGGAAACCGGATTGACAATGCTCCTCGTGGTATCGTGCTTTACTCGATGTTCGAAAAAGGGGTTCATTTCGGGTCTTCTTTGGCGGCGGAAGGAAAGACTAAGTCATCAACACCCAATGCTTACAAAACGCCGCTGGCTAATCAAAATATTGTCATTGAAAACAATGTTTTAAATATAAAGGGGAAAGACAGCTACTTCGGGTATGAAAGCGATGGGATCTATCTTGCCGGTCTTACGTTGACGAGTAACTTAAAGAAAGGTGCAGATAGAGATGCAATCAAAAAGGGAAGCTATTATATGAGTGGCGCTACCGTGGCCAACAACAAGATCACTACTACGGCGCATGGCGTTCGTTTTCGCGAGGTTCGGAATTCTGTGATTGAAAAAAATACGATAT
>CAJUFS010000004.1:0-27353 GCA_910585575.1 uncultured Adlercreutzia sp. | reverse complement strand
TCTTACGTTGGCGTGAAATCAAAAACCTCTTCAATGTACGGCATACAGCTTACCCAATCGAGCAAAGGAAATGCTATTGCGGGGAACACCATTAAGAATGTTTCTCACAATGGAATTTATCTCAACAAACGATCGTCGGCAAAGACTATCAAAGGCAACATTATCACGGCGCCTGGAAAGTACGGTATTTCTGTCGAGCAGTCATCGGTTTCTAAGATAATTGAAAACAAGATTAGTAAAACTGGAAATAATTCCATACATCTTTTCAACGGCTCTGCGGTTTCCCTGCTGGAGAGAAACGTCGTTTCGTCATCAAAGAGCAATGCGATTAACGTTGACCAAAAATCAAAGGTCTCGAAGCTTCAGTCCAATACCATCAAGAGTCCTAAGGGTAATGGCATCTTTGCGCACAATGGATCGACGATCAAGAAATTGAGTGGCAACACTGTCTCTCAAGCAGGTGACAAAGGGATCGCGGTGTATTCCGCACGGGCAAAGACCGTTGTTTCGAAAAATAAGGTAGCTAAATCTAAGTCGTACGGCATCTACGTTGACACAAAAACAAAGAAGTACAAGGTAGTTATTCAGGGCAATAAGTTAACGGGCTCGGGCAAAGCGAAGCTCGTGAAGATTGTCTCGGGAAAGGCATCCGTTTCTGGGTCAAAAAAAGCTTAGGTTAGTAGATGTTATTTTGACTTTCTATCTGACTGGCCTGTGAGCATGACCGCATATGGGATAATAGCTTAGTTAGACAGTGCTATTGTTCTATGCGAGTAAAAGGTGCGCTCGATGAGAAAAATTATCGTATTCAGTAGGGAAAAAATCACTAATTACGGTGATCCGATTATTGCTGATTGCGCAAAGTACATTCTGCAAAAGCTTGCGCGTGAGGAGGGGCTTGACGTCAAAGTAAGCATTGTTGACGTCTATGCCAAAGATGGCGATAAGCTACAAAAAGTCCTAGACGAGGCGAATGCGCTGGTGTTTCCTGGTGGCGGTATGAATTCCGTCAAATTCAACCAGGTGGTTGCTGGCATCCTTGATCGCGTCAGCAATCGAAGCGATATCGACGTGTATTTTAATGCTATTGGAATTAATCGCCGCCGTGCTCATGTTGAGAACGAAAAGCTGCTCCAAGATCTTTTTAGCCGTCCGCAGGTTAGGCAAGTGACTACGCGCGGCGATTTGAACCGGCTTTGCAGCCATTTGGTTCGTTGGGATAAAAGCTATGTCGACTCGCCTACTTTAGTAATCGATCCAGCAATTTGGACCAATGAAGCTTACGGCGTTGAAAAAAAAGAGTCTCAAGTTATTGGCGTCGGTCTCATACGCCCCGAGATTTTCAAAGCCAATGATGGCGGTTTCAATGTGGAGGAGGTCAAATCCATCTACAAAGGAATTGTCGCCGAATTGGATAAGAGGGGTCTTGCTTGGGAGTTTTTCACGAATGGCATGGAGAAGGACTATAACTTCGGCATTGCTCTCATCGAGGAGCTCGGCCTTGATCGTAAGACGTACTTGCGCGACAACGTGAAAAACTCGCAAGACCTTATCGATCGAATATCCTCCTACCGTGCAGTAATAGCTTCGCGCATGCATGCTAATATCATTGCGACTTCGCTGGATGTACCTTCAGTGGGACTCGTCTGGAACGACAAGATGAATCTCTTTGCTGAAACTGTGGGTTGCGAAGACCGGTATCTGTCGGGCGCCGTTCTGCTTGACCCGGCTCTGATTGTTGACAAAATGGAGCAGGCGATCGCTGAAGGCTACGACGTTGAGCAAATTGACAACATGAAACTTCTCACCGAGAAAACGCTGCGAAATATCGTCCGCGGCGCCAAGGGTTCGGGCGGCTCTTTTGGGCGCATGTATCGGCGCCTGAGGCGCGGCGCGGTGCGGGTTGCTAGATCACTTCTTCCCTCGAAGTAAGCTTCTTAGGCTATTTGCGAGTCGATAGCAACGTGATTGCTTGATTCGGGCGGTCTCCTGCTCGGCCTTTTTTAGCTTCGCTTTCGTCTCCGTGAGCTTCTGACGCAAGTCTCGGTTCTTGAACTTGAGTCGCTGGTTTCTTGCGCCCTTCTCTGTAAGCTGAATATAGGTTAGATGCGAAAGATACATTAAGAAGTCTTCGGGCGAGTCTTCTTGAATGTGTCTCACGACATCGTACTGCCAGTCCACATAGAAGTAATCAGGATCGTGCCCAAGAAGGCCCAGTGTTTGGAGGCCACTGCCTTTCAGGAGCGTCACGGCTTTGCAAAACGCTTCACGATCTTGCATGTTTCTCAGTAAGTAGATCAAGCTGCTCAAAGCTTTATTGGCAAAGCTTTGAGCAGGGAAGGAGTCTCGATCCTGAAGAAATTTGGCGCTGTCCATCCAGGCGAAGAAAGGCGAGGAGTTTGATTGCGAGAGGCTTCCAACAAGACTGGATTTTTGATTTTTCCGATAAGTTACGAGGCGTTCTGTTGTTGTTGAAATCCTTTCGGCAAGACTCAAAGCGCAAACGACAAAAAAGACGTCATTGCCATTACGAATTGGCTGAAAAGAAAGTCCTTCTCGTTCGATGAACGACCGACGAAACAGCTTGTTCCACGCTGCCTCATTGGTGAAATCGAGAATGTGGTCAGGATTGGTTTTGCGATTGAAGGGACTTGCTTCTGGGAGGCGCTTTGTCCTTACGTAAATGTCTGTTGGGAAGCTTTCGCCCAACTCCTCATAAAATTGGTTGGCGCCACACACCACGATGTCAGCATCATCTCTTTCAGCGATAGAGAAAAGCTGCTCGAGGGCATTCGGCTCGAAATAGTCATCGCAGTCCCAGAAAACAAGATATTTTCCTGCGGCATGCCGCATGCCGAGGTTTCTTGCGGCGCCGGCGTAGCCGTGCGACTGACGAAACATTTTCAAGCGACTATCTCGGTTTTCGTAGTCCGCTAGAATGGTTAAGGAGTCGTCGGAAGAGCCGTCGTCTACAACGATAACTTCGATGCTCTGTAGGGTTTGCTGCAGTATGCTATCGATGCATTGCCGTAAATAGCGTTCTCCATTGTATACGGGTACTATGACAGACACGGCAGGGGGCTGGTGTCCTGCATTGGTGGAGAGAGCCTGCGTATCCATAGCATACGTTCCTATCGAGTTTGAGGCCGCAAATGTGCATTGTTGATTATACGAGAGCGGTGTTGCCGATGGTGCTCTCGAAAAGATTAATTGAAGTAATTTGGATAGTTTCTCGGAATGCGGCAATAGGCAAAGGCGCTTCCCACGAAGTAGATATCTTGGGCGTCAACCTCCGAGATTCTCTCTTCGAGGGTTTCGGAGCCTGACTGACCGTCTCTGATGTCGCGATAGCATCTAAGGTAGCTATAGTTTTGGGCAAGAAGCCAATGAAGAGAATCGGCATAAGAATCCATGATGACTACGGCTTTGTCTCCGTTAGGGAGAAGCGTATTTACGAGCGGAGATTTTGCCGTCTGGCTGGCGGTACCATACCACTGCGGATAAAAGCTGTATGCTGCCTTAAGTCCGAGTTTCTTCAGCTTGGCAACGCTGTTCTCAGATGCTATGGGTGGGACTTTTTTGTTTTGCACTTCCAGGCCGGTGAGATCGAATTTGGGTTCTGTGATGGTTTCGTTAAGCAGCATAAGACCCTCACGGGCGTAGGCACCGTTCGTTACGTAATCTCCGAACGAAATTGTCTCGCTGTACGTTGCTACGGCTGGATCCAGCTTTGCGACAGGGGCCAATGCTTTGTAAGTAGCAAATGTACCGAAACCATTCCAGTGATGATCAGTGGTGTAGTAGTTGTCGTAATAGGTCTCCATGTCACTGTAGGTAACGCTGACTGCATGGACATTCGGCGTCTCGTTGAATTCCTTTTCCATTGAGGATACAAAATCTCTTGTAGTAAGAGCCCGCTTTGAAAGCAGGGGCGCAATGGGATTGGCTTCAGTGGAGTCTGAGATGTCGGAAACGACGAGGTAAAAGTTCTTTTCCGGATGACGGCGTGCGACTTCGGCAATACCCGAAGCAGTTTTGGAGATGGTCTCGAGGTATGTTTCGTCGGTTTTAGGGAAGGCTAGGAGAGCGTTGGCTGAAGGACTGTAGGCAGTTTTACTGCCAAAGAAAGTGGGGTATACGCTGTAGTTAAAAAGGATATTTGAGGCTTGGATGGCTGAGCGTTGGAGGCTAGAGTTGTCAAGAAGGGCACTTGCTTTAAAAGGAATGAAGTTTCCCACTGCTGTTTCCAGGGAAGTTTGGAGTTCTTTTGAGGCAAAACCATCAAGAGATAAGTGCTTCCTGATATCTGCCTTCTCGATTCCCCCTGACAAGTAGGTGGCGTTTTTGGCGGTGAGCCACCCGGGAAGATCGAGGTGCATTTTCTCTTGACCGACGAAGAGGGCGGTGGGGCCTAGCAGGAGGAGGCAGAAAACTACGGAAAGAACGGTGTTGCGGGCTTTCATTCCGAATCCTTAGAACTGGAAGTAGATGAACGGGTTGTAGGAGCTGGAAACCACCGACATGGCCGACAGCACGAACACGGCGATGAGCGCCGCGTCGACGGCGACGTTGACGGCGGTCACCGCGCGGGCCCGGGCCGGCGTGGCGGCGGGCGCCTCGAGCACGGCCTGGCAGGGCGGCACGGCGGTGTTGCCCTTCTGGGGCGCGGCCACGACGGCGCGGCGCGGGTCGCCCTCGGCCCAGGCCTGGAGCCTCTTGCGCAGCCAGGGCGCCCAGGGGAGCGAGCCGACGATGAAGACGGGCACGAGGCTCACGTAGCTCCAGGACTGCAGCTCCCACAGCGTCGAGGTGCCGAGCCAGCCGTAGGCGCCGAACATGGCGCAGAACCACTCGGCGATGTTGCCCAGGCCCGTGACGGCGAACAGGAGCCAGCCGAAGAAGAACAGCACGGCGCACCAGATGTGGCTCACGAAGCCGGGCAGCCGGTCGAGCACCCTCATGACGAGGAACTTCTCCAGCAGGATGAGGACGCCCCAGTACAGGCCCCACAGCAGGAAGTTCCAGGCCGCCCCGTGCCAGATGCCGGTGAGGCCCCACACGATCATGGTGTTCAGGATAAAGCGCGGCGTCTTCACGCGGTTGCCGCCCAGCGGGATGTAGACGTAGTCGCGGAAGAACCCGCCGAGCGTCATGTGCCAGCGGCGCCAGAACTCGGTGGCCGACCTCGAGGTGTAGGGGTAGTTGAAGTTGCGCGGGTAGTCGAAGCCCATCATCTTGCCCATGCCGATGGCCATGTCCGAGTAGCCCGAGAAGTCGAAGTAGATCTGGAAGGTGTAGGCTGCCACGCCCGAGAAGCAGCCCACGAAGCCGATCTCGGCGGCCTCGCGGGGAAGGAGCGAGTCGGCCAGGGTGCCGGCGGTGTTGGCGAGCAGCACCTTCTTGCCCAGCCCCACGCAGAAAAGCCGCAGGCCCTGGGCGAAGCCCTCCAGCGTGGCGCGGCGGTTGTCGATCTCGGCCTCGATGTCGGAGTAGCGCACGATGGGGCCGGCCACCAGCTGCGGGAACATGGCGATGTACATGCCCAGGTACAGGGGGTTCTTCTGGGCCCTCACCTGGCCGCGGTAGACGTCGACCACGTAGGTGATGGCCTGCAGGGTGAAGAACGAGATGCCGATGGGCAGCGCCAGGTTCAGCTCGGCGATGAACTCCTCGCCGATGGCGGCGTTGACGTTCTCGGCCAGGAAGCCCTGGTACTTGTAGAAGCCCAGGATGAGCAGGTTGAGGAAGAGGTCAAGAACAAGTAAAACCTTCTGGAGGGGGGGGGTCGCTGTCTTTGATATGGCGAAGCCGAACGCCCAGTTGAAGCAGATGGAGAACACCATGAGCCACACGTACACCGGCTCGCCCCAGGCGTAGAACAAAAGCGAGAACAGCAGGAGGACGACGTTCCTGGCCGACCGCCTGGGCATGAGGAAGTAGACCGCCAGGAAGGCCGGGAAGAAGGCGAAGAGGAAGATGGTGCTGGAGAAAACCATAGAGACCTCATCTTAAAGCAGAAATGATATTAGCTGCAAAATGATAGCGCTTTTTGTGGATGGCGACAATTGATCGGTCGTGAATGTGGAAAATGGCGGCACGGCAAGAGAGGGGAGGGGATCCCGATTCATGCCTTCTGACGTGCAAATCCGATGTTTTAGGAATCATCTTGTTGTTGTCGGGGTCTGTTTGGTAAATAATTCCGCATAAGAGATCAATGAGAAAAGGATATAGATGAACTGTGCGTTAATTTTCGCTGGTGGCACTGGACAGCGGATGAACACCAAAACAAGGCCGAAGCAGTTTCTGGAGCTTCATGGAAAGCCGATCATTGTTTATACGCTCGAGGTGTTCGAGGAGCACCCCGAGATAGATGCAATAGTGGTCGTGTGTCTTGAGCCGTGGATTCCCTTTTTGGAAAAGCTGCTCGCTAAGTTTGATCTTACGAAGGTTGTGCGTATCGTCCCTGGTGGCGCTACGGGGCAGCAGTCTATACGTGCTGGGCTAGATGCGTTGGCAGAGCTATATGGCGAGGATGCTGTTGTGCTGATTCATGATGGGGTCCGGCCTCTAGTGCGGCAGGAGACAATCAGCTCTTGCATTGATTGCGTTCGGGTCAACGGAAATGCTGTTACGGTTGTTCCGGCTATCGAGACTATTGTTCAGCAAGTTGATGGAAAGATAACAAAGGTAATCGAGCGCAGGGACTGCTGCAGTGCAAAGGCGCCCCAGTGTTTTCTGCTGGGCGACATAAGACGCGCGCATGCCCAGAGCGAGGCTCAGGGGCTGAAAGATTTCATTGACTCGGCAACGATGATGAAGCATTTTGGCCATGAGCTGTATACCGTTGAAGGCGAGCCAGAGAACATCAAGATTACCACGCCATCCGATTTCTATGTTTTTCGTGCCATGGTCGACGAACGGGAGAACTCGCAAATTTTTGGCTTGGACTAGTTGCATTGGCTCGGCCAAGAATATTGTGTTCTGGAAGGAGATGAAGTGAAAGGGCAGGAGCTACCCGTTCTCGTTGAAGACGCTGAGGCTGTGGTCGCCGCAATTGAGGGGATCGCCGATGGCCTCAGGGGCTCTTCGGTATTGGTCACAGGAGCAACGGGACTGTTAGGGTCTCAGATCGTTCGGGCGTTGCTGTGCGCAAACGACTTATTGGGTTTGGGCTGCAGGATTCTGGCTTCTGGCAGAAGCGCCGAGAAGCTGGCTGAAGTCTTTGACGATCCTGGGGCTGAAGAACTTGGGTTTTGCGTCGCTGATGTGGCTGATAGCTTGGAGGTGGAGGGTCCTGTCGACTATATTTTTCACTGCGCCAGCCCTACCAGTTCCCGCTTTTTCGTCTCGAGACCGGTAGATACCATCAATGCTGCGTTTTGCGGCACTCGCAATGTTTTAGAGCTTGCGCGGGCCAAAGAGGCGAAGAGCGTCGTATATCTTTCTTCTTTGGAGGTTTACGGGGAGTTTTTCGGTCGTGATGCTGCCGTTTCAGAGGCTGAGTTTGGCTCCATTGATCCTATGAGCGTTCGCAGTAGCTACTCGGAGGGAAAGAGGCTGTGCGAGTGTCTTTGTGCTGCTTATGCGAGCCAATATCAGGTTCCCGTGAAGGTCGCTCGTCTGTCTCAGACTTTTGGCGCGGGGGTGGAATACGACGACGGTCGGGTTTTTGCCGAGTTTGCGCGTTGCGCTTTGGAGGAGCGTCCCATCACGTTGCATACGTTGGGGCGCACTACGCGCACGTACTGCTATACCGCAGATGCAGTGGTCGCGTTGCTTTATATCCTCCTGTGCGGGGAAAATGGCGAAGCCTACAATGTGTCGAACGAAAATACGGCAATCAGCATTCGGGAAATGGCCGAACTGGTGAGTCGCACGCTCTCCGCTACCGGCGTACCAGTAGTGGTTGATGTCCCCGATGACCTTGAGGTCTATGGTTATAATCCCGAAATGGTAATTAAGTTAGATTGCTCGAAGCTTCGAGAGCTGGGCTGGGAGCCGAAAACGAACCTTGAGGAAATGTTTACGAGAATGGCTCGAGGTTTTTCTGGCCAGCAATCAGGTTTGTAAGGATGCAGGGAAGCATGGGAGTACTTCGCAAAAAACCCGATCTTATCAAACAGCAGATTGGGGAAATGGGTTACTTGGGCGATTACTCGTTCACGGTAACGGAGCTTGAGTGGGAGCGCGTATTTCTTCGTTTCGTGGTTGAAACCGACTATCCCGGTGTGCCTTCTTTTGCGCTCAAGAGCCTCACGACTCGGGAATTGGTGCCCTTGTCGTGGGAGTGGCACGATGGCGATCGGTACGGCTTTTCGGTGAATATAACGGCTGCAAAGGGCAGATCGTTCCTCGACAACGGTCGATGGGTGGTTGCTTTCGAGCTTACTGAAGACATGAAGGTGCCCTCTTTTGTTCTTGAAGCCCCCGAAGAGCACTATCGCTATCAGCAATGCTATGTCGATGCCGATTTGGCTTATTCTCTCGAAGATCAGACTCGCATTTTCCGGTACGGGGGCAATAAATTTGCCTATACCGTCAATTTCACCATTGCATCTCGGGATGACGTCCATCTGGAAATGCGCATGGCGGCCTATTTTATGGAGAAAAACGAAAAATGGAATCGCCGCCGCTATGTTCATGAGGCTATGAGCTGGCGACGTAAGCTAGCTAAGGTGTGGTATGCCTTTGCGGTTATGTCGATGAATCTCGTGTACCGAGTTGTCGGGATCGGCTGCCCTAAGAATGGCAAAAATATCATGATTATGAGCGAAACAGGCGACGAGCTTGTTGGAAACCTTCGGGCTATCGACGACCGTCTGCGCGAACGGGGATTGGACAAGACGCTGCACATCACGCGATCCGCGCGGCGTTCGGTGGGCGAGACTAAGAGCGTTTTCAGCTGGGCAAAGCTGATCGTTAAAATCGCTCGTCAAAATGTGATCATCGTCGACAACTATGTGCCCGTATTCAGCTTCTTGGAGCTGAGGAAAGATGTTCAGCTTATTCAGGTTTGGCATGCTGGCGGCGGCTTCAAGGCGGTGGGGTATTGCCGCTTCGGAAAGAGTGGATCGCCCTATCCTGCTGGCTCGTGCCATAAGGCTTATACCACTGCGCTTTGTGGAGCCCCCCATCTGATTCCGGTATTTGAAGAAGTGTTTGGCATTGAGGGGAAGGATATTCTTCCTATCGGTATGCCCCGCCTCGACGGTTATCTCGATCCGGAAAGGATCGAGGAATTCCGCAAAGCCTTCTATAGCGATCACCCCGAGCTGCTGGGAAAGAAGATCATCTTGTTCGCACCAACTTATCGCGGCGTTGGTCAGAAAACGGCTCACTACGACCAGGACAAGATCGATCTTGCTCAGATCTATGAAGCCTGCGGCGATGAGTATGTCTTCCTTATCAAGCTTCATCCTTTTATTTTGGAGCGGTTTGAGATTCCCGAAAAGCTGAAAGACAGGATTTACGACTTCAGCGATTTTGCCTCAATCAATGATTTGTTTTATGTAACGGATTTGCTTATTACTGACTATTCGTCAAATTTCTACGAATTTTCTCTTATGCGGAAGCCCATGCTTTTCTACACCTATGACCGCAGTGTGTACGAGTTGACGCGAGGTGTGTATCGCTGGGTAAAGGACTCAGCGCCAGGCAAAGTGTGCGATAGCTTTGAAGAGCTTGTCGAGGCGATAAAAACCAAGGATTTTGAATTTGAGAAAGTCGATCGTTTTGTCGAGGACAACTTCGCCGGAGTTGAAGGGGGAGCCTCGGATCTGCTTATTGACGAGGTCATCTTGCGGGGGCGCAACTAGCTTTTCGTTGCGAGTTTGATGCAGCGCTTATTCGGGACGATTCGCACGGTGTGCTGTGGTTTGCGGGGGGGGGGGGGTCCTCTTAAGAGCTTGCTTCGTGTGTGCCTAACTGGCTGCTAGGCGTCTTCGCGCCTCCGGTCATGCGCGAAGATGCATCTTCGGATGAGGTTCTCGATCTCTGGTCGGGTATTTTTCGTGTTTCGATTCATGGTGCTGGCGCTGCAGCTATAATGTATTAATTGTCTGTCTGATCAGGAGGAGCGCTCATGAATATTGCAGTGGCGGGAACGGGCTATGTGGGCCTTTCTCTGGCCGTTTTGCTCGCCCAGCATAATCACGTTGTGGCGGTGGACGTCGTCCCTGAGAAGGTTGATCTTATCAACCAGAATCTTTCCCCCATTGCGGATGCCGAGATAGAGGCGTATTTAGCGGAAAGTGCGCTCGATCTGACCGCGACGCTGGACGGTGTCTCAGCTTACGGGGACGCCGATCTTGTGGTAATTGCAACACCGACCAACTACGACTCGGACAAGAACTTCTTCGACACGAGTCTGGTTGAGCAGGTTATCGACTTGGTGTTGGAGGTCAATCCCACGGCCACCATGGTTGTTAAATCAACTGTCCCCGTGGGTTACACGAAGGATCTGGTAGAGCGCTATCCCGAAGGTCGCTTCCTGTTTAGCCCAGAGTTTTTGCGCGAAGGTCATGCGCTGTACGATAACCTGCACCCCTCGCGCATCATCGTGGGCGTGCCGAGCGAATCGAAGTTCGCGAGCGAGCTCGAGGAGAAGGCCGAGGTGTTCGCCGGACTGCTGAAGGAAGGGGCGCTTGACGAGGAGGCCCCCGTGCTCATCATGCGCGCTACTGAGGCCGAGGCAGTGAAGCTGTTCGCCAACACTTACCTGGCACTCCGCGTGGCTTACTTTAATGAGCTTGACACCTATGCTTCCGTGCGCGGGCTCGACGCCGCGCAGATCATCGAGGGCGTGGGGCTGGATCCGCGCATCGGGAGCCACTACAACAATCCCTCGTTCGGCTATGGTGGCTACTGCCTGCCTAAGGATACCAAGCAGCTGCTGGCTAACTACGACGAGGTGCCCCAGAATCTCATTGAGGCCATTGTGGAGGCGAATCGTACGCGTAAGGACTACATTGCCGACGAGGTGCTTGATCGAGTGACGCGCCTGGTGTACGAGGGCGTTTCTCAGCCGCAGGTGGGCGTGTACCGTCTCACTATGAAGACGGGCAGTGATAACTTCCGTGCTAGCTCCATTCAGGGCATCATGAAACGTATCAAGAGCCGCGGCGTGCCGGTGGTGGTGTACGAGCCCACGCTGGATGCCGAAGAGTTTTATGGCAGTGAGGTTGTGAGGGACCTGGATACGTTCAAAGTGCGCTGCGATGTGATTCTTGCAAATCGCTGGAGCGAGGAGCTGGTGGACGTCGAGGGCAAGGTGTTCACCCGCGATTTGTTCAAGAGAGATTAATTGGTAATTAGGTGGTTAGAATGAGTCCGTTGATTTCAGTTATTATACCCATGCATAACGCAGAACGCTATCTGGAGGAGTGCCTTGACAGCATACTTGCTCAGACGATAGACGATTATGAAGTGATTATTGTCGACGATGCCTCTTCGGACGAATCGAGGGTTATCGCAAATAGTTATGCGAAAGAACATCCTAACTTTAAAGTCGAAAGCCACTGCGGGAATGCAGGCAGCGCTCGGAACCAAGGTATGAATTCTGCTACGGGTGATTTCTTGATTTTCCTCGATTCGGACGATTTTTTTGAGAGCCATATGCTGGAAAAAGCTTTGCGCGCAGCTCAGCAGAATGATGCAGACATTGTGTTGTTTGGAGCGCGAAATTTCGATACGAACAGTAAAGCGTACACAACTCAAGAATCCTGCTTGAAATACGATCTTCTTCCAAATCGAGAGCGTTTCTCCCCTGAGGACGTTAAAGACAATCTATTCCAGGTAATTAATCCTGCGCCATGGACAAAGATGTTTCGTCGCTCATTCATTGAGAAGACGTCGCTGCGTTTTCAGGAGTTGGACAACAGCAACGATGTCTTCTTTTCTTTTGCTGCGCTCGCAAATGCGGGATCAATAGCTGCCGTTAGGGAGAGCTTTGTTTCTTACCGCATGGGCACAAAAGGCAGTACGCAGGATACTAAGCTGCGTAAGCCTCTCTGCTTCTTAGAGGCGCTAAAGGCATTGGAGGAGCATCTAGTTTCTAACTCTATGTGGGAAGATTTCGCAGACAGTTTTAAAAAGCTCACCATCTCTCTGGTGCAGTATAACCTCCGAACTGTCGGAAGTGTTTCCGCGCAGGCTGAGATAATTGGAGCGTTGAGAACTAGTAGTTACGCTTCACTTCGGCGTTGTCTCGGTGGGTGTTTTGATTCCGAGCAAGATAAGAAAAATCAAGGCTACATAACTGCCTGTGTGGATAAACTCTTGGGCGCCGCGCAGGGAAAGTGCTTTCTCTCGTTTCCTCGCACGATTGAGTCTACCTGCATTCTCCAGGACGACCCCCTCCTCTCTATTGTCATTCCAGTCTATAATGCGAGGTCGTATATTGAGGAGACGCTTTCCTCGCTGGCTCCGCTTTTAACGAAAGGCGCGGAAGTGATTTGCGTTGACGATGGATCCAGCGATGATTCGTTGGATTTCGTGATGCGATTTGCCGGGTCTCATGCAAATTGCTTGATTGTGTCTCAATCTAATGCTGGCTTGTCGAGAACGAGAAATGTTGGACTTGAGTACGCTCGTGGGCAATATGTCCATTTCCTCGATTCGGATGACCTAATTGAGCCGAACGTGCTTATGTCCTTATGCGAGAGGGCGCGCTCTGAGCGGGCTGATCTTTTGCTATTTGACGGCGAAGCCTTTTATGAGTCTGATGATTTACGAGACAGGTTCAATTCGTACGAGACCTATTACCATCGAGATTCGGAATACGCGAAGTCCAGAAGCGGCATTCAGATGCTTGTCGACATGGTAAATGGCGGAGACTATCTCCCATCTGCCTGTTTGTATTTAATGCGTCGTGCTTTCCTGGCAGACCATCGCCTGTCTTTTTATGAGGGAATCCTCCACGAGGATAATCTTTTTACGTTTCAGTGTCTTCTTCAAGCGTCTTGTGTTGTCCATAGCTCGGAGCGCCCGTATCTACGACGCGTTCGCGAAGGGTCTACGATGACGATGGAAAAAACGATGGCTCATGCTTACGGTTATTATGTTTGCTGGAAGGAGATGAGCTACTTATCTTGCCAGCATAGATATGAGTGGGATTATGAGACGGAGTGTGTGGTAAACCGTGTCGTTGCAGAGAAGTTGGCGAGCGCGCGTAGCTCCTTTAAAGGTGTTTCGAAGAAGAATCGGCATTATGGTGGCATGCCACTGAGGGAAATCGAAGCTTTTAAGAAATGTGTTTGCCAGCCTGTTTTGGAAAACAAAAAATTGCTTGCAGAGAATAGAAAACTAAAAAAGGAGATCAGGGGTGTAATGCGCTCGCGTCTGCTTCGGATGATGAAGCCGTTTTCAAGGGCCTTAACGAATCTCTGGGCCACGCAAGCTGGCGACAGGGGCAACAAAAATGTCAAGTAGTCTCGTTACCTTTATAGTGCCAATCTACAACAAAGAACAACACCTGAGGGAGTGCATCGACTCCATCGCGGCCCAGACGCTGCCGGATATCGAGATCCTGTGCGTCGACAACAACTCCTCGGACGGGTCGGTCGCCATAGTTGAGGAGATGATGTCAGCCGATCCGCGCATTCGCCTTCTCCATGAGACCGAGCAAGGGCTTCCCCAGGCACGGAACTGCGGTATGGCCGCAGCCACCGGGGAGTACATCGCGTTCGTGGACGCCGACGACTTTGTGGATCCCAGGCTCGCTGAGCTGACCGTTGATTCTGCTCGGTGCTGTGGATCAGATGTTGTTCTGTTCCCATTTGCCGATAACAGGCTTGATCCGGATAAGTTTAAAAAGGTTTGGGCGAGAAAGCTTCCGCGTCCTGGCGTGAGGGCGCTGGACTTGGGCGCCGATTTGAGTTTGTATTTTACGCCTAGCGTATGGTCGAAGTTGTTTAAACGCGACTTTTTGGAAAGCAATAACCTGCTCTTTGATCCCGAGCTTAAGCAAGCGGAAGATGTTCTGTTTTCTTATTCTGCGATAGTGTCAGCCGCTTGTTTGTCTCAGGTTTGCGACCCTCCCCTTTATTTCTATCGCCGGCGTGTTGCTGGTTCGATGATCTCAGACCGGTCGAGTGTCGAGCAGTCTTTTATGGCGCTAAAGGCATACGACAAGCTAGACCACTGGTTACAAGTGAACGGGAAAAAGGATGATTTTGAGGCCGCCTTTCTCCGGAAGCTGTTATCGGAGATTGAGTATACGTTCGATTTAACTGATGATTTCGAGGCGTTTCGCTGCTATTTTGACGAGTATAGGCATCGCTATGCGGATGCTTTTTCCTCCGAGGCGGCAAAGACGCTTCAGAGTTTGCCGATGTATCGAACATACATAGCCTCTCGGGATTTTGATGAAGCTATGTTTCTGAGATCCAAGAGGGCTAAGAGGTCTTTCGACGAAGAGCGCCATCGAAACGACGAGGCTATTCGAAAAGCGAAGAAAAAGAGAGATCGCTTGAAAATGGAGAAGGAGAGGATTCAGGGCTCCAGGGTATATAAGTATGCTCGGCGAGCGGAGGTTCTGTCAAAAGCATTCCCTTTTTCTAAAAAAGGAACTGGTAAGAAGTGATTGAAATGTGCAAAGTGTCGTTTGTCGTTCCTGTTTACAATAAAGAGCGGCATATAAGAGAATGTATTAGCTCCATCGCTGCCCAGACTGTCCCGAATATCGAGATCCTATGCGTCGACAACAACTCTTCAGACGGCTCAATTGCCATCGTAGAGGAGATGATGTCTGCCGATCCGCGTATACGCCTCCTTCGTGAGCCGGAGCAGGGGCCCTCTCACGCTCGGAACTGCGGTATGGCCGCGGCCACCGGGGAGTACATCGCATTCGTGGACGCCGACGACTTCGTGGATCCCAGACTCGTCGAGCTGACCGTTGACTCTGCGCGACGCTACGAGTCAGATATTGTTTTGTTTTCGTTTGCTCGTAATTTCGAAAAGGACGACGATTTCGTTAGGGCGAGTCGACCGGTCTTGGGCGCTAATTGCGTTAAAGCGTCAGAGCTCATTCGGCGTGGTACACCATTTGTTTCCCCTAGCGTATGCACAAAGCTTTTCCGTGCAGCTTTTTTAACGAAGCATGGATTTCGCTTTGATGGAGATCTCAGGCAGGCGGAGGATCTGCTGTTCTCGTATTGCGCCATCCTCCAATCCGATGTTGTAAGCGAAGTGAAAGATCCCGCACTTTACTACTATCGCAAAAACGCCGATAACTCTGCGACATCCGAGAGAGCGGATGCGTCCGAGTCCTTAAAAGTCCTAGCAGCTTATGACAGACTTGAAGACTGGATGTCGGAGCATGACGTTCTCGGCTTATGCGAGGTGGCTTTTCTGCAGCGATTGCTAGTGGAAATAGAGTACACCTATTCTTGGGCGAGCGCATCCAGTAGCTTCAAAGTTTATTTCGATGAATTTCGCTCGCGATATCGCTCTCGTTTTCTGCAGTACGCAAATCATGAGCTCTCTATGAATGATGCATATCGAGAGTATATTCTGCCAGAGACGTTTGGCGAGGCATTGTTCTTGAAGGCTAAACGACTCAAGGAGTGCGAGCGAAAGAACGCGGTTTCAAGCAACAAGAAAAT
The DNA here is from genome assembly GCA_910585575.1 of uncultured Adlercreutzia sp. GTDB lineage: Bacteria > Actinomycetota > Coriobacteriia > Coriobacteriales > Eggerthellaceae > Adlercreutzia. The sequence continues at coordinate 11,751 of CAJUFS010000004.1, read as the reverse complement.
TTCCAAGATCAAAAGGAGCCAGAAAAGAGTCAAGAAGGAAATTGAGGGCATAAAGAGTTCATGGGCATTCCGTCTAATGAGTTGTCTGGCGCGAACGGTGCGCGGATCAACTAGAAAATAGTAATTCCGGATAATACTAGAGAGACTGTTCTTAATTGTCTCGAAGCAGCTGGATGTGCGGCACGGGTGATTTCGTATTGAATTGTTTGTGGGGGCATACGCCTTGATTTGGCAATGGCGATTGTGGGATGGTGGCATTTGGGTAAAGCAGTGCATGAGGATCCTCCTCGTTGGATTGCGATGCTGTCGTGAACACCACTCTGGCGAAGGTCCCGTGGGCATCAATTTGATGTGTTTGCAATTGAGTGAATATTCAAGTGCGGTATTCCCTATACATTGTTCTTTCGATTCGACGGGACGGAATGAGCAGATCGGGGTACGTTTATGGAAAGCCTTCTCCCACGGGTGAGCAGCTTTATCCCATACGAGTAGATTCGAGTGTAACTGTATTGGTCTTGATCGAAGGCAGCGGAATGGGCTTTAATGACCGAGCTGCCGGCTCCCTCAAACCTCGAGGCCTGACCCGCTGGCGACTTTGTTGCCCTCATCGCCGCCGACGGGTCAGACATGACCGTGGCGGCCTTGTCGCTGGCGGCCTGGCTCATCCTAGACGCTCTGTGGTCAAGAGCTACCGCCGCCAGCGGGAGAGGGGTGTATATAGGACGATGGAGCAAAGGGCTTACGCCTAACGAGGCGCTACTCCTCTTGGATACGTATTGCGTCCACACGACAAAGGTGTTTATTTACGTTTATGGTCGTGGTGCTAAACTGTATTAATCGTCCGCACACAGGGAAGAAGGGAAATCTTGTCGTCGGTTATTGTGTCTCTGGCTTCCTACCCGCCAAGAATTAATACTGTTCAAAAATGCATCGAGTCTCTTCTCTCCCAGACGGTGAAGCCTGAAAAGATACTATTGTGGCTGTATGAGGGGGAATTTCCTGACGGCTTAGCGAGTCTGCCTGATTCGCTTGTCGCTCTACAGAATGATGTTTTTTGTATCGAGTGGACGAAAATCAACCTAAAGCCACATAACAAATATTTCTGGACAATGCAGAGATATCCTGATGCCGTTGTAGTTACGACCGATGATGACATTGTTTACTCTCCGACGATGATCGAAGAGCTAGTTCAGCATCATTTGGAATTCCCTGAAGCTGTTATTGCGAATAGAACCCATGTAATGTCGGTCGATGAGGGCGGAGGGTTGACACCGTATGGGGAGTGGCTTAAAGAGCAAGACATTGTTCTTCACTCTCCTTCCAATATGCTGTTAGCGACGGGTGTTGGTGGAATACTGTACCCACCCCACCTTCTTCCTCCCGAAACGTTCGATGCTGATCAAATAAGAGCTAATTGTTTACGAGCTGATGACTTATGGCTTAAGGTGATGGAGATAAAAGCCGATATCCCTACTGTAGCCACGGGAGCTGCATCTTTCAATTATATTCCAGGCACTCAGGATTGCGGTCTCTGGATAACGGTTAATAATGATGGCGGCAATGATCGGGTCCTGAGCATGCTAGCGCCAATTATTGAATGCAAGCGAGATGCTTTGATGCGTGGGCATATACGTGTTTCCCTTGACGTTGCGCGTGACTATACAAATACCAATCGGATCAAAGGCGAGCTCGAGAAAGCAATAGCGCGTTCAGCGGCAGAAAAGTATCTATTGTCTGAAAAAATTGAAACTTTAGACGAGATTATTCAAAATGAGCGCTGCGAGAAGGATCATTTGAGAGATGAAATATCCCATCTTTGGGTTGAGACAAATCGGCTGGCGGAGCGTGAAAAAAGTCTAGTTTCTCAGCTTAAGCGGATCCGTGCTGAAAAGAAAGATCTTTTCAAAAAGTATAAGAGTCAGGCCAGGATGGTCAAAACCGCTCGGCTCGAGTCGGAGCGCCTGAGGCGCAGCTGGTCGTATCGAGTGGGGCATGCTCTCCTGAAACCTTTTTCCTTTGTTAAAGCGATCATGCGCAGGTAACGGGTGCGCTCTGTGCGTAGAGCCGATTGGGAAAACTTATTTGCTTGCGGTCGAGGGCGATCTGCCGCCCGAATGCTGTTGCCACTTTAGGTGGCGAAAGATATAATTGCAGGTCAAAGACTATTTGTAAAATTGAAGCGAGTTAGAAATCGAGGCAGTGTGTTATTAGGCGATTTTGTGAAATTGGTTAAGCATTTTTGGTATCTGATAGTACTCGTCCCCCTTGCCTTTGCGGCGATCACTGTGTTTTATGCGCTTATGCCTGAAAATCCAGAATATGAGGCAACTGCCGTTTTGACTCCGATTGATCCATCGGGGACTGTTTCTACTTCGGTCATGCTCTCTACAGCACGATCAGTCGCGGATGATGTGCTCTCGTCTTACACCGACTCTGAAATTAAGGTAGATGCTTCTGAGGAAGAAGTGCCAGCTGGGATGCCTGCGTCCGACAATTTGATATTTTGCGCCACAGGGGATAATGCCTTGGAATGCGTGAGCGTTGTTAATGCTTTGGCGGCGCAAGTGGCTGATAGCTCACGGGCAATTTATGCGGAAATTGACGCTGACGAGCGCAAGAGCGCTGACGAGGAGCTCGCTCGTCGCTCCGAGCTTTTCGAATCCCTAAAAATTGATAATCCGGAACAAATGGCCGGATTGCTGAGCGTCACTCCGAGTCGATCTTTTGCCTATTGCGATTTTGTTGTATCCGAAGCCAATGAGGCTGTTGACGTTCATGCTGCAAAGAGTCCCACCAGGCTGGTGTTATTTGCTTCTCTGGCTGGGTTTTTTATGGCACTCGGCATAATAATCTTGATAAGCCTCCTTCGCCAACCGCTAATTTCGGTGGAAGATATCGAGCGCCTCAGCGGATTGACTGTGCTGGCCCGAGTCAAGAAAGGTTCATCCGCTGATCTTCTTTGGGTCAATGCGTCATCGCATTATGGGTTCGTGCCTTCTAAGGTGGCTCTAGTTCCATTGTCTCGGTACAGTGCGATGGATTCGGAAATTGAGAGTCTGGCCACGTCTATTCTTTCCAGCTGTGGCAAGGAAGGGCCGGCTGATGCTGTTCAGATAGTTGAGTGCAACGCATCTTTTAATAGCGCAAGCAGTGTTTACGCAGCAAAGGGTGCCGACCTCACTATTCTATGTGTGCGCTTGTGGAGAGACAGTGCGAAAGGCTTACGTGAGGTGTTGGCCGAACGCAAAATTGCGGCAATTGCCCCAATGGGAATTGTGGTTTTATCCGATTAATCTGACATAGGCTTTTTTAATTGTCGATTTAGGCAAGTAGTTTCTGCGAACGAGTAGCTATAGAAGTACGCGAGAGGAGGGTAGTGCCGTGGCTAGAAGCCAAAATAGATATGCTATCGATGATAGCGAAATTAGTAATGTTGGCAATGAGTCGGAAGCAGCTTGTTCGGATCTCGCTAGCGTCACGGATTCCCTTCAGGGGCTTATCGACACCTCGAAAGTTGTTGAACTGGAGTGTATTGACGTAGATAGTTTACCCAGAAAATTTTTCTATCGTGCGGTGAAAAGGTTCTTCGATATAGCTAGTTGCTCACTAGCGCTGGTCTTCCTCGCCATTCCTATGGCGTGTATTGCGATTGGTGTGAAGATGAGCTCGCCTGGGCCTATTCTCTATCGACAGGAGCGGCTTGGTCTTAACGGCAGGCCGATCACGGTTGTTAAATTTCGGTCTATGTATATGAATGCTGAAGAGGATGGAGCTAAGTGGGCGTCGGCCGACGATCCGAGAGTGACCCCGCTAGGAAGAAAGCTTAGAGAAAAAAGACTTGATGAGCTGCCTCGATTAGTTGCGGTAATCAAGGGAGACATGTCTCTCGTTGGACCGCGCCCCGAGCGCGAGGTGTTTTACGATGCGTTCGAGCCTTATATTCGCGGTTTTAGGCAGCGTCTTTTGGTTCAACCTGGTCTGACGGGTTTAGCACAGGTGAACGGGGGATACGACCTTTTGCCTGAGGAAAAGATCGTCTACGACCTTCGGTATATAGAGAAACAGGGTTTTGCCATAGATTGCTCAATATTATGGAAAACTCTAGGTGTATTGTTTTCTTATGATGGAGCGAGATAAAGTTATGGATTCCTCACATAGGAAAAAAATATGCCTTGTTTCTTTTTCGGACAACTACGATCACCAGACGGCTGTTTATAGCCTATATAGTTCTCTGTCTCCTGATTGTGATGTGTCAACTATTGGCTTGATCGATCCGAAAGCGAGTTTTCCGGATACCCCAAACAACTATTTGTTCGAGTGTCCGAAGAGACCTGGCGTAACGAAAGGGAGTTTCGCTTTCAAAACAGTGAGAAAGATCGTAGATCGCCTCATGAAGGATCGCGTTGATGTGGTCTATTTTGAAAGCGTTCATCTGTGGAATTTATTCGTCGTCTTGTTGTTGCCCAAAAAAATAACGGTGATATCAACTATTCATGACGTAATACCTCACGACGGATCAAAAGCTGTTTCGACACTACAGCGTGCATTATGCAAGTTGTCTGACCAAATTGTTGTAAAAAGCAGGAGCTCTGTTGACGTTTTGGCTGATCAGTATAAGATCCCGAAACGCAAAGTCAAGTATCTTCCGATCTGGCACTCGTTTCCGAATTATCAATCACCGGGAAATATGACTAACGTATTTTTATTTTTTGGCCGCTTGAAGAAATATAAGGGTGTGCATTTCTTGCCCGAAATTGTACAAAAATGTCCGTGTGCCCATTTCGTTATCGCCGGGGAAGCAGATGAGTATTCTCGTCCACTTGTGAAAGAGCTTGAGCTTTACGACAATGTGACAGTCGTAGATGGAGTAATAAATCCAGACACGATGGATCGGCTCTTTAAGAATTGCGCATGGGTGATTCTTCCGTATCTGAGCGCGACACAGTCAGGCGTAGTCGTTGATTCGTATGAGAGGTCTCGACCTGTAATTGCTTTCGAAGTGGGCAATTTGTCCGAACAGGTTAGAGATGGGGAAACTGGTTTTCTTGTGCCCGAAGGTGATCTCGAAGCCTTTTCCTCGCGCATCAATGAAGTTTGCGGGTTTGGCTTAGAGAGAGTTTCTTGGTATGCGAAGAATGCATACAATTTTGGTATAGAAAACTACTCATCTCAATCGATCGCTCAGCATTTTGCTGAGGTATTTGGATTGTAGGTACGTGATTTGAGGATTCTGTATATAACGAGCCTTTCGGGCAATAGAATCAATAGCTTCATGAGGTCTTCGATTGAGGCCGCGCGTGAGCTTGGCATGGATCTTACCATTGCTTCAAATATGTCTGGTGCTGATAAGGTGAGGTATGAGGAGGACTGTCGAGCTTATGGCATTGATGCCGTCCATGTTGATATTTCTCGAAACCCCCTTTCTCCCCGTAATGCTAAAGCCTTTAAAGAGCTGGTCGATTTAATGATGAGCGGCAAATACGATATCGTGCACTGCAATACTCCTGTCGGAGGACTGCTTGGGCGGTTGGCTGCAAAAAGGTGCGGAATAAAAAAAGTCATATACATGGCTCACGGGTTTCATTTTTGGTGCGGTGCGCCTTTGCCAAATTGGGTTTTGTACTATCCCGTCGAAAGGGCCCTTTCGAGTTGGTCGGATTGGATCGTGACGATAAATCAAGAGGATTATCTTCTTGCGACACGAAGGATGAAAGCGAAACGTTGCGCTTTGGTTCCTGGTGTTGGTGTGAACGTAAGCTGCTTTACTACTACGGAACCTAAGGAGGGCGTCCAACTAAGAGATCGACTGGGAATTCCCCGCGATAGCATCTTCTTTCTCTCCGTGGGAGAGTTGAATAAGAATAAGGACCACGAAACCGCTCTCAGAGCACTGTCGAAGCTTGATCTGAGCAATTGGTTTTACGTCATCTGTGGCGAAGGGGAGAAATTGGCGGATTTGCGACGACAAGCCTCTCGACTTGGGATTGATAAGAAGGTGATCTTCGCCGGTTTCCAGCCCGAAATCCAATCATTTTATAGCGCTGCGGATGTCTTTCTGTTTCCCTCCCGTCGTGAGGGCCTCCCTAGCGCAGTTATGGAGGCAATGGCGGCAGGATTGCCTGTTGTCGGGACGAGGATACGTGGGTTGGTTGATTTGCTGCCGAAAAGCTCGTTTCTTTTTGAGCCCGGGAACGAGGATGAGCTATCTCGTGTTATAGCCACCTGTGTAGGCAATCCCGCAATGAGTGAGGCTGAGGTAGAGAGAAATACGCAGAGGGTGCGCGAGTATTCATTTGAAGCTGCGGTGAGAGCGATACAGGCGGTGTATCGAAGCTATTTGGGCTAGCGAGAACAATGGTGAGACGCTTTTGTAACATAATTAAGAACGAAGCTGTTATTCGTAGAAATTATCTGAGCTGCTTTAAGCAAACGCCCTTGCTGCCAGCGAGCAGTAGTTTGGTGGACTTAGGCGCAAAAATTGATTTTCGTGACATTTCTGCAGCTTTATTCTATCTTTTTCTTCTGGCAAAACCGTTCTACCTTCTACCGTCTGGAAGTTTTCAGATAGCTGATGGCTGCCTGATGCTAGCTTTTGTGTCACTCATCTTTTCTTATCGAGGCTCCTTCGAAATAGTGAAGACTGATCTTTTTTTCGTTTGCTTCGTTGTTTGTGCAGGCATTGTCAACTCGCTGTACGGTCTTTGCTATCAGTCGATAAGTTTTTTTACCTATACGCTTTACTATATCTTTAATATAGCCAGCGTACTTACTTTCAGGTCGTTGGCTACAAGGGATGAATTTGTCGCCAACTGTGCAATAATGCTGCGGCTAGGACTTCTGATTCAGCTTATTGTTTTCGCGGCTGGAGAGGGTCGCTATTTTGACGATACTCGTTATATGGGCACTTTTAACGATCCTAACCAGATGGGTTTTTTTGTATTTTCAAGCATACTGTTCCTGCATATATCAGCAAGAAAGCACATGGCAAAGCGATCACTTGCTGACGACTTAATTGCCATTTTTCTTGTACTACAGACATCGTCAACGAATATGATCGTGGGGCTTTGTGTTTTGTACCTTATTTGCGTCGTGGTCAAATGCTCGGAAAGTGATATTTGGCGCAAAATAACCGCGTGCTGCGCGGTGTTCTTTCTGGCTTTCGCTCTTATCGCTGCTCCTTTATCTCTGAAAGATGACGCGAAAATCGTCTCTTCAGATTCGCAGATCTCAAATGCTATTGGCCGTATCACAGAAAAACTGGAAAAAGTAATTGACCCAAAGGGAAGTGGATACGACTCCTCGATATTAATTGATCGAGGAGCCGATAAGCTGATGATTTATCCTGAAAAAATACTCTACGGTGCTGGCGAGGGGTTCTGGGATAGGTTTGAGTTGGCTTATGCAACAAACGAGATCCATTCCACTGTTCTGGGAATTTTATTTTATTATGGGGTTGGCCCCTTTGTGCTTCTTGCAATTTGGGTAATCCTAAACTTGAGGCAATGCTCGTTTCGTTCAAGGACTTTACTTTTTTATCTGCCTCTTTTATTTGAATGCTTCTTTCTAGCCAATCAGCGGCAGCCGTTGCTTTGGATGCTCATCGTTCTCGCCTCGGTGAGTCCATCTTCAAAGGAGAGAAACGTTGGACAAGGGTAATAAAACTGTCTATTCGAATGTTGCAATGCAATATGGTTTTGTTGCTGCACGATACGTATTCCCTCTAATTCTTCTGCCGTATTTGGCGCGTTGTTTGGGCTCTGAGTCATACGGTATATACGCTTATATTGTATCGATGATGCTTTTTGTTCAGACTGTGGCTGATTTTGGCTTTAATCAAGCTGCCACAAAGGAAATTGTTGAAAACCGTAGCGGGGTTCGTGCATGTTGCGAAATTTTAACTTCCGCAACATGTGCTAAATCTATCTTGGTACTAGTTGCCGGCATTATTGTCCTGGCGGTTTCGTGTCAGGTTGAGCTTGTTAAGCACGACTTGTCCTGCGTTTTCGTGGCGTTTGCTGGGGTAGTGTGCATGGTGGGAATCCCTGATTTTGTTTTCATGGGATTCGAAAAAATGGGGGTTATTACGGGTCGTTTTGTGGCAAGCAAGACAGTTTCTACTTCGCTCATTCTCGTATTTGTGCGAGGGCCCGAGGATCTTTTGCTTCTGTTTTGTTTCGACTCGCTTGCCTCTTTGTTTGCGGCATCTCTATCTTGGGCGGCGGTTGTTCGGCGTTTTGGGCTTGTCTTGGTCCCTGTCTCATTGCAGCTGGTGGCGCGCGCCTTTTTTGGAGCCTTTCCCTTTTTTGTTTCGACAACCGCTGTTGCAGTGTTCAATGCGTTGGCAACCATTCTCATTGGAGTGGTTCTCGATGACGCGACGCAAGTTGCGTATTGGAGTGTTTCCGTCACAGCTATTAATGCAGTATTGTCCTTGTACAATCCGATTGCTAATGCCTTGTATCCCTATATGGTTCATTCTGGCAATATGCGGTTGTTCCTGCGTTTCTTTATTGCAGGAACATTTGCCGCCGCCGCCGGCTCCGTTCTTTTTGCATGCCTGAGCGGCTATATTATGTTTGTGTTGGGTGGAGAAGGCTATGTTGCAGGATCGTTTATCCTTGTGGATCTGGCCCCAGTTCTTGCTTTTGCGTACCCTGCGCTAATGCTTGGAAACCCTCTCCTTGGAGCTGCTGGGGAGAGCGGTGCTTTAGCGAGATCGTCTACTATAACTGCTGTAATCTACACAGTCGGCTTGCTGGCGTTGATAGTGTTGAATGTGTTTACTATCCAGATGGTTTGCGTTTGCAGGTGCCTAGCGGAAATATGTCTATGCTTGGTTCGTGTCTGCTATGCCCGTAAAGCATTCTTTTTGCGCGGTCCGAAAGGGATTGAGAGGAGAAATTAAATGAATATGCACCTCGTTCTGCTTTCTGGAGGGTCGGGCAGCCGATTATGGCCACTATCAAATTCAGTTAGGTCCAAGCAGTTTCTCAAAGTTTTGAGGGATGCCCAGGGTAATCCTTGTTCTATGGTACAGAATGTATTTGATCGGATCGAGTCGATTGCTGCCTCTAGCGTGACAGTGGTTGCCAGCGCGACCCAGGAAAGTCTGCTCAGGTCTCAACTGCCCGCGGGGAAGTATTCACTTGTTCTCGAGCCGGAGAGGCGCGATACTGCACCTGCCATAATGCTTGCTTGCGCGAATTTGATATACGAACAAAAGTCTGCGCTGGATGATGTCGTTGTGGTTATGCCCATCGACTCCTTCGCTGATCCCTCTTTTTATGAGATGACGCGAGAGCTCGCAGATGCGGTTCGTTCAGAAAACGAGATAGTTCTCTTAGGAGTTTCCCCTGTGTCTCCCTCAACGAGGTATGGCTATATTCTTCCAAAAAAAGGAAGTCAGTTCGGCTCAGTTTTGGAAGTAGATTCATTCGTTGAGAAGCCGAACGCTTTAGATGCTGAAAAATATATGCGTAATGGCGCCTTATGGAACTGCGGTGTTTTCGCATTTTCTTTGAAATACATTGAAAGACTGCTGCGCGATACATATGGGTTTGGAGATTACGCGTCAGTGGTTTCTGGGTATGGACGCTTGGCTAAAACGAGCTTTGATTACGAGTGCGTCGAAAAGTGTCCAAATTTGGCAGTTATTCCTTATTCTGGCAAATGGAAAGACCTAGGAACTTGGGATTCTCTTACTGATGAGATGGCTGACAGTACCGAAGGAAAAGCGCTTTCTGTGAACACCAATAATGTTCATGTGATTAACGAAACCGGACTCCCCATGCTTGTTTCGGGGTTGAACGATGCGGTAGTTGTGGCAACGTATGATGGAATTCTAGTATCCTCTAAGCAAGAGTCCTCGAAAATAAAAAATCATGTGGAGTCGATTCGTTCGTCTCGCCCTATGTACGAGAGGCGACATTGGGGTGAATATCGCGTTCTAGATAGCCAAAAATTAAACGGGCATGACGTCTTGACAAAGGAGCTGATTATTATGCCTGGGTGCCAGCTGAGCTATCAGAGGCACTTGCGCCGTTCGGAAGTTTGGACTGTTGCAAGCGGCAAGGGAGAGGTGGTTATTGATGGTGAGCTACGCCAAATTGCTGTTGGCGATGTGATCAACATTCTTCCTAAGCAATGGCACGCTCTTCGGGCTGTCGACGATCTGAGGATAATCGAAGTTCAGCTTGGCTCCCCTTTGGTCGAGGAAGACATAGAGCGACAGGGCTTTTTTTGGCCCAAACGTGATTGTGACTAACGGCTATCGTTGATCATCGCAATAGCGGGGTCTGTGATGACGTTCTTTTGCTTGATGGCATCACAGACCCTGCTTGGAATACCGAGCTATAGCCTATTCCCAGGAAAAGGAAGAGCGCTGGCCAACGTGTTTGTTCCATAAGGCCTATGAACAAAAAACTTCCTATGGCCAAGGACACAAGGGCGCTGCTGCGGCAATCTCGATTTCTGTACAGCCTCGAAGCTACTAGAATAAGAATGGAGAGCCATACTGCTATACCGAGAAGTCCTCCTTGAACAAATACCTCTAGAAGCATGCTGTGAGCCGAGCCCACTTGAGAATTATCGACGATGTATGTATCGCGGCCGCAACCAATTAACATATTGGTCGAAAGAACGTTTGCGATTGCCTGGCGCCATACTTCTGTTCTTCCTGAAAAAGTAGCGTCTCTGTTAAATACATCGTGCACAAATGCAGCCAAAGGGCCGTCAAACCCAACAAAAGTGACGAGCAAAAACGAGGTCAGATAAAGCACTATGTAAGTGAACAATGTGAAGACCCTTCTTGCCTTGCTGAAGAGCAAAATGCCGATTAAGGTGGCGCAGAGGAAAACGGCAAGAGAAGTTGCCGAGGTTGCGAGAGCGAGCTGAGCGTATCCTATTATTACAGCAACGCAGCTCCTGGGTGTTATTGCTTTTCCCTGCCTGTCGTCTATCATCAGTGAAGAAATTACTGATGGGAGGATTGCCGTGATAGACCAGTTTCTGTTCCCGCAAAAATAGTTGTCTATTCCAATGGACGGAATTCCTCCTGGGTACATGATGATGGAGGCAAGATTAATGACCGAGAAAGCGGAGCTTACCGAAAAGATCGCTAGAATAAGTTCGTCGCGATACTTCGGGCAAAGCGCTCTAGCGAGAAGAGCGGAGGCGCAAGAGGGGAGCCAGAATTCGGTGAAGTAATAGGAAGTTTGCCCATTAAAAGCTATCGAAAGGAAGGCGAGCGCTCCTAAGGCGATAACAAGCAGGCCAAAGGCATCTACCTTTACGCGGAGGAAGTAGATCGCGATTGAGGCCAGAGCAAGAATGAAACGTGCGGTGTCTAGCGTGTGGTGCAGGGGGGTGTCCCCTAGTTTCATTACGATGCCGGGGCGCATAAGAATTCCAATTGCGATTGCTAGACAGATTGCGATCAGTGTGGATTTCGAGGTAGGCGAGATGCTTTGCCAAAAGCATGCAGCTTGACTGGTGTGTTTCTGGGTCACGGTTCATCCTATCTGCTTCGAAAATGTGGTCTAAGGAACAAGCTGCCCCCCTGCTTGCTCCTTTGTATCTCAGGGCGGGGTGCCCCCAAGACCCTTGACGGTATCCCGCGCGGCTTCTCGGAATCTGCAGGCAATCGCAGCCTGCTATCCTGTGTCCTACGCCTTTCCATACCCCTCCGGGTTCTGGCTCTGCCAGCGCCAGGCGTCCTCGCACATGCGGGCCATGTCGTACTCGGCGGTCCAG